>NZ_JBIWFT010000032.1:0-118022 GCF_044763205.1 Kitasatospora sp. NPDC096204
TGGGGAACGGGCCCCGGCAGCCGGACAGAACAACCGGAGGACAGCCCAGCAGGGCGTCAGTCAGTGGCAGAGCCACGACCACCGGGGACCGGTTAGCAGTATCAGTGTCAGTGGCGGGTGCGAGGATGCGGACATGACCGAGGAGACGGTTCTCACCCCCGACGTGCTGCGCGACGCCCAGGAGCGGGCCCGCGAGTTGATCCGGTGCGGCTTCCAGGAGCCGGACGAGATAGCCGAGTCCCTGGTCGATGACCTCGACGACCAGGGGCTGACGCAGGAGGAGGCGGAGCGGATCGTCGCTCCGCTGTGGACCGAGCGGCTGGCCGAGCAGGCGGCCTGGCCGGAGACCACCGACGTGGACCGACTGGCGGACGCCTTCGACGCGTTGGAGGACCAGGGCATCGTCGCGGCGATGGACTTCACCTGCTGCGCGGGATGCGGCTACGCGGAGATCGGCGGCGAGGCCGCGGAGGACTCGGTCGGCTTCGTCTTCTTCCACCAGCAGGACACCGAGGCGGCGGCCGCCGGGCGGGGGCTGATGCTGCGTTACGGCGGCTTCCGCGCCGAGGAGGAGAGCACCGCGGCCTCGGAGTGCCGGACGCTGGAGGTCGGGCGGATGGTGGTCGCCGCGCTGGAGGCGGTCGGGCTTCCGGTGGAGTGGGACGGCTCGCCGCACACGGCGATCCGGGTCGCCCCGCTGGAGTGGCTCAACCGCCTGCCGGATTAGGCGCCGGGGAGCGCTTCGCCGGTGTCGGGAGCCTGCGGTCGGGGCCGGGGGTCAGTCCCGCTCGACGTGCAGCTCGGCGTAGCGGTCGGCCTTGTTCGCCTTGCGCAGGGTGATCCTGACGCTGTTGACGGAGGTCTCGGAGTCCATGGCGGCGGTCTTCTTGCGGTCGCCGATGGTCACCTCGGCCGAGTTGTCGGTGATGTGGCCGACGGTCATCTCCATCGGGTTGTCGCCGCCGAAGACCTTGACGGTCTTGGCGCCGTCGGCCTTGTCGGCCTTGATGCCGACGGTGCACTTGTGGTCGTCCAGGCAGAGGGCCACGCCGCCCTCGCAGGCGGTCAGTCCGGCGCCGAGCACCAGGACGGCGCCGGCGGCGAGGAACGCGGGGCCGCGCCGGGAGCGGGCGCGGGACCGAGTCCCGAAGTGGGCCCGGAAGCCTGTCCGGGGGCGGGGGCGGTGCGGGTCGGGGGTGCTGCGCGCTGTGGTCATGCCGTCGACGGTAGGGCGGCGGGCGCGGCCCGCCATCGACCGCCGGCGTGACGCCTTCCCTGGCCCGGCCCGGAGCGTCCGGAGTGTCTGGACCCCGAGGCCGATGGGTCGAATCCCTCAGGGGGCGTGTGGAGTTGAGGTGTCACCTGATTCCCGACGACTGCTCGCATATGCCGGAGGTCTGTGCCGGAGGCTCATGCCACGCGCGTAGATCAACGGCCCGCGAAAGCTCCCGGGTCAGTCGGCGACGCTCCCCAGGCCGACGCTCCCGACGCTCCCGACCCCCGCGACGCCGCCGACCGAACCGTCCGCCGGCGCCCACAGCGGCGAGGTGCAGCGCTGGTAGGTCGCGTGCCAGTGCGGCCAGTTGCGGGCCACGTCGTCGTCACACTCGGCCAGCAGCCGCTCGACCGACGCGGGCTCCACACCCTCCAGCAGCCAGACCAGCGCGTCCGCGACGCCCGGGCCGTCGGCCAGGCGCAGCAGGTCCAGCAGCTCGCCCAGCCCGCCGAGCCGGGAGCCCTCGGCGACCACCCGCTCCATCCGGGGCAGCAGCTGCCGCTCCTCGATCCGCAGGTGGGTCTCCAGCCGGGCCGCCAGGTCCTCCATCGCGTACGCGACCGGCCAGGCGCTGCCGGTGTCCCGGCTGGCTATCCGCACCAGCGTGGTGACCCGGGTGAAGGAGTGGTCGAGGTTGTGGTGGTCGTCCTCCAGCCAGTTGAGCAGCAGTCGCAGCTCGGGCGCGAAGCGGCGCACGATCGGCCAGAGCCGGGTGTCCTGCTGCTCGTGGTGGCAGGTGAGCATCGCGGTGACGAAGTTCCAGTGCCGCAGCAGCGCCTCGCCCTTGTCGTCCTCGTCGGGCTGGAGCAGCCGTAGCGCGTTGGGCAGCCGGGCGAGGTCGCGGCGCAGTGCGGCGTGCACCAGGCGCAGCCCGGCGAACCGCAGGGTGGCCGGTTCGTCGTCCGCGGCCCGTCCGTACGCGTCCACCCCCAGCGGGACGGCTCCGGACTGGCCCTGCGCGGGCACGGTGGGGACGGGCTGGGGCACCAGGTGGATCGGCATGGCACTCTCTTCACGGCTTGGGGCACGGCGGGTGGCGGCGGCCGGTGGAGGACCGCCCCAGCCAAGGTGTCGGCAGTCGATCAGAAGCGAATCAATGTCCGATTGACGCGCAGGTCACGGGCCTGTGGACGAGTCTCGGCCCCGAGCGGAAAACGGCGGAGGACAACGGGAAACAGCGGGAGACGGAGGGGGAAAGCCGCCGGAAAGCAGGACCGCCGGCGCCGGGAGCGCCAACGCGCCCCGGCACCGGCGGCGGCAGGTGCGAACGGGTGGGAGCAGGGGCCTCAGTCGGACTCCGGCGGCGCCAGGTGGGCGGTGAGCCAGACCAGGGTGTCCGGGATCATCTTCTTGAAGTCCGAGGTCAGGTGCTTGCCGCCGGGCTGCTCGTAGTACTCGATCTTCACCGGCGCGGCCGCCTTGGCCACCCAGCTCTTGACCACCTTGGTCTCGTACGGGTTGGCACCGCCCGCGGTGACCAGCATGCTCACCTCGGCCTTGCCCTGGGCGACCAGCACGTCCGGGTTGTTGGCCGCGCGCTCGGCGTCGTGGCCCTTCCACAGCCCCGAGTCCGGGATGAAGTAACCGTCGATCGGCACCGCGGCCTTGTAGACCTGCGGGTACTGGAGGGCGAGCTTGGCGCTGCAGAAGCCGCCGGTGGAGGCGCCCATCACGCCCCAGCCGTCGCGGCCCTTCACGGTGCGGAAGTTGGCGCGGACGAAGTCCGGGATGTCCTCGGCCATCCAGGTGCCCATCTTGGGCTGGCCCGGTATGTCGGAGCAGTCCAGCGCGTTCTTCTCGTCGCCGTTGAAGTTCTGCACCGGCATGACCATGATGAACGGGTGGGACTTGCCCTCCTTGACCAGGCGCTCGTTCTCCTCCTGGATCGGCAGCTGGTTGTCGGTCCAGGTGTTGTAGCCGTTGCTCTGGCCGCCGGCGAACAGGGTGAGCACGGGGAAGCCGGTCTTGGCGAACTTGGGGTCGTTGTACTCGGGCGGCAGCCAGACCCAGACCTGGCCGGTGACGCCGGACTTCGCGCCGGTCACCTTGGTCATCATGATCGGGCCGGCGGAGGTGTCCCGGACCTTGCTGAGCGCGGCGGCGGGCCCGGTGGGCATCAGCACCTTGCCGGCGGCGGTCGGGGTCGCGCTGCCGGTCGTGGCCGGGCCGGTGCCGGCGGCGCTCGGGCTGCCGGCCGAGCTGCTGCCGCCGGCCGGGGTGGCGTTCGCCGCGGCGCCGCCCCCCTTCCCACCGCCGGAACTCCCGCAGGCCGCGAGCGAGGCGGCCAGGGCGAGCACGGCGGCGCCGGACAGGACGGCGCGGGAACGGGACGACTGCCTAAGCACGGTGAGGACTCTCCGACCGATGTCGCGCCCGGTCCGTCTGACCGGGCGGCGGCCCCCCGGTGGGGCCGGACAGACCCGGGGGCACAGCGATGGCACGTCCCCCGGAGTGGTGGCGCGCCGCCCCTCGCGGGGGTGCGCCTTCCTGCGATCTTATGACGTAGGCCGGGGCGGCCCGGTTGCGAGGTCGCCACCGGAAATCCAATGTTTGTTCGCGATCGGGTAAAGACCCTCACCGGTCCCCCCGACCGGCGGGGGCCGGACGGCGGGGGTGGCCACCGCACCCGCGTCGAGCCGTCCGGATTTGGGGGCTTTGCCCGGTGACGGACGGCCCTGCTGTCCGCGAGGATCCACGGGACACGCCCGGCACGGGCCCGGGGGACGCCGGCGAGCGCTCCCCCGGGTCCGACCGGGAACAGCCATCGAGGAGGGTGCCATGAAGGGTGCCGCGAACCCGCGGATCGCCGTCGTCACCGGAGCCGGGAGCGGCGTCGGCCGGGCCGTGGCCGTCGAACTGGCCGCGGCCGGCTGGCGGACGGTGCTGGCCGGCCGGCGGTCCGGGCCGCTGCGGGAGACCGCCGGGCTCTGCGCCGCCCCGGCCGACGTGGTGCCGACCGACGTCACCGACCCGGCCGCGGTGGAGGCGCTGTTCGCCGCGGCCGCCGGGAGCCACGGCCGGGTGGACCTGCTGTTCAACAACGCCGGCGCCTTCGGCCCGGCCGTCCCGGTGGAGGAGCTGGCGGTCGAGGACTGGCGGGCGGTGGTCGACCTCAACCTGACCGGCGCCTTCCTCTGCGCCCGGGCCGCGTTCCGGCAGATGAGGGCGCAGGACCCGCAGGGCGGCCGGATCATCAACAACGGCTCGATCTCCGCGCACGTCCCGCGCCCGCACTCGATCGCCTACACCGCGACCAAGCACGCCGTCACCGGTCTGACCAAGTCGCTGTCGCTGGACGGCCGCCCGTACCGGATCGCCTGCGGTCAGATCGACATCGGCAACGCGGCGACCGACATGACCGCCGCGATGGGCTCGGGCGCGCGGCAGGCGGACGGCCGGATCGCCCCCGAGCCGACCATGGACGTGGCCGACGTGGCGCGCACCGTACGGCACATGGCCGGGCTGCCGCTGGAGGCCAACGTGCAGTTCGCCACCGTGATGGCGACGGCCATGCCGTACATCGGGCGGGGGTGACGGACGGATCCGTCACCCCCGCCCGTCGCCGCCGCCACCCGCCCCGGGAGCGGCGGCGACGAGGGGATCCCCGCCGCAACGGCCGGCGGGGATCCGGGACGACCCGGAGGCCCGGGCCTCACGGCCGCCAGGTGTCGTTCAGCGCGACCGTCCCGCCGGAGGGCACCGTCGCCGTCCGGTTGGCGCCGGACTCCCAGGTCACCGCGCCGCTCGCGTCCTTGCGGACGTACTTGTACTGGAAGGACGTGCCGGCCGGCAGCGACAGCGCCAGCGACCAGACCGGGTAGCCGGCCGAGGAGAGCGGCAGCGCCTTCGCCGGGTCCCAGGCGCCGAGCGCCGCCGCGTCGCCGACCACGTAGATGTTCTGCCCGACCGAGGTGGTCGCGTTGACGTTGAACGAGGCGGCGGAGACGCTCGCGCCCGACTGGACGTACAGCGCGACCGCGTCGCCCGCGCCGACCGTGGCGGTGAACTGCCCGTTGGTGCCCACCTGGTACGTCGGCCCGGTGCAGCCGCCGCCCGCCTGCGGGTCGCCGTGCTGGACGTCGCAGTAGGTGCCGGCCGGCAGCCCGGTCTGGAAGGTCCGGGTGATCGCGCCGCTCTCGTGGTTGATCGCCACGTAGCCCCTGTTGCCGCGGCCGAAGGCGATCGCGTTGTTGCCGTTGGACCACCAGTCGGTCACCCCGGTGCCCGCCACCGCGTTGCGGAAGCCGACCATGTTGGCGACCTGCCGCCAGGCGTGGGTGCAGTTCCAGCCGTCCTGGTAGCAGGCGTTGACGGTGCCGCCGTTCGGCGGGCCGTCGTCCTTGTTGGTGAAGGAGTAGCCGGAGTGGACGTTGGGGGCGCCGTACGGCGAGGCCAGCAGGAAGACGTTGGCCAGCGTGTAGGTGTTGCCGTAGGTGTAGTTGAGGGTGGAGCCGTTGCGCTCGGTGTCCCAGTTGTCGACGAAGCCGCGCGCCTGGCCGCTCGGCAGGTAGCCCCAGGAGGCGCCCCAGCCGCTGAGGTTGGCGAGCTTGTCGGCGGTGAACATCCGCTTGAGGTCCATGCCGACGCGGAACTCGTCCACGTCGCCGGTGCCGGTGTACTCGGTGGGCTGGACCGGCTCGCCGGCGCCGTAGATGACCTCCTGGACCCAGTAGGCCTTGGGGTTGGCCATCCTGGCCTTGATCGCGGCGAGGTCGGCGGCGGCGATGTGCTTGGCGGCGTCGATCCGGTAGCCGTCGACGCCGAGCGAGGCCAGGTCGTCCAGGTAGTGCGCGATGGTGGTCTGGACGTACGTGCTGGCGGTGTCGAGGTCGGAGAGGCCCTCCAGCTCGCAATTCTGGACGTTGCCGCGGTCCTGGTAGTTGGTGATCGGCTGGCGGCAGCTGTGGAAGTCCTGGTTCTGGTACGCGCCCGGGTAGTTGTACTTGGTGTACGCGGTGCCGCCGGTGCCGGTGCCTGAGCCCGCCGACATGTGGTTGACCACCGCGTCGGCGATCACCTTGACGCCGGCCGCGTGGCAGGTGGCGACCATGTTCCTGAAGGACGTGCGGTCGCCGAGCCGCCCGGCGATCCTGTAGCTGACCGGCTGGTAGGAGGTCCACCACTGCGCGCCCTGGATGTGCTCCTGCGGCGGGGAGACCTCGACGAAGCCGTAGCCCTTGGGCCCGAGGGTGGAGGTGCAGGCCTGGGCCACGGAGTCGAAGCGCCACTCGAAGAGGGTGGCGGTGACGTCCTTGCCGTTGTCGGCGGGCGGGGCGGCCTGGGCGGTGGGGGCGCCGAGGGCGGTGCCGAGCGAGAGCGCGAGCGCCGCCGAGGCGGCGAGCGCACCGGCCGCGCGGGCGGGCCGGCGGGCGGGGGCGGTGGTGACCACGTCGTCTCCTGAGGGTGGCTGGGGTGGGGCAGCCGAAGGGGCGAAGTCTGCAGGAATTTTCTGTAACTTGCCGGAAACTTGCAGCGCTGAACCTAGAGGCGCCCGGAGGGGCCGTCAAGACCCCGGTACGACAAGACCCCGGTACGACAACACCCCGGCACGACCGGACCCCGGCACGACCGGACCCCGGCCACGACAAGGGCCCGGCAGCCGTAGCCACCGGGCCCCTCACCTGTCCTGGTTCACCGGCCCGTCAGGAGCCGGTCCGGGCTCAGCCGGTCTGGACGGAGGTGTCGTCGATCACGAAGCTGGTCTGGAGCGAGGCGTCCTCGGTCCCGGCGAACTTCACCGTGACCGTCTGGCCCGCGTAGGACGACAGGTCGAAGGTGCGCTGCTGGTAGCCCGCCGCGGCGTCCACGTTGGAGTAGGTCTTCAGCGTGGTGCCGTTGACCGACACGGTCAGCTTGTCGTACGCGGTGCTGCCCGACTCGGCGGTGTCGATGTGCAGCCAGAAGCTCAGCGTCGCCTTGCAGCCCGCCGGGATGGTCACCGTCTGCGACAGCGAGTCCGAGTGGGTGGAGCCGTAGCCGTTCAGCCACGCCTTCCAGGAGCCGCTGTGGGCCGCCTGGGAGGAGCTGCTGTCGACCACGCCGCTGGACGCCGTCCACGGGGTGGCGGTGCCGCTCTCGAAGCCCTCGTTGCCGAGCAGCTGCGCCGGGGTGCAGCCACCGCCACCGGTCGAGACGGTCCAGGTGAAGCTGGTGCTGCCGGTCTTGCCGGCCGAGTCCTTCGCGGTGACGGTCACGTTGTAGGTGCCCGCGGTGGAGGCGGTACCGGTGATCGCGCCGGAGGAGGAGATCGACAGGCCGGTGGGCAGGCCGGTCGCGGTGTAGGTCAGCGGGGCGGTGCCGCCGGTGGCGCTGATCTGGAGGTTGACCGCGCCGCCCACGGCGGTGGACTGGTTGCCCGGGCTGGTGACGGTCACGCCGCCGGAGGGCGCCGTGCCGACGTTGACGCCCGCCCAGGCGGTGCTGACCGCGGTCAGCTCGGCGCTGCCGGCACCGTACAGGTCGGTGGCCGCCTTCTCCGTCGCGGTGCGCGCCGCGGCGTAGTTGGTGCTGGAGGTCATGTAGGTGGTCAGGGCGCGGTACCAGACGGCCGCCGCCTTGTCCCGGCCGATGCCGGTGACCGTGATGTTGCCCTGGGTCGGCGAGTCGTAGCTGACGCCGTTGATGACCTTCGCGCCACTGCCCTCGGACAGCAGGTAGAAGAAGTGGTTGGCGACGCCGGACGAGTAGTGGACGTCCTTGTTGCCGACGGTGGAGGACCAGTAGTCGGCCGAGGCGCCGTCCTTGGACGGCTTGTCCATGTAGCGCAGCGGGGTGCCGTTCCCGTTGATGTTGATCAACTCACCGATCAGGTAGTCGGGGTTGTCGGTCGGGATGTTGGCGGAGAACTCGACCATGGTGCCGAAGATGTCCGAGGTGGCCTCGTTGAGGCCGCCGGACTCACCGGAGTAGGTCAGGTTGGCGGTGGCCGCGGTGACGCCGTGGCTCATCTCGTGGCCCGCGACGTCCAGCTCGGTGAGCGGCGCGGTGTTGTTGCTGCCGTCGCCGTACGTCATGCAGAAGCAGGAGTCGTCCCAGAACGCGTTCACGTAGTTGTTGCCGTAGTGGACGCGGCTGTAGGCGCCGACACCGTCGTTGCGGATGCCGTTGCGGCCGAAGGTGTTCTTGTAGTAGTCCCAGGTGGCCGCGACGCCGAAGTGGGCGTCGACCGCGGCGGACTCGCCGTTGTTGACGGTGCCGTCGCCCCAGGTGTCGGTGGACTTGCTGTACAGCGTGCCGGTGCCCGAGGTCCCGTGGTTCAGGTTGGTGGTGTACATCCCGCCGCGGGCGGCGTCCTTCATCTGGTACGTCGAACCCGACTGGGTGGTACCGATGGTGACGTTGCCGACGAAGACGCCCTTGCCGGAGCCGGTCTCGATGCCGTCCCACTGCTGGATGACCTGGCCGCTGGTGGCGTCGGTGACGACGTGCATCTTGCTCGGGGTGCCGTCGGACTTGGTGGAGGAGACGACGGTCTCCCAGGCCAGCCGGGGGCTGTTGTCGGCGGCCCAGACCACCAGGCGCGGCGCGGTGTCGACCGCGGCGCCCGACTCGGCGGCGAGCGCGGCGCTCTGCGCGGCCGGCGCGGCCAGCTTCGGCGTGGTGCTGACACCGCTCAGCGAGGCGGTGCTGGCCCGGTCAACGCTCTTGGTCGCACCGGTGGGCGCCTGGTGCACCACCAGGTCCCCACCCAGGACGGGCAGTCCGTTGAGGGTGCGCTCGTACCGCAGGTGGCGGGTGCCGTCCGCGTCCTGGATGACGTCCCGGGTGACCAGCTTCTCCTCGCCGCTCAGGCCCAGGCTCTGGGCGAGGGTGGCGGTCTGCTGGTTCGCGACGGAGATCAGCTGGGCACGGCTGGCCTGCTGGGCCGCGACGGCGGCCGGCGCGTCCGGGGTGGCCGCCTGGGCGATCACCGGGAACCCGGTGACCAGCAGCGCGGTGGAGGCGGCCATGACAACCGCCGCCTTCCGGGCGTGAGCGTAACGGGACATGCGGACTCCTTTTCCGACCGGCGCTGGGTCGCGCACGGTGGAGAGAAAACCTGGGCCGCGGTTGCGGCGCAGTGGGGGCCCCCGCCGGGTGCGACGGGAGTGCGGGATGCGGTGCTCACAACTCGTTGCAGGGTCGGGACGCGCTGCACCTGAACTGGAACAGCTGCACCGGGGGGTGGGGCCCCCTCGTCTACAGCCGGGGGAATCGTGGCAGCAAACGAGCCGTTAATGACAGATGCATGCCACGGATTGGCCGATTCATTACCGAAACCGTATGCAGGACGGTTCGTCAGTTGTGTTACCCCACGACGAACTCGTGAACACGGTTTTCATGCCCCGGACAAAGTTCGATCACTGCCGGAGGTCGATGACCAGCACTCAGGTCCGCTTCCCCCGGCGGCGGGTGGCCGACAGCGTCCGGCAGACCCGGCACGTCACAGTTCCGGCCGTGCCATCAACGGTTTCCGGCCAGAGTGCGTCCGGAACGGAACCACCCCTCCCCCACATGCAGCCGGGCCCCGCACCACCTGAACGGTGGTACGGGGCCCGGGAGTTGTAGAGGTGTACGAACCGGTGTCGGACGGACCCGCGCCGGACGGACCGGTGTCGGACCGACCGGCGTCGGATCGTCAGCGCTGGACGAACACCGCCACGGTGCGGCCCGGCACGGTGAAGGTCCCGGTCGCGGCGTCGAAGCCGGACCGCTGCACCACCCGGTCCGCCCCGCCCGCCTGGACGGGGTGCAGCGCCTGGCCGGTGCCCCGCAGTGCCGGCACGGTCTGCGCCTGCGCCGTGGGCGTGGCGTTGAAGACCACCGTGACGCCCTTCTCCGCCCCCGGCAGCCCGGTGCCGTCCAGGTGCAGGGTGATCACCCCGGGCGTCTCACCGGCGGTGCCGGAGAGCGGGTAGGAGAGCCTCTGCTGGACGGCGGCCAGGGTCGGCAGCGAGAACAGCGGCGAGGACTGCTTGATCCGCAGGAACTCCTGGTACTGCGCGGAGGTCGCCCGGATGTCGGCCGCGCCGACGGGCAGCTTCGGGTCGGCCAGCAGGGATCGGGCCGCCGCCCACTGCTCCTGGTTGTCCTTCGCCGTCGGCAGGCCGCGGCCCCAGCCGTTGCCGTCGGCGGGGTCCCAGTGGATCGCGTTGAACCAGTCCCCCGAGTCGTAGGAGTTGGAGTCGAGCGACTTGGAGCGCAGCAGGTCGCTGCCGGCCTGGGCGAAGCCCGCGCCCTGGGTGAGCGCGGTCAGCGAGAGCCCGAGCGCCTGCATCCGGGCCCGGTCGGCGGGCGCGGTGCCGGTCGGCAGCTTGTACGCGAGCGCGTCGAAGAGGTCGGTGTTGTCGTGGGCGTCCACGTACTCCACCGCCTCGCCGGGCTTGGCCGCGTACCCGGTCGGGGCGCCGTTGTAGTCGACCTGGGCGCCGGTGACGGGTTTGCCCGAGCTGTCGGTGAAGGAGTAGCCGGCCAGGTTCCCGGTCAGCCCGACCTTCAGCTGGTCCATCTGGTGCAGCAGCCGGGCCTTCTGCTCCTCCGGGCTGCCGTTCGCGGCCGAGCCGTTCGGGTCGGTGTACAGGCCCGAGGCGAAGCCCTGCTGCTGGGCGGAGTTCAGCATGAAGTTGCCGCCGCGGGCGGCGTCCCGGATCCGGTCGTCGAAGGTGGCGATGCCGGTGCCGGCCATGTTGACCTGGGTGGCCTGCACGAACCGGGCGTCGTTGGCGACCACGCCGAAGTTCCAGCCCTCGCCGTAGAGGAGGACGTTCCGGCCGTCCACGCCGTCCGAGTCCGGCGTCATCTTCCGCAGCGCGGCCTGCACGTCCAGCATGGTGGACTTCGGGTCCAGGCCCATCAGGTCGAAGCGGAAGCCGTCCACCTTGTACTCGCGGGCCCACAGCGTCACCGAGTCGACCACCAGCCGGTTCATCATGGCGTGCTCGGGCGCGGTGTCGGAGCAGCAACTGTCCGTCGTCACCTTGCCGTTGGCGTCCAGCCGCTGGTAGTAGCCGGGCACCACCCGGTCCAGCACCGAGTGCTCGGCCCGGCCGCTGGCGGCGGTGTGGTTGTAGACCACGTCGAGCACCACCCGCAGCCCGGCCGCGTGCATCGCCTGCACCATCTGCCGGAACTGCACCGTACGGGCCGTACCGTTGGGGTCGGTCGCGTAGGAGCCCTCCGGCACGTTGTAGTGCAGCGGGTCGTAGCCCCAGTTGTACGCGTCGTCGGCGGCCACGGCCGCCACGCACTCCTGCTGCTTCGGGCCGTCCGCCGGAAGGGACCTGAGGTCGCAGGCGGGCAGCTTCTGGTCGGCCCGGTTCTCCCGGATGGTGGCGATGTCGAAGGTCGGCAGCAGGTGCACCGTGGTCACCCCGGCCTTGGCGAGCTCCCGGAGGTGCCGCATCCCGGCCGAGTCCGACTCGGTGAACGCCAGGTAGGTGCCGCGCTCGGCGGCCGGGACGGTGGAGTCCTCGACCGAGAAGTCCCGGACGTGCAGCTCCTGGATCTGCTGCCGCGCGAGCGGGACGGCCTGCGGGCGGGCGTGGTCGTCCCAGCCCTTCGGCTTGAGCTCCCTGGCGTCGAGGTCGGCGACCAGGCTGCGCTTCGAGTCGGTGGACAGCGCCACCGAGTACGGGTCGGTGACGGTGTCGACGACGACCTGCTGCACCGAGGGTGCCCAGACCTTCACCTGGTACAGGTAGTACTTGCCGTCCAACTCGCGCTTGTCGCGGACGACTTCCCACACCCCGGTCTCGTCGTCCCGCTTCAGTGGCAGCGTCTTCGGGGTGCCCCCGGTGGCGCTGTCGTAGACCTGGACGGAGACCTCCTGCGCGGTCGGCGCCCACAGCGACAGCGCCACCTTGCCGTTGTAGTGGGCCGGCCCGAAGTCGACCTTGCCGGTCCTCCCGGCGTACAGGTCGTCCAGCACGCCCGGGATCTGCACGCCGGTGGCGGCCGACACCGCGCCGCTGGGCAGGTGTTCGGTGAACAGCAGCTGGGCGCGCAGCGCGGCCGGGACGCGGGCGGCGTCCCTCGGGTCCACGGTGAAGGCCCGGTAGCCCGCCAGGTGCGGGTACTTCGCCTTCTGCGCGTCGGTCAGCCCGCCCTTGACCGGGGTGAGCCGCAGCCACGTGCCGGGCTTGGTCAGCGTGCCCCGGTCGGCCCGGATACCGCCCTCGGGGTCGTACACCAGCTGGGCGCTGGTGCCGCCGGCCAGGGCGTCGTCGCCCGAGCCGTAGTTCGCCGGGACGACGACGGTCCGCGCGTCGATCCACTGGGCCTTGGCGGCGGTGAGGTCGATCTGCGAGGAGGCGGCCGGGTTCTGCGGCAGCAGGTAGCCCTCGCGGCCGCCGAGGATCCAGACCTCCTTGCCGTTGACGGCGAAGTCCAGTGACTGGTCGGCGGGCAGGTCCTTGTCGTTGCCCTTGTGCAGGATGTAGCTGAGGCTGGTCGCCCCTGGGGCCAGCGGCACCTCGAAGACGGCGCCGAAGGCGTCGCGGCGCGCCGGCGCCAGCGGCTTGCCCCAGTCGGTCGGGGTGGCGGCGCCGGTCCAGTCGTGCAGGCCCCAGCCGTCGTAGTCGCCGTCGGCCCGGTTGTAGTGGATGACGGCGGTGTTCGCGGGCTGGCTGTTCGGCGGCCCGGGGTCGGCGGTGCGCACGGCCGGGTCGCCCTGCCGGAGCCACACCTCGCCGGTGCCGCCGACGTCGAGGTGCCGGTCGGCGTCGACGTCCTTGACGCCGTCCTTCTCCACGATGAACCCGACGTCCGAGGCGCCGGGCTTCAGCCGCACGTACGCGAAGGCGCCGTACGCGTCCCGCCCGGTGAAGGCGTGCCCGGCCGGCCACTGGGTGGCCTCGCCGTCGGCGAGGTCGCCCCAGGCGTAGAGGTTCCAGCCGTCGTAGTCGCCGTCCGGCCGGTTGTAGTGGACGACGGCGTACGGGCGGGAGCCGGCGGTGGGCACCGGCTTGGGCGCGGGCGCGCCGGTGGTGAAGCTCGCGGTGGCGGAACGCAGGTGGCCGCTTGAGTCCTGCACGACGGCCTTGTAGCGCACCACCGTGCCGGGCGCGACGGCGCCGAGGTCCTGCGTCACCGCGTACTTGCCGGTGTCGGCGGTGCCCAGGGTCTGCCAGGGCCCGTTGCCGATCTGGGCGGCGAAGCCGACCCGGTTGAAGCCCTTGTCCGTCGTGGCGCCGACGGTGACCAGCCCGGCCGAGCCGTCGGCCGGCGGCTGAACCGAGAGCTGCGGCGCCGAACCGACGGCCGCGAGCTTCCCGCCCGCCTTGAACACCACGGAGGAGAGCGCCGGCACGGTGACCGTCACCTTGCGGTCGGCGCCGCTGGTGATCCGCTCCCCCGCGGACGGGTGGATCCGGTCGAAGCCCATCCCCGCCGAGAAGGTGTCCAGGGTGACGGTCTTCGCCTCGGCGGCGTTGTTGACCGCCACCAGGTACTCGACCTGCTGCCCGGCGTCGATCCGGGAGAAGGCGTACACGCCCGCTCCGTCGGCGGCGTACCGCTCGATCTGGGCGCCGTCGGCCAGCGCCGGGTTGTCCCGGCGCAGCTTGGCCAGCCCGGCGACGCCCCGGTAGAGCTCGCCGCCCTGCCCGTACCGGTCGGCCGGGCCGGCGGGGCCGCCGAGCACCCGGTCGGCGTTGTAGGAGTCGGTCCGCGAGGCGAACATGTCCTGCCGGGCGTCCTTGTCGCCGCCCGCGCCGGTGAAGCCCTGCTCGTCGCCGTAGTAGACGACCGGCTGGCCGCGGGTGAGGAACTGCAGCTCGGTGCCGAGCCGGTCCTTCTTCAGCAGGGTCGCCTCGTCGGCGCCCGGGTTGTCGGCGAGCAGGAAGGAGCCGAAGCGGCCCATGTCGTGGTTGCCGAGGAAGGTCGGCAGCTCGTACGCGTCGGTGTCGGCGCTGGTGTAGCGGTAGTCCTGGGCGTAGACGTCGGCGAGGTTGCGCGCCGAGCCGCCCTGCGAGACGTAGGAGCGGGCCGCGCCCTGGAACGGGAAGTCCAGGGTGGCCTGGAGCCTGCCCTTGGTGACGTACGGCGAGGTGACCGCCGGGTCCCCGGAGTAGACCTCGCCGAACATGAAGAACTTCTTGTTGCCCTGCTTGGCGGCGAAGTCCTTGAGCGCGGGGGCCCACTGCTGCCAGAACGCCATGTTGACGTGCTTGACGGTGTCGATCCGGAAGCCGTCCACGCCGGCGTCCTTGACCCACTGCTGGTAGACCTTCTCGAAGCCCTTCACCACCTTGGGGTTCTGGGTGTCGAGGTCGTCCAGGCCGCTGAAGTCGCCCTCGGTGGCGGACTCGCCGACGAAGGTGGAGTCACCCCGGTTGTGGTAGAGCGCCGGGTCGTTGAGCCAGGACGGGGTCTTGGCCGTGGCGTCCGCCGGGGTGCGGAAGACCGGGGTGTAGGGGAAGGAGTCCCTGGTGGTCTTCGGCCAGGGCGAGCCGGCGTCGGCGACGGCGGTCTCGTCCACCGGGTTCCCGTCCGCGTCGAGCGTCGGGTAGGCGCCCGCGGAGCGGTAGCCGTACTGCTTCTCGGCGTAGTCGATGACGTCGGCGGTGTGGTTGGTGATGACGTCGAAGAAGACCTTGATGCCGCGGGCGTGCGCCTTGGCGATCAGCTCCTTGAGCTGCTCGTTGGTGCCGAAGTGCGGGTCGACCTGGGTGAAGTCGGTGATCCAGTAGCCGTGGTACCCGGCCGAGGCGTCGGCCCCGGTGCCCTGCACCGGCTTGTTCTTGAAGATCGGGGCCATCCAGATCGCGGTGGTGCCGAGGTCCTGGACGTAGTCGAGCCGCTGGATCAGCCCGGCCAGGTCGCCGCCGTGGTAGAAGCCCTTGTCGGCGGGGTCGAAGCCGTTCTCCAGCCGCCCTCCGGTGATGCCTCCGGTGTCGTTGGCGGCGTCGCCGTTGGCGAAGCGGTCGGGCAGGACGAAGTAGAACTGCTCGCGGCTGAGGTCGTGCCGCCCGGCGGTGGCCGCCAGCGCGGCGTCCGAGGGCGGGGCCGGCGGGGCGGCGGCGAGGGCCGCGGGGGCACTGCCGAGGGTGGCGGCGGTCAGTGCGGCGGCCAGCAGGACGGCCGTGCGGCCGGGCGGTCTGCGACGGCCGGTGGTTCGTCGGGCAGTGCTCCGTCGGGGGCGGAGCGGGGCATCGGCCACTGAGGGCTCCCTTAGGGGAAGGGGCGATCGATTTCCCAGGAAGCTAGCGGCCTGCAATATGTTTCAGCAAGATGCAGAAACCGTTTCGTAGTGGGAAGTTCCAGGTGGGCGACCGTCCCCGACCACCCCGATTACTCCCCTGGAGCGACGGGCGTGACAATGGGACGTATGTCCGTCCCACCGGTATGCACCCAACCCCCGAACACCCCCTACCCCGGTGGGAGCCGGCCCGTAGCCCTCAAGGGGGACAGCCGGTGAAGAATCCACTTCCAGAGGATGAGCAGACGGCTACGAGCGGTCTGGCAGACTTGCCGTCCATGGGGGAACCGACCGAGATCCAACGAGGCGGCGCCGGGCGCGCCGACGCGGCGAGCGGTGGCGGTTCCGAAGCAGCGAAGGCCGTCCCCGGCCACCTGCCCGATGGAGCCACCCGTGCCGCCCCGTCCCGTACCGCCGCCCTGCGCGCGCACATCGGCGCCCAGCGCCGTTCGCCGGCCAGGCCGCGGATCTGGTTCGAACTGGCGCTGATCGGGATCAGCTACTGGATCTACTCGATCGTGCGCAACGCGGTTCCGGAACAGGAAGCGATAGCCCAGAAGCACGCCCGCTGGATCTGGGACCTGGAGCACCACCTGGGCATCGCCGTCGAGCACTCGATCAACCACGCCGTGGACAGCGTGGGGTGGCTCATCACCGGGATGAACTACTACTACGCGACGCTGCACTTCGTGATCACGATCGGCGTGCTGGTCTGGCTCTACCGCAGCCACCCCGGGCGCTACGTCGCGGCCCGCTCGGTGCTGTTCGTCACCACCGGCATCGCCCTGGTCGGCTTCTACTTCTTCCCGCTGGCCCCGCCCAGGCTGATGACCGACGGCGGCTTCATCGACACCGTCAAGGTCCACGGCACCTGGGGCTCGATGGCCTCCGGGCCCGCCGCGCACGTCTCCAACCAGTACGCGGCGATGCCCTCGATGCACATCGGCTGGTCGATGTGGTGCGGCCTGGCGATCTTCTTCCTGGCCCGCCGGACGTGGGTCAGGGTGCTCGGCCTGCTCTACCCGGCCGCCACCCTGGTGGTCATCGTCTCCACCGCCAACCACTTCTGGATGGACGCCGTCGGCGGCGAGCTCTGCCTGGCGGTGGGCTTCCTCACCGCCCGCTGGATGTACCACGAGTGGGTGTACCGACTGCCCAAGGTGCCCGCCCGGGAGGCGGTGGACGAGCAGCCGATCACCGTTCCCGAACAGTGGAGCGAGCCCGCGGTCAGCAGCGCCCGCCGCTAGGACCTCCCGGAAGGGGCCCCTGAACAGGGGGCCCCTTCCGCGTACCCGCCGCTGGTCCCTCTCGGACGCGCCCGCTGGTCCCCCTCGGTCGCGCCCGCCGGTCGCACCCGTCAGCCGACGCCGTAGAACAGCCGGTCCACCACCGCCCGGGCCCGACGGGTGGTCCGCCGGTAGTCGTCCAGCAGCTCGCCGCTGTGCCCGGAGCCGTACCCGAGGTAGCGGGCCACCCCGGCCAGCTCCCGGGCCTCCCCCGGGAAGCTGTCCCCCGGCCGCCCGCGCACCAGCATCACCGCCGCCCGCACCCGGGAGGCCAGCACCCAGGCCGCGTCCAGCACCTCGGCGTCCTCCGGCTCGACCAGCCCGTCCGCCGCGGCCGCCGCCAGGGCCGCCCTGGTCCGGGTGGTGCGCAGGCCCGGCAGCTCGTGCCCGTGCCGCAGCTGCAGCAGCTGCACCGTCCACTCGACGTCCGCCAGCCCGCCCCGGCCGATCTTGGTGTGGGTGGTCGGGTCGGCCCCGCGCGGCAGCCGCTCGGCCTCGATCCGCGCCTTGATCCGGCGGATCTCCATCACGTCGCGCTCCGGCACCCCGCCGCCCGGGTAGCGCAGCGGGTCGATCAGCTGCCGGAACCGCGCGCCCAGCTCCTCGTCCCCGGCCACCGGCTCGGCCCGCAGCAGCGCCTGGCTCTCCCAGGCGTGCGACCAGCGCCGGTAGTACGCCGTGTACGAGGCGAGGGTGCGCACCAGCGGTCCGCTGCGGCCCTCCGGCCGCAGGTCGGCGTCGACCAGCAGCGGTGGCTCGGTGGAGGGCGCGCCCAGCTGGGAGCGCAGCTCGTGGCAGACCGCCTGGGCGGCCCGGGCGGCCTCCTCCTCCAGCGAGCCGAGCAGCGGCTCGTGGACGAAGAGCACGTCCGCGTCCGAGCCGTAGCCCAGTTCGTGGCCGCCGAAGCGGCCCATCGCGATCACCGAGATCCGGGTCGGCAGGTCCCCGTGCTCGGCCTCCCATCCGGCGACGCAGGCGCGCAGCGCGCCGCCCAGGGTGGCGGCGTTGAGCGCGGTGAGCGCCTCCCCCGCGGTGTCCAGCGCCTCGGCGGGGTCGTCCCCGAGCCGGCCGAGCACGTCCGCGGCGGCGGTACGGAACAGCTCCCGGCGGCGCACCGAGCGGGCGGCGGCCACCGCGGCCCGGGTGGACCCGGCCCGGCCGACGGCGGCCAGTACCTCCGACTGCAGCGCCGCCCGGCCGCGCGGTTCCAGCCCCTGCGGGTCGCCCAGCATGGCCACCGCCTCGGGGGCGCGCAGCAGCAGGTCGGGCGCGAGCCGGCCGGCCGACAGCACCCGGGCCAGCTGTTCGGCGGCGGCGCTCTCGTCGCGCAGCAGCCGCAGGTACCAGGGGGTGCGGCCGAGCGCGTCGGAGACCTGCCGGAAGTTGAGCAGCCCGGCGTCGGGGTCGGCGGACTCGGCGAACCAGCCGAGCAGCACCGGCAGCAGGGTGCGCTGGATCGCGGCCTTGCGGCTCACCCCCGAGGCGAGCGCGCTGAGGTGGCGCAGCGCGGCCGCCGGGTCCGCGTAGCCCAGCGCCTCCAGCCGGGCCCGGGCCGCGTCCGGGGTCAACCCGGTGGCGCCCGGCGGCAGCTCGGCGACGGCGTCGAGCAGCGGCCGGTAGAACAGCTTCTCGTGCAGCCGCCGGACCTCCACCGCGTGCCGCTTCCACTCGCGTTGCAGGGCGGCCACCGGGTCGGCACGGGTGTCGTCGTTGATCAGCGCGGCGAGCGAGCGGGCGAGGCGGCGCAGGTCCTCCTCGGCGGTGGGCATCAGATGGGTGCGGCGCAACCGGTACAACTGGATGCGGTGCTCCAGCGAGCGCAGGAAGCGGTACGCGGTGTCGAGCGAGGCGGCGTCCGCCCGGCCCACGTACCCGCCGCGGGAGAGCGCGGCCAGCGCTTCCAGGGTGTTGCCGCTGCGCAGCGCCGAGTCGGTGCGGCCGTGCACCAGCTGGAGCAGCTGGACGGAGAACTCGACGTCGCGCAGCCCGCCCGGGCCGAGCTTGAGCTGGCGGTCCAGTTCGGTGGCCGGGATGGAGTCGACGACCCGGCGGCGCATCTGCTGCACGTCGGCGACGAAGTTCTCCCGGGCGGCGGCCTGCCAGACCATCGGGGCGAGCGCCTCCATGTACGCGGCGCCGAGCTCGGCGTCCCCGGCGACCGGGCGGGCCTTGAGCAGTGCCTGGAACTCCCAGGTCTTGGCCCAGCGCTGGTAGTAGGCGAGGTGGCTGGCCAGGGTGCGCACCAGCGGGCCGTTGCGGCCCTCGGGGCGCAGGTTGGCGTCCACCGGCCAGATGGTGCCCTCCCCGGTGGTGTCCGAGCAGAGCCTGGTGAGGGCGGCGGCCAGCCGGGTGGCGGCCTTGACCGCGTCGTGCTCCTCGACGCCCTCGCGCGGTTCGGCGACGAAGATGACGTCCACGTCGGAGACGTAGTTGAGTTCGCGGCCGCCGCACTTGCCCATGCCGATGACCGCGAGCCGGCAGGCCGCGGCGGCCTCCGGGTCCTGCTCGGCGGCGAGGTCCAGGGCGGTCTGGAGGGTGGCGCCGGCCAGGTCGGCGAGTTCGGCGGCGGCCTGCGCGAGGTCGGTGGTGCCGGTGAGGTCGCGGGCGGCGATGGCGAGCAGGCAGCGGCGGTAGGCGACGCGCAGCGCGTTCGCGGGGCCGAGGGAGAGGTCGTCGCGGACGCCTTCGGCGAGGGCGCGGCGGAAGTCCTCCGGGCCGGGGTGCATGTCGCGCAGCTCGAAGGTGACCAGCGCGTGCCAGTCGTGCGGGTGCCGGGCCAGGTGGTCGCCGAGCGCGGTGGAGACGCCGAGCACGCCGAGCAGCCGGTCGCGCAGCGGCTTGGAGGTGGTGAGGGTGTCGCGCAGGGTGTGCCGGTCGGCCTCGTCGGCGGCCTCCAGCAGCCGGGCCAGGCCGAGCAGCGCGAGGTCGGGGTCGGCGGTGGCACCGAGCGCGTCCAGCAGCACGGGGTCGTCGGCCAGACCCTCCAGCCCGGGGCCCTCCAGCAGCCGCACCGCCCGCGCCGGGTCGGTGAACCCGCGCCGGACCAGCCGGTTCTCCGGCCGGCTGACCCGGCTCCCGGCCCGTTGCTCCTCCACCGCCATCGACCCCTCCATCCGTCCGCCCAAGCAGGTTACGCGCCTGTGGGCCACCCCGCCGGGCATGCCACGGGCCCGGTCCTCCCGAGCGCCGACAGGCCGGGCGGCGCGCCCCCGGGCACGGCGTGGCGTGTCGGCTTGCCCGCCGCCTCGACGGCGCGGTGGAGTACGCATGGCCGGCCGGGACGCCCGCCGGGGCGGTGCCCGGCACGGCCCCGCCCGCCCTCTCCCCCGCACTCCCGCCCGAAGGGACGACCCCATGGCGACCGAGCACCCGGCCGAGCGGAGAGCCCCGCGCCGACACCCCCTGCAAGTCGCGATCGGCGCGCTCGGCGACCTGCTGTTCACCCTCGGCGTGCTGCTCGCCCTGCTGGTCGTCCACTCGCTGTGGTGGACGAACCTCACGGCCGACCGTCACGCGGACCTCTCCGCCGCCCGGCTGCGCCAGTCCTGGTCGGCCCCTGCCCCGGCCGCCCCGCCGACCGATGCCGCACCCCCGCCGTTCGGCCCGGGCGACGCCGTCGGCTTCCTCCACGCCCCGGCCCTGGGCGCCGGTTACCAGGTGCTGATCAAGGTCGGTACCGACGGGGAGACCCTCGCGGACGGGGTCGCCGGGGCCTACACGGCGCCGTACCACTCGGCCATGCCCTGGGAGGCTTCGGGCAACTTCGCCCTGGCCGCCCACCGCGACGGTCACGGCGCCAGGTTCCACGACCTGGACCGGCTGCGGCCGGGCGACCCGCTGGTCGTGGAGACCAGGGACCACTGGTACGTCTACCACGTCGACGCCACGCTGCCCGAGACCGCCAAGGACGACATCGGCGTCATCGCCCCGGTCCCCGTCGGCTCGCCGTACGACGGGCCCGGCCGCTACATCACCCTGACGACCTGTACGCCGGTCTACACCTCGCTGTACCGGATGGCCGTCTGGGGCAGCCTCGTCCGGGAGGAGCCGACGGACCCGGACCGCACGCCGCCCGCCGAGCTGCGCTGAGCCGGTCCGGCGGACACACGACGGACGGGCGATGCGCCACGCGCACCGCCCGTCCGTCAGTAGGTCAGATCCGTCAGTAGGTCAGATCCGTCGGCCGGTCACCGGGCACTCCGGTCGGAGCGCCGGCCGGCGCGCATGGCCACCGCACCCGCCGCGATGAGCGCCGCCGAGAGGCCGAACAGGGCCGGCGAGGTGTCGCTCCCCGTCTCCGCCAGCTCCCAGTGGTGCCAGCCGTGCTCCTCCTCGTGGCCACCGTGGTGGCCCTCGTGACCTCCGTGGCCCTCGTGACCCTCGTGGCCTTCGTGGCCCTCGTGACCCGGGTAGCTCGGCCCGTGCCCCTTCCCCGGCCCCTCGCTGAACTTGGCGTTGTTGACGTTGGAGTTGTTGTTGGTCTGCGAGGCCGACTGACTGTTGCTCGCCGTGTTCTGCGAGGAGTTGTTCGCGCTGGCGGTGGCGCTGTTGTTCGCGCTGTTGTCGACGGTGTTGACGATGGTGTTCTGGACGACGACCGTCACATTGACGTTCTGGTCCTGGCTCTGCTGGCCGCTCTGGGACTGGTTCTGACTCTGGTTCTGGTTCTGGCTCTCGGACTGGTTCCCGCCGCTTCCACCGTTGCCGCCGTTGCCGCCGTTCCCGCCATTGCCGCCATTCCCGCCGTTCCCGCCGTTCCCGTGGCCGCCGCCGTGCTCGCCGCCGTGGCCCCCGCCGTGGTCGCCGGGGCCCTCGCCCCCACCGTGGTCACAGGGGTTGCAGGGGCAGGCGTGGTGGTGGTGGCAGTGCTTGCCGGTGCGGCCCGACAGCCGGTCCAGCTGCCCCAGTTCGTCGAGGTACCCGAACGTCGACGGCAGGGCCGTGTTCCGACCGCGCTCGCCGTCCTCCTCCCCCGGCTCGGTTTCCTCCTCGGCCGGCGGCTCCTCCTCGCCCGGCTCGGCGGCGGTGACGGCCGGGGCCGCCGCCGGGGCCTTGGCCGGAGCCTGAGCGACGGCCGGTGCCTGGGCCGGGGCCGCGGCCGGCGCCGGGGCCGCCGCCGGGGCCTTGGCCGCGGGCGCTTCGGCCGCCGCCGTCACCGTCTTGGCGCCCTCCGTCCGGGAGGACTGACGGGCCACCAGCTTGGACGGGACGGCGCCGCGGCTGTCGAAATTCCAGGTGTGGGTGGCTCTACCGCTGCCCTCCGCCGCCGCACGGAGGAGCCCGTCGACCCATTCGCCCTGGGCCTCCGCCGGTACGGCGGCTGTGTGGTGGTCGGCGACGGGCGAGGCGTAGGCCGCGGAGCCGGCAGCCAACACGAGGGCGGCCGAGGTCAGTCCGGACAGGGCCAGGGCGGTGATTCGAGTACGCATGACACTCCAGGATGATCCGCAGAACGGATCTTCTGCTTACGCCTCCGCGTCACCCCGTCACGCCGCGCACCGCTGCAGAGTAACCTCATTGGCCCAGCGGATTAGCGTGCGTGGGGTACACCGCCCGAGCGGCCCTGACCGGCCCTGACCGGCCCTGACCGGCCGACGAACCGTCAGAGAACCTGGAGGTTCTTCCGCAGCTCGAACGGCGTCACCTCGGAGCGGTACTCCTCCCACTCGTGCTTCTTGTTGCGCAGGAAGAAGTCGAAGACGTGCTCGCCGAGGGTCTCGGCGACGAGTTCGCTGCGCTGCATCAGGTCGATGGCCTCGCCGAGGTTCTGCGGCATCGGCTGGATGCCGAGGGCGCGCCGCTCGGAGTCGGTGAGCGCCCACACGTCGTCGTCGGCGCCGGGCGGGAGTTCGTAGCCCTCCTCGATGCCCTTCAGGCCGGCCGCGAGGGTGACGGCGTAGGCGAGGTACGGGTTGCAGCCGGTGTCCAGCGAGCGGACCTCGATCCGGGTGGAGCCCTGCTTGCCCGGCTTGTACATCGGGACCCGGATCAGCGCCGAGCGGTTGTTGTGGCCCCAGCAGATGTAGGACGGCGCCTCGCCGCCGGCTCCGGCGGTGCGCTGGGAGCCGCCCCAGATCCGCTTGTACGAGTTCACCCACTGGTTGGTGACGGCGGCGGTCTCGGCGGCGTGCTTCAGCAGGCCGGCGATGAAGGAGCGGCCGACCTTGGACAGCTGGTACTCGGCGCCGGACTCGTGGAAGGCGTTGCGGTCGCCCTCGAAGAGCGAGACGTGGGTGTGCATGCCGCTGCCGGGGTGCTCGGAGAACGGCTTGGGCATGAAGCTCGCGTGCACGCCCTGCTCCAGCGCGACCTCCTTCATGACCAGTCGGAAGGTCATGATGTTGTCGGCGGTGGACAGCGCGTCGGCGTAGCGCAGGTCGATCTCCTGCTGGCCGGGGGCGCCCTCGTGGTGCGAGAACTCGACCGAGATGCCCATCGACTCCAGCATGGTGATCGCCTGGCGGCGGAAGTCGTGGCCCACCCCGCGCGGGGTGTGGTCGAAGTAGCCGGACTGGTCGGCGGGGATCGGCGGGGTGCCGTCGCCGGGCAGGTTCTTCAGCAGGAAGAACTCGATCTCCGGGTGGGTGTAGAAGGTGAAGCCCTGCTCGGAGGCCTTCTCCAGGGTGCGCTTGAGCACGAACCGGGGGTCGGCGAAGGACGGCGAGCCGTCGGGCATCAGGATGTCGCAGAACATCCGGGCGGTGCCCGGGGTCTCCGAGCGCCACGGCAGGATCTGGAAGGTGGTCGGGTCCGGCTTGGCGATCATGTCGGACTCGTACACCCGGGCGAATCCCTCGATCGCCGAGCCGTCGAAGCCGATGCCCTCCTCGAAGGCCTGTTCCAGCTCGGCCGGGGCCACCGCGACCGACTTCAGGAACCCGAGCACGTCGGTGAACCACAGCCGGACGAACCGGATGTCACGCTCTTCGAGCGTCCGAAGCACGAACTGCTGCTGCTTGCCCATGGGGACAGTCTCACCTCTGCTCTTTACGCTCGTGTTACGCCCCGGAGGTCCCCGCAAAGACCTCGTAAAGCGGCTGCCCCCATCATGGCCGATCTCCGCCCGACCCGGCAGTGCCGACCCCCGACGTCATCCTCCGCCCAGGACATAGCGTCAGTTAGACGATTACACTCGGGGCATGCCCAATCTCCGTCTCGCCCTGAGCCAGATCGACCCCTGGGTCGGTGACCTCGACCGCAACGGCGACGAGGTGGTGCGCTGGACCAGGCTGGCCGTGGAGGCCGGCGCGCAGCTGGTCGCCTTCCCCGAGATGGCCCTCACCGGGTACCCGGTGGAGGACCTCGCCCTGCGCGGATCCTTCGTCGAGGCCTCCCGCGCCGCGCTGGTCGGGCTGGCCGGCCGGCTGGCGGCGGACGGGCTGGGCGAGGTCCCGGTGGTGGTCGGCTACCTCGGGCGCTCGGAGCACGCCTCGCCGCGCTTCAACCGCCCGGCCGGCTCCCCGCAGAACTGCGCCGCGGTGCTGCACCGGGGCGAGGTGGTGACCCGCTTCGCCAAGCACCACCTGCCCAACTACGGCGTGTTCGACGAGTTCCGCTGGTTCGTCCCGGGCGACCAGCTGCCGGTGCTGCGGGTGCGCGGGGTGGACGTCGCACTGGCCATCTGCGAGGACATCTGGCAGGACGGCGGGCGGGTCACCGCCGCCCGCGAGGCCGGCGCCGGGCTGCTGCTGGTGGTCAACGGCTCCCCGTACGAACGGAACAAGGACGACCAGCGGCTGGAGCTGGTGCGGCGCCGGGCGGCCGAGGCCGGCTGCACCCTGGCGTACGTCAACATGGTCGGCGGCCAGGACGAGCTGGTCTTCGACGGCGACTCGATCGTGGTCGGCGCGGACGGCGAAGTCCTGGCCCGCGCACCGCAGTTCGAGGAGCACCTGGTGGTGCTGGACCTCGACCTGCCGGCCGCCGCGAGCGACGACACCGACGGGCTGCTGCTGAGCGACGGCCTGCACCTGGTCCTCACCGAGCTGGGCGGCGAGCCGCAGGCCGCGCCCGCGGTGCGGCTCGCCGCCGGGGTGGCGCCGCGGGTCTCGGACGAGGCCGAGATCTGGGCCGCGCTGGTCTCCGGCACCCGGGCGTACGTGACCAAGAACGGCTTCCGGTCGGTGCTGCTCGGCCTCTCCGGCGGCATCGACTCGGCGCTGGTGGCCGCGATCGCGGTGGACGCGGTAGGCGCGCGGAACGTGCACTGCGTCTCCATGCCCAGCCGCTACTCCTCCCGGCACTCGCGGGACGACGCGGCCGAACTGGCCCGCCGCACCGGACTGTCGCTGCGGACCGTCTCCATCGCCCCGATGTTCGACGCCTACCTGGGGGCCACCGAACTGACCGGCCTGGCCGAGGAGAACCTCCAGTCCCGGCTGCGCGGCACCCTGCTGATGGCGATCTCCAACCAGGAGGGGCACCTCGTGCTCGCGCCCGGCAACAAGAGCGAGCTGGCGGTCGGCTACTCGACCCTGTACGGGGACTCGGTGGGCGCCTACGGGCCCATCAAGGACGTCTACAAGTCGCTGGTCTTCCGGCTGGCGCGCTGGCGCAACGAGGAGGCCGAGCGGCGCGGCGAGGTGCCCCCGATCCCGGAGCACACCATCACCAAGCCGCCGTCCGCCGAGCTGCGGCCGGACCAGGTGGACACCGACTCGCTGCCCGACTACGAGCTGCTGGACAGCGTGCTGACCCGCTACATCGAGGGCGACGAGGGCCGGGACGCGATCGTCGCGGCCGGCTTCGACCAGGCCCTGGTGGACCGGGTGGTGCGGCTGGTCGACACCGCCGAGTACAAGCGGCGCCAGTACCCGCCGGGGCCGAAGATCTCGGCCAAGAACTTCGGCCGGGACCGCCGGCTGCCGATCACCAACCGCTGGCGGCGCGGCTAGCGGACGGGCTGGTAGCGGTAGGTGGCGGCCACCCCGAGGTGGTCGCTGCCGTCCTGGGGCAGGGTGCGGGAGTCCACCGGGTCCAGCCCGCCCTTGCTCATGATCTGGTCGATCCTGGCCATCGGGAAGGCGGCCGGCCAGCTGAAGCCGAAGCCGTCCCCGGCGGCGCCCTGGGCCGAACGCATCTGCGAGGTGACCGGCGCCAGGCTGCGGTCGTTCATGGTGCCGTTGAGGTCGCCGAGCAGCAGGACCTTCTTCAGCGGCTCGGCCTGGATCGCGTCGCCGAGCGCCTGCGCGCTGACGTCCCGCTGGTTGACGGTGAAGCCGCCCTCGGCCTTCAGCCGCACCGAGGGCAGGTGCGCCACGTACACCGCGAGCGGACCCTGCGGGGTGGTGACCTCGGCGCGGAAGGCCCTGGTCCAGCCCATCTTCAGGTCCACCGGGGAGACGTCCCCGATCGGGTACTTCGACCAGAGCCCGACCGTGCCCTCCACGGTGTGGTGCGGGTAGGCGGCGGCGAGCCCGGTCTCGTACGAGCGCAGCTGCCGGCCGGCCAGCTCCTGCAGGGCGACGATCTGGGCGCCGGAGTCCACCAGGGTGCGGATGGTGCCCGGCACGTCGGTGTTGGCGGCGGCGACGTTGTGGCTGACCACCGTCCAGTCGCCCTTGCCGCCGCTCTTGTCCGACAGCAGGCCGCCGAACAGGTTGACCCAGAGCACCAGGGGCAGCAGCAGGGCGAGCAGCGCGGTGGCGGAGCGGCGCAGCAGCGCGGGCACCAGCAGCACCGGGACGGCCAGGCCCAGCCAGGGCAGGAAGGTCTCCAGCAGGCTGCCGAGGTTGCCGGCGCTGTTGGGCACCTCCGCGTGGAAGGCGAGCAGCGCGGCGGTGAGCACGGCCAGCACGGCGATCACCAGGCCGCGCCGCCAGGTGCCGCTGCCGCGGGCGTCCCGGCCCCAGTGGCGCAGGCCGAGGAAGCCGCCGCGGCGCGCCGCGGGGGCCGGGCCGTCGGTGCCGCCCCCGGGGGCCGCGATCCGCTCGGTCCTGTCCGCCTGCGCCATGAAGTGGCTCCCGTCGCTCGTGCCGTCGCCGTTCCGGTGCCCGGCCTGTCGAGGGCGCGGGCGTGTACCGGGTCGGTGCCGGTGTGGTCGGATACCCGGCTCAGCCTATGCCGGGACAGACGTCGGGCCTGCTGAGCGGGTTCCGGCGTGGCCCGGTTTGGTGAGGGAGGCCACGTCCGGGCGGGGACGGGCGGGACCGGGCAGGGACGGGCGGGGGCGGGCAGGGATGGGCGGAGCGGGCGGGGGCGGCCCGTCAGCGGGGTGCGAGGCCCTCAAGCACGGAGTCGACCAGCTTGCGGGCCAGGTCCGGATCCTCCAGATCGGAGTCGTCCCACAGGATGCTGCGGTAGAGGATCGGCCCGAGCAGCAGGTCGTTGAGCAGCTCCACGTCGAGGTCGTCGCGGATGACGCCCTCGGCGACGGCCTGGCGGATCAGGCGGAGCCCGACCTCCCGGCGCGGTTTGATCACCCGCTCGCGGTAGGCGGAGTACAGCTCGGGCAGGGTCTGCATCTGGCCGAGGGCGGCCTTGAGCACCCAGCGGGTGCGCTTGGCCAGGCCGCGCCGGCGGATGTGGTCCACCAGGGCGATCAGGTCGGCCCGGGCGCCGGCGCCGGCGGACTCGGGCAGCGGCTCCTCCAGCCGGCTGACCACGTCGACCAGCAGGGCCTCCTTGTTGGGCCAGCGCCGGTAGATGGTGGCCTTGCCGACGCCGCCCGCGGCGGCGATGCCCTCGATGGTGAGCTCCGACAGCGCGGTGCCGCCGGCCATCAGGTCCTCGACGGCCGTGAGGATGGCCTGCTCGGCGGCCTCGCTGCGGGGCCGGCCACGGCGTGCCTCGGCGCAGTGCTGCCCGGTGCCGGCGGTCGGCGTGTCCGTCTTCATCCCCGCTGTCTCTCCCTCGTGGTCGGCCCCGCCACCCGGTGGCGTACCCGGGTGACAGGGCCATTGTCACTCAGTCACGGCCTGCTCCGGCCGCAGATCAGGCGTCCGCGGCCGCGGCCTCCCGTGCCTGGTCGCGCTGCTCGGGGGCCGGGCCGGCCGGGCCCGCGGGGGCGGCCGGGCGGCGCGGCAGCAGGAACCAGGCGACCACGGCGCCGACCAGCGAGACGCCCGCCGAGAGCGAGGCGACCACGTGCATGGCGTGGATGAAGGAGTCGTTCGCCGGGGCGATCAGCGCCTGGCCGCCGGGGATGCGGTCGGCGATGGCCAGGGTGGCCTCCAGCGACTCGCCGGCCTTGTCGCGCAGGTCCTCGGGCAGCCGGGTGAGGGTGTCGGCCATCCCGTCGCGGTAGGCGGTGGAGAGCACGGCGCCGAGCACGGCGACCCCGAGCGAGCCGCCGACCTGGCGGAAGGTGTTGTTGACGGCCGAGCCGGCGCCGGCCTTCTCCCGGGGCAGCGAGGCCATGATCGCGACGGTGACCGGCGGCATGACGTGCGCCATCCCGGCGCCCATCACCAGGCCGAGCAGGACCAGCACCCAGATCGGGCTGGTGGCGGTCAGCACGACGTAGCCGAGGAAGCCGAGCGCGACCAGCACCATGCCGCCGGTGGCGGTGGCTGCGACGCCGAGCCGGTCGACCACCAGCCGGGCCCGCGGGGCGAACACCAGCTGGGCGGCGGCCAGCGGCAGCATCAGCACACCGGCCTGGAGGGCGCTGTAGCCGCGCACGCTCTGGATGTAGAAGACGCCGAAGAAGGAGACGCCCATCAGCGCGAAGAAGATCACGCCGACGACCACCACGGAGGCGCTGAACACCCGGTTGCGGAACCAGGTGACGTCCAGCGCGGGGAACGGGGTGCGGCGCTCGAACCAGACGAAGGCGACCAGCGCGAGCACGCCGACCAGGGTCGGCACCCAGGCCTCGACTGCGGTGAAGTCGGCCAGCTCGCCGCCCTTGATGATGCCGTAGATCAGCGCGACCAGGCCGACGATCGACAGCAGTACGCCGACCGGGTCCATCCGGCCCGGGGCGGGGTCCTTGGACTCCGGGACGAGGATCACCATCGCGATCAGCGCGACGACCACGATCGGGACGTTGACCAGGAAGACCGAGCCCCACCAGAAGTGCTCGATCAGCAGGCCGCCGGTGATCGGGCCGATGGCGATGGCCAGGCCGACCGCGCCGGCCCAGATCCCGATCGCCTTGGGCTGTTCGGAGCGCTCGAAGACGTTCATGATGATCGCCAGCGTGGCGGGCATCGCGAGCGCGCCGCCGACGCCCATCAGGGCGCGGTAGCCGATGAGTTCACCGGGCGAGGCGGCCAGCGCGGACAGCAGCGAGGCGACCCCGAAGACCAGCATGCCGGCCAGCAGCGCGCGCTTGCGGCCGAACCGGTCGCCGAGCAGGCCGGAGGTGAACAGCAGCCCGGCGAAGACCAGGGTGTAGGAGTTGATCGACCATTCCAGGTCGCTCTGGGTGGCCCCGAGGCCGACCGGCGCGGGGGTCGCGATGGTCTTCATCGCTACGTTGAGGATCGAGTTGTCGAGGACGACGACGAGCAGGGCGAGCAGCAGGGTGGCGAGGATCACCCAGCGCCGACGGTGGATGGCTTCCGGCACACGGGGTGGCGCGGCTGCGGTGGTCATGGTTCTTCCCGTCCGTGTTGGCGTGGCACTGGCGGGCATTTACGAGCCGAGCACGTCTCGCAACCCCCCGCACCAGAGTAGCCGCCGATACGATACGAGCCGAATCCGTTTCGTAAAGGGTGGGCAAATTCGGGAGGCTCCCGCGCACCCCGGCCCGGGGCGGCCCGCGCGCCCGGTGTGTCCTGGATCGCACCGGGACGACCGCACCCCTCTTTGCGCCGGAGCCGGGGCGTGCAAGCATGGAGGTGATCCGGGGACGCCGTACGGCGCCACGAGACGACAACCCTTCAGGAGTCCGTTCGATGAACGCTTCTACGCCTTCGCCTGCCCAGAACCAGGCGTCGACCACCACCCTCTACGGCGGGGTCACCAACCGCCGGGTCACCGTCCGCGACCTCGCCGCCGCCAAGCAGCGCGGCGAGAAGTGGTCGATGCTCACCGCCTACGACGCGCTCACCGCGGGCGTGTTCGACGAGGCCGGCATCCCGGTGCTGCTGGTCGGCGACTCGGCGGGCAACTGCCACCTCGGCTACGAGACCACCGTCCCGGTGACCATGGATCAGATGGTGATGCTCTCCGCCGCCGTCGTCCGCGGCACCAAGCGGTCCATGATCGTCGCCGACCTGCCGTTCGGCTCGTACCAGGAGTCCCCCGCGCAGGCCATGCACAACGCGGCCCGGCTGATGAAGGAGGCCGGGGTCGGCGCGGTCAAGCTGGAGGGCGGGGAGCGCAGCGCCCGCTCGATCGAGCTGCTGGTCGAGGCCGGCGTCCCGGTGATGGCCCACATCGGCCTCACCCCGCAGTCCGTGCACGCCCTCGGCGGCTACCCGGTCCAGGGGCGCGGCGACGAGGCGGCGCACCAGCTGCTGCGCGACGCCAAGGCCGTCCAGCAGGCGGGCGCCTTCGCGGTGGTCCTGGAGGCCGTCCCGGCCGAGCTGGCCGCCCAGGTCACCGAGCAGCTGGCGATCCCGACCGTCGGCATCGGCGGCGGGCCGGACACCGACGCCCAGGTGCTGGTCTGGACCGACATGGCCGGCATGACGGCCGGCCGGGTGCCCAAGTTCGTCAAGCAGTACGCCGACCTGCGGACCGTCCTCGGCGACGCCGCCCGGGCGTACGCCGAGGAAGTGCGCACCGGCGCCTTCCCGGCGGCGGAGCACAGCTTCCACTGACGCGACGGCGCCTCCCGACGGCGCACGGCCCCACGGCCCCGCTCCACAGCCCGGAGCGGGGCCGTTGTCGTGTCCGCGGGCGCGGCCGGGAACCGGTGACAGCGGCCTGACAGCGGGCGGGCCGGGCCCGACAGGGAGCTGACAGCGGCGGCGGACAGCCTGGGGGCATGACACGAATCGCGACGGCCCCGAACGACCGGGGAACCACCTCCGCAAACGCCGTGGAGGTGCACGGCATCGTCAAACACTTCGGTGAGACCAAGGCCCTCGACGGGGTCGACCTCACCGTCAGGGAGGGCACCGTCCTCGGCGTGCTCGGCCCCAACGGCGCCGGCAAGACGACCCTGGTGCGCATCCTCTCCACCCTGATCAAGCCGGACGCCGGCACCGCGTACGTCGGCGGCTACGACGTGCTGCGCCAGCCCAAGCAGCTGCGCCGCACGATCGGCCTCACCGGCCAGTACGCCTCCGTGGACGAGCTGCTCTCCGGGTACGAGAACCTCTACCTGATCGGCCGGCTGCTCGACCTCTCCCGCCGCGACGCCAAGGCCCGGGCCACCGAGCTGCTGGAGCGCTTCTCGCTCACCGAGGCCGCCAAGCGGACCGCCAAGACCTACTCGGGCGGCATGCGCCGCCGCCTCGACCTGGCCGCCAGCATGATCGGCCGCCCCCGGGTGCTCTACCTGGACGAGCCCACCACCGGCCTGGACCCGCGCACCCGCAACGAGGTCTGGGACGAGGTGCAGCGGATGGTCGCCGAGGGCACCACCGTGCTGCTGACCACCCAGTACATGGAGGAGGCGGAGCAGCTCGCGAACGAGCTGACCGTCATCGACCGCGGCCGGGTGATCGCCAACGGCGCCGTCTCCGAGCTCAAGGCCAAGGTCGGCGGCCAGACCCTCCAGGTGCGCCCGGCCCGCCCCGCCGAGCTGCCGGACATGGCCCACTGCCTGCGGGACATCGGCATCACCAACGCCACCGTGTCCACCGACACCGGGCTGCTCGCGGTGCCGATCACCGACGACGCGCAGCTGACCGCGGTGATCGGGGTGCTCGGCACCCGCGGCTTCGCCATCGCCGGCATCGACACCAAGGTGCCCAGCCTGGACGAGGTCTTCCTCGCCATCACCGGCAAGCCCGCGTCCGCCGCGGACCCCGCCCCCAGCCTCGTCAAGGAGCCCGTCGCATGACCACCGCCACGCTCGCCCCCGCGCCGGGCCGCACCACCCGGCCGTCGGCGCAGGACAGCCGGATCGGCCTGGCCGGCACCCTGCGCCACGTCGGCGCGCTGACCCGGCGCAACCTGATGCGGATCAAGGCCGACCCGGAGTCGATGTTCGACGCCGTGCTGATGCCGATCATCTTCACCGTGCTGTTCGTCTACGTCTTCGGCGGCGCGATGGCCGGCGACCAGGACACCTACAAGCAGTACCTGATCCCCGGGCTCCTCGGGCAGACCGGCCTCACCCTCGCGATGGCCGTCGGCACCGGCCTCAACAGCGACTTCCAGACCGGCGTGATGGACCGCTTCCGCACCCTGCCGATCGGCCGGTCCTCGGTGCTGCTGTCCAAGATCGCCGCCGAGACCCTCCGCGGGCTGCTCTCCTTCGCGATCCTGATCGGCTTCGCGATGTGCATCGGCTTCGAGGTGAAGACCGGCCTGCTGGAGGTGCTGGCCACGATCGGTCTGGGCCTGGTGTTCGGCATGTCGATCGTCTGGATCTCGATGCTGCTGGGCATGGCCCTGCGCAGCGCCCAGGCCGTCCAGGGCGTGGCCATGCTGGTCCTGATGCCGATGCAGTTCGGCAGCTCGATCTTCGCCCGGACCGACACCATGCCGGGCTGGCTGCAGGCCTTCACCAAGATCAACCCGCTGTCGGCGCTGGCCGACGCCTCCCGCTCGCTGCTCAACGGCGAGGGCGCGGTGGCCCACCCGGTGATGATCGTGCTGATCTGGTCGGCCGCCGTCACCGCGGTCTTCGCCCCGCTGGCGGTCGCCCGCTTCCGCAAGCGGACCTGACCCACCCGACCACCGTCGGCCCCGCGAGGGAAGGGCCGACGGGCAGGACGGCCGGCCGCCCGGGGACGGGGAGCCGGCCGCCGTACGGGCCCGTGCGGCCGGTGACCAGGGGACGGGCGCCGGCCGTACGGGCCCGACCGCGCGGGCCGCACCCGCTCGACCGCGCGGGCTAGCCGATCAGCCCCTCCAGCACCTCGAAGACCTGCTCCTGGGTCATCCCGACCCCGCCGGCCCTGGCCTCCTCGTACCCGGCCCCGCCCAGCAGCTCCCGCAGGACGGCGTCGATGCGATCGCGCTCGGCCCGGTCCAGGTAGCCGCCCTTGGGCCCGTTCAGGCCGGCGTGCGCGGCGGTCAGCACGGCCGCCACCCGGGCCCGCTCCAGGTCCCCGTCGCGCTGGGCGAAGGCGCACAGCACCGCCGTCACCGCGGGCACCACCAGGACCGTCATGTGTTCGGCGAAACCGCTCGCCGCCGTCACCGCCCGCAGCTGCCGCCAGCCGTCGCGCAGCATCCCGAACCCCGCCTCCGGATCCCCGGCCCGGGCGGTGATCCAGCCGCGGGAGCTCCGCAGCATCCCGGTCACCAGGCTCGGCGCGAAGCCGCCGACCCGGACCGTGTCCAGCCTGTCCAGCTCGGTCAGCGCCCGCGCGAACTCGCCGCGCTGGGCGTGGATGCCGCAGAGCGCCAGGTGACCGAACATCAGCGCCCCGGTGGTGGACTGGTTGAGGCCCGGGGTGTCGATCGAGGCCAGCGCCTCGCGGATGACCCGCTCGCCGCGGTCCATGTCGTGCTCCAGGAGGGCGGTGCCCAGGTTCACCCGCAGGATCGGCATCTCCTGCGACGCACCCAGCTCCTCGACCAGCTCGATCGCCCGCGCGTACGCCTCGGCGGCGGCCGCGGACTCGCCCCGGTTGGCCAGCGACTCGCCGTGGGCGGACAGCGCCTGGGAGGTCCCCCAGAGGTCGCCCGACCGCTCGTACAGCTCCAGCGAGCGCTCGCCGTCCTCGATGCTCTGCTCCGCCCCGCTCGGCCAGTCGTTCATCATCCTGGCCCGCACCTGGAGGATGAAGGCCAGGTCGCTCACCTCGCCGTACTGCTCGCAGCCGCGGACGGCGTCGTCGATCAGCTCCTTCATCACGTCCGTGCGGCCGGCCAGGAAGGCGCCGAACACCCGCATCAGCCCGGGGAAGCGGTAGGCCTGCGGCAGGTCCGGGGTGTAGGCGTCCATCAGCCGCTGGGCGACCCTGATCGCCTCCGGGTCGCCGAGGACGTCCAGGTTGCCCTCGAACAGCCCGATCAGCCGGAACATCGCGAGCAGCCGGCGGGCCTCCTCGAGCACCCCGGCGGACAGTGGCAGCTCGTACGCGAAGACGCTGCGCTCCAGCGGCACCGGCCGCGGGGCGTCCGGGCCGAACGGGTCCGGGCCGAGCGCGGCGACCGCGTCGTACCAGGTGCGCGCCTCCAGGCTGTAGCCGCGCAGCGACCAGTACCAGCTCATGCCCACCGTGATGAGCAGCGCCTGCTCCTCGTCCCGCAGGTCGATCGCCCGGCGCAGCGCCGTCCGGATGTTGTCCTGCTCGCGCTCCAGCACGGCCAGCCAGTGCAGCTGCCGGGGGCCGTGGATCTGCCCGTCGGAGACGGCGACCATGGTGCGGAAGTACGCCAGGTGGCGGGCCTCGGTGGCGGTGCGCTCGGCGGCGGACTCGGCGAGGCGCTCGGTCGCGTACTCGTGGATGGTCTCCAGCATCCGGTAGCGCGGCAGGCTGGCCCCGTCCAGGTCGGCCACCAGCAGGGACTTGTCGACGAGTGACAGCAGCAGGTCGGCGACCTCGCCGGAGGCCACCTCGACGCCGTCGGCGCAGACCGTCTCGGCGTCCTCCAGCTGCCAGCCGCCCGCGAACACCGAGAGCCGGCGCAGCACCGCCCGCTCCCGCTTGCCCAGCAGGTCCCAGCTCCAGTCGACCACCGCGCGCAGCGTCTGCTGACGCGGCAGCAGGGTGCGGCTGCCCGCGGTGAGCAGGGCGAACCGGCCGTCCAGCCGGTCGGCTATCTGGCGCGCCGTCATCACCCGCAGCCGGGCGGCCGCCAGTTCGATGGCCAGCGGCAGCCCGTCCAGCCGGCGGCAGATCTCCGCGCAGGCCTCCGGGTCGCCCTGCGGGTCGAAGCCCGGACGGGCGGTGGCCGCGCGCTCGGCGAACAGCCGCAGCGCGACCGGGTCGGGCAGCGGCTCGACCGGCAGCACCGTCTCGCCGGGCACGCCCAGCGGCTCGCGGCTGGTGGCGAGCACCGTCAGCCCGGGGCACTCGGCGAGCAGGGCGTCGGCGAGGTCGGCGGCGGCCTGGATCAGGTGCTCGCAGTTGTCCAGGACGAGCAGCATCCGGCGGTGGCGGCAGTGCTCGACCAGCCGGCGCACCGGGTCCTCGGCCCGCTTGTCGATCACCTCGGCGACCATGCTGGTGCTGTGCAGCACGATCTCGCGCAGGCCGAGCGCCGAGACCACGGCGGCGGGCACCGCGCCCGGGCTCTCCAGCGGGGCGAGTTCGGCCACCCAGACGCCGTCCGGCCAGCCCCCGGCGGACTGTTCGGCGCGGCCGGCCTCGGTCGAGAGGCTGGTCTTGCCGGAGCCGCCGGAGCCGGTCAGCGTCACCAGCCGACGGTCCGTCAGCATCCCGCGCAGCGCGGCGAGATCGTCCTCACGGCCGACGAAGCTGGTCAGCCGGCCGCGCAGGTTGCCGCCGGGGCGCGGGAGTTGGGGCGCGGGTGCGGCGTCGGACGTGGGGGCCGGGGCGCCGGGGACGGGCTCCGGCTTCGGCCCTCGCTGCTCCGCGGGGGCAGCGGGGGCCGCGGGGGCAGCCGCCGTCGGGGGCGTCGGGGCCGTCGGAGCGAGCAACTCGGCGTGCAGGGCGCGGAGTCCGCGGCCCGGGTCGACGCCGAGCTCCTCGGCCAGCGCCCGTCTGGTCCGCTCGTAGTGGCGCAGCGCCTCGGCCGTCCGCCCGCTCCCGTGCAGCGCCCGGATCATCAGCAGCTGCAACGGCTCGTCCAGCGGCTGCCGTTCGCACAGCTCGGCCAGTTCGGCGACCAGCTCCGCGGCCCGGCCGAGGCCGAGGTCGGCGGTGATCCGGTGGCGGCGGGCCTCCTCGCGCTGGGCCTCCAGCCGGACGGCCGGGCCGCCGCGGTCCGGCAGGTCGGCCAGCGCGGGGCCGCGCCACAGCGCCAGCGCCGCGCGCAGGCTCTCGGCGGCGAGCGCGTCGTCCCCGGCGTCCAGGGCGCGGCGGCCCTCGCCGGTCAGCCGCTGGAAGTCGGCGAGGTCGGAGGCCGGACCGGTCAGCCAGTACCCGGCCGGACCGGAGCCGACCTCGTCCCGGCCGATGGTGCGGCGCAGCCGGCCGACCAGGGTCTGGAGCGCGGCGGAGGAGTCCTGCGGCGGATCGGCCTCCCACACCTCGTCCACCAGGAGGTCGGCCGGGACCGGACGGCCCTGCCGCAGGGCGAGGGCGCTGAGCAGGGCCCTCAGCCGGGCGCCGCCGATCGGCACCGGGGTGCCGTCGTCGTGGTGGGCCGTCGTCGTCCCGAGAATGCCGTAGTACACCGGGCCATTCTGGTCGATCGACGGGGGAAGGGCCGCACATTTGTCCTGGGCCCGTCCCCCGGCGGGCGCGTAGGGTGGAACGCCACCGCGCTCCCGGACGTTCACCGGGGGCCGCTTGTCCGGCCACCGGACCGCCCGGCATGATCGACCACGGTCCGAGCCCGATCCTCTTCCCCTGCCCACGGAGCACCCACACCATGACCTTCGCCGCCACGCCGCGCTCCCGCAGCGAGGACCGCCGGATCAGCCCGGTGTTCTGGGTGCTCCTCGCCGTTCTCGGCACCTCCGGCTGGGCGGTGTACCAGGGTTACGGCAACGCCTCGTTCGGGGTGTTCCTGTTCGTGATCGCGGGCTGGACGGTCTCCCTCTGCCTGCACGAGTACGCCCACGCGCGCACCGCGCTGCACGGCGGCGACATCACCGTCGGCGCCAAGGGCTACCTCACGCTCAACCCGCTGAAGTACGCCAACGTGCTGCTCAGCTTCGTGCTGCCGATCGTCTTCATGATCCTCGGCGGCATCGGCCTGCCCGGCGGCTCGGTCTGGATCGAGCGGCACCGCATCCAGGGCCGGCTCAAGCACAGCCTGGTCTCGGCGGCCGGCCCGCTGGTCAACCTGCTCTGCGCGGCGGCGCTGCTGATCCCGATCGGCGCGGGCTGGCTGGACGACCCCACCGTGCACGCGTACTGGAACGGCTACGAGCTGATCATCTCGCCGTTCTCCGGCGCGCTGGGCTTCCTCGGCTTCCTCCAGCTGAGCGCCGCGGTGCTGAACCTGCTGCCGGTGCCCGGGCTGGACGGCTACGGCATCGTCGAGCCCTGGCTGTCGTACAAGACCCGGCGCGCGGTCGAGCCGTTCGCGCCGTACGGGATGCTCGCGGTGTTCGCGCTGCTGTGGCAGCCCCAGGTGAACCAGTTCTTCTTCGGGATCGTCCACGGCCTGATGACCCTGTTCGGCGTGGACCAGGACTACGCGACGCTCGGCCGGTACCTGTTCAGCTTCTGGAAGAACTAGCCCCGGCTGGTTGCCGGGCCGGTTCAGCCCTGCTCGGCGACCGCGGCGGCGATCTTGGCCCGGCGGCGGTTCATCCACAGCACGTTGCTGGCCACCCCGGCCAGCGGCAGCCAGATCAGGCCCAGCCAGAAGCCCTGGACCAGCGAGACCACGAGGGCCACGAGCGCGAGGACGACGGCGGCCAGGGCGAAGACGGACGTGCGAGGCATGGCGGAAGGCTCCTAGAACGGGTGCGGGCGGCCGGGTCACGGCCGCCACCCATTGTCGCCGACCTCACCTCCGGCGCCGGGCCAGGGGTGAGGTCGACACGGCCGTCGGGCCCGTCCTGTCGATCAGGACGGACCCCTGGACGACCGGCGGGGCGGGCCGTCGCTCAGACGTCGGTGATCCGCAGACCCGCGTGGGCCTTGTAGCGGCGGTTGACCGAGATCAGGTTGGCCACCAGCGCCTCCACCTGGTGGGCGTTGCGCAGCCGGCCCGCGAAGACGCCGCGCATCCCGGGGATGCGGCCGGCCAGGCCCCGGACGACGTCGGTGGCCTCGCGGTCGTCGCCGAGCACCATGACGTCGGTGTCGATGGCCTCCACCGACTCGTCCTGGAGCAGCACCGCCGACAGGTGGTGGAACGCGGCGGTGACCCGGGAGTCCGGCAGCAGCGCGGCGGCCTGCTCGGCGGCGCTGCCCTCCTCCGGCTTCAGCGCATACGCGCCCTGCTTGTCGAAGCCCAGCGGGTTGACGCAGTCGACGACGATCTTGCCCGCGAGCTCCTCGCGCAGCGCCGTCAGGGTGGCGGCGTGGCCGTCCCACGGGACCGCGATAATCACCACGTCACTCTCCCGGGCGACGGTGGCGTTGTCGGCGCCGCGCACGCCGAGGCCCAGCTCGGCCGCCGAGGCCTCGGCCCGGGCGGCGGCGCGGGAACCGATGATCACCTGCTGGCCGGCCTTGGCCAGCCGCAGGGCCAGGCCCCGCCCCTGGTCGCCGGTGCCGCCGAGGACACCGACCACCAACTGCGAGACGTCGGGTACCTCGTGGGCCGGGTTTGTCGCTGAATCGAGGGAAGTCATGGGCCGATCCTGCCAAATCCCGGGCCCCGCGGGACATCCTGGCCCGCATGGACGCGGTGAGAGTTTCGGCACTCCGGGAACGGCTGACGGGAACGGGCTGGCTGGAGGCGGTCGGCGGCTTCGCCGGGGCGCTGCGCCGCTCGGTGGACCGGCGCGGGGCGAGCGGGCTGCTGCTGGTCGGCACCGAGGCGTACGAGCCCTGGCACCTGGCCGCCCACCTGGACGACCAGGCCGCCTGGTCGGACGTCCCCGGGCTGGCACCCACCCTGCTGCGGCACAGCCCGCCGGCCGACGCCCCCGCCCATCTGACGCACGATCTGCGCAGGCTCACCGAGGCCGGGCGCGGCGCCACCGTGCTGCTGGTGGTCCCGCGGACGGCCGGCGCCCCGCTGCTGGAGCGGGTGCACGACGCCCGGCGGCACGGCGCGACGGTGCTGGCGCTGGACGGGGGCGGGCCGGGCGGGCCCGGTGAACCCGGCGGTCTCGGCGGCCTCGACCGTCCCGGGGGTCTCGGCGGTCACGGCGGTCACGGTGAGCTCCGCGAGCTCGCGCACGAGCGGCTGGTCGTCGGCACCGCCGCCGAGGAGCCCTTCGACCTCGCCCAGCACCTGGTCAGCGTCGCCGCCGGGCAGCGGGCCGGCCACCGCTCCGTCCGGGCCCGGCTCGCCGACCTCGCCGGGCGGCTGACCTCGACACCCGCGATCAGCCGCTGGTAGCCGGGGGCGGTCCCGGGCCGGTGGCCCTTCGATCCGTCAGCACGCGGAAAACCCTTTGCGGAAGGCGTCACCGCGCCCTGAGGATGATGGTTCGTGAACGTCGACGAACCCCCGCATCCCCCCGTGCCCGGACGCGCCCGGAAGCTGGTGCGCTCGCTGACGCCCGATCTGTCCCCCTGGCGCAGCTCCCGCGACTTCCGCTACCTGTGGACGTCCGGCTGCGTCACCAGCTTCGGCAGTTTCCTGACCTTCATCGCCGTACCGATGCAGATCAAGGAACTCACCGGCTCCTCCTTCGCGGTCGGTCTGATCGGCGCCGTCGAACTCGTCCCGCTGATCGTCTTCGGGCTGTGGGGCGGCGCCCTCGCCGACGCCCTGGACCGCCGGAAGCTGGTGCTGCGCGCCGAGGCCGCGCTCGGCCTGCTGGCCGGGCTGCTGCTGCTCAACGCCCTGCTGCCGCACCCGCTGCTCTGGCCGGTCTACGTGGTCGCCGCACTGGCCGCGGCCGCCGACGGCCTCCAGCGCCCGGCGCTGGACTCGCTCACCCCGAGGGTCGTCCCGCACCAGCACCTGGCGGCCGCGTTCGCCCTCAAGTCGCTCTACCACAACGTCGCTTCGATCGCCGGGCCCGCGCTGGCCGGTGTGGTGGTGGCCTTCGCCGGGGTGCAGACCGCGTACGCGCTGGACATCCTCACCTTCGCCGTCTCACTGCTGCTGCTCGTCCGGATCAGGGCGGTGCCGCCGCCCACCGGCGCCGAACGGCCTTCCGTCCAGGCGGTGTTGAACGGCGTCCGCTACGCCTGGAGCCGCAAGGACCTGCTCGGCACCTACGCGATCGACACCTGCGCCATGCTGTTCGCCTTCCCGGTGGCCGTCTTCCCGTTCCTGGCCTCGGACTTGGGGGCGGACTGGGCGCTCGGGCCGATGTACGCGGCCTCCGCCCTCGGCGCCCTGCTGGTCGGCGCGACCAGCGGCTGGACCTCCCGCGTCCACCGGCACGGGCGGCTGCTGGTGGCCGCCGCCGTCGGCTGGGGCGGGGCGATGGCGTTCGCCGGCCTGTCCGAGCACATCTGGCTGGTGCTGCTCGGCCTGGCGCTGGCCGGCGGCGCCGACGAGATCAGCGGGCTCGCCCGCTCGACCATGTGGAACCAGTCCATCCCGGACGAGCTGCGCGGCCGGATGGCCGGCGTCGAACTGCTCAGCTACTCCGTCGGCCCGCAGCTCGGCCAGGTCAGGGCCGGCACCATGGCCGGACTGATCGGCGTGCGCGCCGCCGTCTGGACCGGCGGCGTCGCCTGCGTCGTCGCCGTGGTCGCGGTCGCCGCCGCCCTCCCGAAGCTGCTCGCCTACGACGACCGCACCGACCCCCACGCCGCCGCCGTCCGCGCCGCCCACGAACACGCCGAACCCGAGGCCGCCCCGACGACATGACCGGCGCCCCGCCTCGGGGTCACTCGGCGTCGTCCTTCGGCTGGTCGCTCCAGCGCGGGTCGTTCTGCCACTCGCGGTTGCGCTCGTCGGCGATGCGCAGGGCCTGGGCGGCCTCCTCGGGGCTGGCGTAGGGGCCGAGGCGGTCCTTCGCCGGGCACTCCGGGCCCTCTTCGACCTTGTCGTGCTTGATGCAGTAGAACCACTCGCCGGGCTTGCCGGTCGGCTTGCGGTTGAATCCGAGGGGCATCGCGCTCTCCTGTTCAGAAGGACGGAAGGACTGGGTCGGTACCGATCATTCCCCGCCCCGGGCCGGGACGCACACCGCCCTGGCCCGGCCAGGGACCGGTCGGGGATCGCCCAGGGTCCGGCTCGGCCCGGCGACTAGACTCGCGGCATGGCTCTCGTACCCGGCATCCAGTCCCCCACCCGCAAGGTCCCGGCGCACATCGCGCGCCCCGAGTACGTCGGCAAGCCCGCGCCGACGCCGTACACCGGGCCCGAGGTGCAGACCGCCGAGACGATCGAGAAGATGCGGATCGCGGGCGGGATCGCCGCCCGGGCGATGGAGGAGGCGGCCAAGCTGATCGCCCCCGGTGTCACCACCGACGCACTGGACGCCGTCGCCCACGCGTACATGTGCGACCACGGCGCCTACCCGTCCGACCTCGGCTACCGGGGCTTCCCCAAGTCCGTCTGCACCTCGATCAACGAGGTGATCTGCCACGGCATCCCGGACTCGACCGTGCTCCAGGACGGCGACATCGTCAACATCGACGCCACCGCGTACATCCACGGGGTGCACGGCGACCTCAACGCCACCTACCTGGTCGGCGACGTGGACGAGGATTCCCGACTGCTGGTCGAGCGCACCCGGGAGTCCCTCGACCGGGCGATCAAGGCGGTCAAGCCGGGCCGTCAGATCAACGTCATCGGGCGGGTCATCGAGTCCTACGCCAAGCGCTTCGACTACGGCGTGGTGCGGGACTTCACCGGGCACGGCATCAACACGTCGTTCCACTCCGGCCTGATCATCCCGCACTACGACAGCGAGCGGGCCACCGAGGTGATCAAGCCGGGCATGACCTTCACCATCGAGCCGATGCTGACCCTGGGCACCTACGACTACGAGATCTGGGAGGACGGCTGGACCGTCGTCACCAAGGACCGCAAGCGCACCGCCCAGTTCGAGCACACCCTGGTGGTCACGGCGGACGGCGCGGAGATCCTCACCCTGCCGTGACCCGCGCGGCCGTGACCCGCGCCGCCCCGCGAGCCGCGCCGTCCGGTGGGCGCTAGCCCCGGACTTCGCACATGGGCTTGAAGATCGATAGCCGACTGGCGATGGCATCGGAATCTCACGATGCGGACGTCGGGGCGAGGTCCGATTCTACGTCGAACCCTGCCAATTCAGGCTTTCGATCTTCACTCTCTCGAGTGACGTGCGAAGTCCGGGGCTAGCCGATCAGCCACTGCTCCTCGGCGACGGCGCCCACCTCGGTGCAGGCGTCGGTGAGCACGTCCAGGACGCGCAGCGGGTCCGGCAGCGGCTGTTCGGGCCCGCGCAGCCACCGCACGTGGGAGCCGTCGGGCAGCGCGGCCGGCGGCAGCAGGGTGTACGAGCCGCGGCAGTGCCAGCGCAGGCCGGGGTGCTCGGACATGGTGTCCGGGGTGGAGTCGAGTGCGCTCGGCCACCACTCGTCCTCGTCCTGCGGGGTGCCGCGGGTGGCGGTGAAGAACAGGTAGCGGTCCTCGCCGACGGCGGCGACCGGGCCCTCGACGCCCAGCGCCGTCAGTCGTTCCAGCGCCAGCCGGCCGGCCTCCGCCGGAACGTCCAGCACGTCGTGCACCCGGCCGGTGGCGGTGATGAAGTTGGCCTGCGGGTCGCGGGCGAGCCAGCGGGAGAGCTGCTCGGGGTCGGTCGTGGCCTGGGTCTGCCAGGCGAAGGAGACCGGGTGCTGGGCGGGGGCCGGGCAGGCCACCCGATCACAGGAGCACCGGTAGCCGGCCGGGTGGGTGGCCGGCGCGAGCGGGAATCCGGCGCGCACCGCGCCGAGCAGCTGATCGAGTCCGGCGGCCGGGTCGTCCGCGCCCCCCGCCCGCTGACGATCACGCTTCTGCCACCAGGTCGTCCACCTGCTGCCGGCTTCCATCGGGCCCCTTCCGCGCAACTGCCGTGTCTGGTGCGACACGGCGTTCGACGTACCACTCGACGCAACGCACGGCGCCCCCGGCTGCTTCCCGGGGTGCTCGGCCCTGACGTCCGCGCCCTGCCGGCCGCGGCCCGGGGTCACCGGACGGCCGACGCCCGGGTCACGGTACGCAGTCGCGGCAGCACGCTGTCCGCGCCAAGTCGGCCGGAGGGCGCGCGGATTCGCGCCTCGCCCGGCCCGTACGGGGCCCGCTGACCCGGGTGGACCCCGAGGGCGTAACAGGAAGGATAAGGGTGCGGAGGGCTTCCGGATGACCGGGGGCGGTGCCTCTCCGGTCACACTCTCGGCGCGGTCCCGGTCGCTCCTGGACCGCTCCGGGGCGCCTCCCCGGCCGGTCCCGGCTCCTCGGCGGAGGTGAGACCCTGGAGGGATGAAGAGCGCGGACACCGAATTCGTCGGCGGCCCCCTGGACGGAACGATCCTCCCGATCCCGCTGGGGCCGATACTCGGCGTGCCGAAGAAGTACAAGGTCCCGGTCCCCGCGCACGGCGAGACCCCCGCGCGCACACTGGTGTACGTCCGGAGCAAGCAGGTTCGGGGCCTGAGCTGGTTCTGGCGCTACGAGTACGACGAGGCGGCCTCCGGCTGACGGCCGCCTCCTTCCTCCGCACGCTCCCCCCGGGAGGTCGGCATGGCGAGGACGGTACGGGACCCGAGGAGCCGCTCACGGGCGGTCGAGCACCACAACCGGCAGGTGGCCGGCGTCACCGGGGTGCTGCTCCTGGCGGTGTGCGTCCACAGCGTGGTCATCGGGCCGAACGCCTGGCTCTGGTTCGGCTGGGCGGTGCTGCTGCTGGTGTGCGTGGCACTGTTCGTGGTCCGGCCGTGAGGCCCTCCCCCGGACCGCCCGCGCAGCGGCACCGCCCGCCCCGTCCGCCCGGACCGGTCAGTCATCCTCGGCGAGGATGAGGTACAGCTTCTTGCGGGCCTCGGTCAGCACCGTCAGTCCCTTGGCGCGCTGCGCCTCGGTGCCGGTGGCCATGACCTGGCGGATCGCCTGGTCGACGGCGGCGAGTGCCTGGCCGACCTCCTGGACGGCCTCCCAGTCGACCTCCCGGCCGGCTTCCGCCCACGGCTCGGCGGGTCCGGCGTCGGCCTCGGCCCGGCCCGCCTCGGTGAGCGAGACCAGCCGCTTGCCGCCGACCTCCTCCGCGGTGATCAGGCCCTCCTCCTCCAGCAGCTGGAGGTTGGGGTAGATCGACCCCGGACTGGGCCGCCAGGCCCCGCCGGTCCGCTCGGTGATCTCGGCGATCATCTCGTAGCCGTGCATCGGCCGCTCCCTGAGCAGCGCCAGCAGCGAGGCCCGGACGTCACCGCGCCGGGCCCGCCCGCCGCGCCGCCCGTGCGGACCACCGCGCCGGCCGCCGTGCCCCCCGAAGCCGTGCCCGTACGGGCCGCCCATCGGCCGGCCGGGGCCGCCGCCGAACGGCGGACCGAACCCGCCGAACGCCTCCCGGCCCTCGGCGCCCTCCCCGGGCATCCCTCGGAACTCCGGGCCCGGGCCGCGGCGCCGACCGCCGCCGCGCGGGTCCTCCCAGCGGAATCGCATTCCCTGACGTTCTGAGCGCATCGCGCCCACCTCCTCGAATCCCAGAGGTTCAACGAGGCAGTCGAGTCACTGTCTCGATAGTTCGACGATATATCGGTGACTATCGCTCGTCAACGGATTCCGACACGCCCGCGGAGCACGGCGCGTCCCCCGCCCAGCCGCTACGGTGGCGGGCATGGCCGCAGAACGAGACCTCGCGACACTGCTGCGCGCGATGAGCCCGCAGCTCAACCCGGGGCGGTACGTCTACTGCACGCTCCCCGCGCGGGTGCCCGCCGGCATGCGGCCGGTGGTGACCGTCGCCGAGCCCGAGGGGGTGACGATGGTGGTCGCCCAGGAGGAGGCGGACGCGCTCGGGCTGCGCTACGAGTACGTGGCGGCCTGGATCACCCTGCGGATCCACTCGGCGCTGCAGGCCGTCGGACTCACCGCCGCCGTGTCCGGCCGGCTCGCCGAGGAGGGCATCAGCTGCAACGTGGTGGCCGGCTTCCACCACGACCACCTGTTCGTCGCCGCCGACGACGCCGACCGCGCCGTCCGCGCCCTGGAGGAGCTCTCCGCCCGTTCCGCCTGACGGCGACGCCGAGTGGCCGTCTCCCCGGGAGCCTCCAAGACTGGAAGCGACCGCGCGACCACCCCGGGCCGCGGCCCCACCGGAAGGAGACGGCCGCCATGGCAATCTGCGTCACCTGCGGCAACGACTACTGGCTGGCCTTCGAGATCAAAACGGTCACCGGCGACACCTACACCTTCGACAGCTTCGAGTGCGCGATGGAGAAGCTCGCGCCACGCTGCGAACAGTGCCAGGTCCGCATCGTCGGCCACGGCGTCGAGGTCGCCGGCATGTTCTTCTGCTGCGCCAACTGCGCCCGCGTCAGCGGCGGCCTCGGCGACCAGATCCGCGACGCCGTCGGCGCCCACCCCGCCTGAGACCGGGATGCCCGCCCCGGCCGGGGCGGGCATCGCCGTACGGGACCTCACCGCGTCCGTCAGTGCGGGGGGACCGTGCACTCCTGGTCGTACTTGTGCTGGAGGTCGGACAGCCGCTTCTCGTCGTACGACAGCTGTCGGCGGTCCGCGGCCAGTCCCGCCTCGGCCGCGGCGACCTTCTCCGGATCGGGATTCTGCTGGGCGTTCAGCCGGTCGAGCCCGGCCACGTCGTTCTCCACGGCCGTGTGGTCGCTCTCCACCGCGTGCTCGGCCGTGGTCATCCACACCCGCATACGACTGCACGGGTCGGGTGCCAGAGGGGCCATGGTCGCGCCCCCTTCCTCTCGGATTCGGGCGTTGCCCGCTGCCTCCATCGTGGCGCCGCCCCGCCGCGGCACGCATCCGGAACTCCCCGGGGAGCCGGGCAGGGCATGACGAAGGGCCCCGTGACCTGTCGTTTCCGCAGGTCGCGGGGCCCTCGTGAAGCCAGGGGCGGAAGAGTCGGCCTGTACGCCGGGTTCTGTCTCCCGGGTTGCTCACGCGGCCCGGGGAGGCGGCCATCCATCTAGGGCTGCCGTTGCCGACAGCCTCGTGCGGTCCACCCGCGGACTCGGGCGAGCAGCCTTCGAACGTCCGCGCACGGTGCCCGAGGGCACCGATCTTGACCTTGCTCCAGGTGGGGTTTACCTAGCCGGCCGGGTCACCCCGGTCGCTGGTGGTCTCTTACACCACCGTTTCACCCTTACCCACCACGAAAAGCGGTGGGCGGTCTGTTTTCTGTGGCACTGTCCCGCGGGTCACCCCGGGTGGGCGTTACCCACCACCCTGCTCTGTGGAGCCCGGACGTTCCTCGGCGGGTCTGGGACCCGTCGCGACCGCCCGGCCGGCTCTTCCGCCGTAGTGGTCATCGTAGCCGCTCGGGCGGTGCCTCCCGTACACCGGACCGGACGGGCGGAGCCTCGGAGCCGAGGCGGGCCGCCACCCGGGCGGCCGTCGCGCTCGCCCAGGCGGTGGTGGTGGCCACTCCGAGGGCGAGGACCGCGCCGCCGAGGCCGACCAGGATCCACCAGCCGGCGTGGCTGGCCGGGGCGAAGCCGGTCACCACCGGCCCGACCACGGCCGAGGTGACGACCGTGCCGATCACCGCCACGCCCAGCGACTGGCCGACCTGACGGCTGGTCGAGGCGACCGCGGCCGCCACCCCCGCCTGGGCGCGCGGCATGCCGGCGACGGCGGAGTTGGTGATCGGCGCGTTCACCATGCCGAAGCCGAAGCCGAACAGCCCGTACGCGACCAGCAGCAGGGCCGGCGGGGAGTCGGCGGCGAGCCGGGTGAGCAGCAGCCCGCTCGCGGCGATGCCGAGCCCGGCCGCGACCAGCGGCAGGCGCGGGCCCCGGGCGGCGACGATCCGTCCGGACAGCGGCGCGCAGACCAGCATCATCCCGGCCATCGGCAGCGTCCACAGGCCGGCCTCGACCGGGCTGTAGTGGCGGACGTCCTGGAGGTAGAGGGTGTTGAGGAAGAGGAAGCCGCCGAGCGCGGCGAAGGCGCAGACCGCGGTGACGGTGGCGCCGGTGAACGGCGCGCTGGCGAAGAAGCGCGGGTCCACCAGCGGCTCGGCCACCCGCCGTTCCCAGAGCGGGAAGGCGATCAGCGCGGCCCCGGCGGCGGTGGCCAGGGCGAGGATCAGCGGGGAGGTCCAGCCGTTGGCCGGGCCCTCGATGATCGCGGCGGTGCCACAGCCGAGCAGCACGATCATCAGCAGTTGCCCGACCGGGTCCGGCCGGCGCGACCGGGGCGCGCGGGACTCGGGGACGAAGCGGGCGGTCAGCGCGATGGCGGCGAGCGCCACCGGGACGTTGATCAGGAAGATCGACGGCCAGCCCGCGCCGTCCACCAGGAAGCCGCCGAGCAGCGGTCCGAGCGCCATCGAGATGCCGACCACGCCGCCCCAGACGCCGATCGCCCGGGCCCGTTCCCTCGGGTCGGTGAAGGTGTTGGTGATGATCGACATCGCCACCGGGTTGAGCATCGAGCCGCCCACCGCCTGCAGCGCGCGGAACGCCACCAGCCAGCCCAGGCTCGGCGCCAGGCTGCACAGCAGCGAGCCGAGCGCGAAGCAGACCAGGCCGGTCTGGAACACCCGGCGGCGGCCGAAGCGGTCGGCGACCGAGCCGAACAGCATCAGCAGCGAGGCCAGCACCAGGGTGTAGGCGTCGATGATCCACTGCAGCCCGGACGCCGGGGCGCCCAGGTCCCGCTGGATCACCGGGAGGGCGATGTTCACCACGGTGTTGTCGAGGCCGACGATGAACAGGCTCAGGCAGCAGATCGCCAGGACGAGCAGACGGCGGCGGGGCCCGAGGACGGGCACGGGCGCCGCGGCGCGGGGCTGGGGGGCGGGCACGGACCGATCCTCCCACCGCGGGACGTGCCCGGGCGGGTGGGCGGCGCGTCCGGGTGGCGGCGCCGGAGCGGCGGCGGGCGCGTCACGGGCGGGCGCGGGCTTCCCCGGCTCCGGCGGGCGGGGGCCCGGACCGGCGTAAGCGCTCGTACGGTGGGGGCAGCCGACGGTGTGCGAAGGGGGTTCGGACGATGAGTGGTGCGGTGCGGGCGGCCGGGGGCGCGGTGGCCGCGGTGCTGGGGGCGACCGGGGTGCTGCACGCGGTGTGGACGGTGACGCCGTGGCCGCTCGGGTCCGCGGCGGAGTTCGCGGACGCCGTGGTGGGCCGGGGCGACGGGGTGCCGCCGGTGTCCGCGTGCCTGGCGGTGGCGGGGGCGCTCGGGGCCGGGGCGTACCTGGTGGGGGCGGAGGCCGGGGTGCTGCCGGCGGTGGGGCCGCGGCGGCTGCGGCGGGCCGGGGTGCGGACGGTGGCGGGGGTGCTGCTGGCGCGCGGGCTGGCCGGTCCGGTGGTGTTCGGGCGGGTCAGTGAGCGCTCGGAGCGGTTCCGCCGGCTGAACGCGCGGTACTACTCGCCGCTCTGTGTCGCGCTGGGGGCCGGGGCCGCGCTGGTCGCGGGGGCGGGGTCGGGGCGGCGGCCGCAGTAGGGTTGCGGGGTTCGTCTGCCACAGATTGTTGAGGTGTCCGCTGTGCTGGTGCTCTTGCCGCCCTCGGAGGGCAAGTCCGGGTCCGGGAACGGCGCGCCGGTGGAGCTGGAGCGGCTGTCGCTGCCCGGGCTGACGGCGGCGCGCGGCGCGGTGCTGGACGCGCTGGTGGGCCTGTGCCGGGGCGACGAGGACACCGCCGCCGGGGTGCTCGGCCTCTCCCCCGGCCTGCGCGGCGAGATCGCCAAGAACGCCGGACTGCCGACGGCCGGCGCCCGCCCGGCGGGCGAGGTGTACACCGGGGTGCTGTTCGACAACCTCGACCTGGCCACCCTGGACGAGGCCGCGTACGACCGGGCCGAGCGTTCGCTGCTGGTCTTCTCCGGCCTCTGGGGCGCCGTGCGGATCTCCGACCGGATCCCGTCCTACCGCTGCTCGATGGGCGTGAAACTCCCCGAGCTGGGGGCTCTCGGCGCGTACTGGCGGAGCGCGATGGCCTCCGTGCTCCCGGACGTCGCGGACGGGCTGGTGCTGGACCTGCGCAGCTCCGCGTACGCGGCGGCCTGGAAGCCGGCCGGTGAGGTGGCCTCCCGCACGGCGACCGTCCGGGTGCTCCAGGAGCGCGACGGCAAGCGCACCGTGGTCAGCCACTTCAACAAGGCGACCAAGGGCCGGATCGTCCGGGACCTGCTGCTCGCCGGCGCCGAGCCGAAGACCCCCGACGCGCTGATGGACGCGCTGATGGACCTGGGCCACCACGTGGAGCTGGCGGCCCAGGGCACGGCGCGCAAGCCGTGGCAGCTGGACGTGGTGGTCACCGAGGTGCACTGACCCTCTCCCCGAGGGACGGGTCAGCGCAGGTGCGAGGTGTCGTTGAGCAGCCGCAGCGAGGCGTTGCCGTCCGCGTAGTACTGGACGGCGCAGATCGAGGCGGCGGACAGCTCCATCCGGTACATCGAGTCCGGCGGGGCGCCGAGCGCCAGCCGGACCAGCGTCTTGATCGGGCTGACGTGCGAGACCACCAGCACGGTCCTGCCCGCGTACCGGGCGAGGATCTTGTCCCGGGCGACGCCGGCCCGGTGGGTGAGCGTGGTGAAGCTCTCGCCGCTGCCGGTCGGCTTGGCCTTGGCGGAGCCGAGCCAGGCGGTCAGGTCGTCCGGGTACCGCTCCCGCACCTCGGCGAAGGTCAGGCCCTCCCAGTCGCCGAAGTCGACCTCGCGCAGCCCGTCCTCGTACCGGACCTCCAGGCCGAGCCGGGCGGCGACGGTCTCGGCGGTCTGCCGGGTGCGGCGCATCGGGGAGGCGACGACCGCCTGGACGCTGCCGCGCGCGGCCAGCGCCTCGGCGGCCCGCTCGGCCTGCCAGCGACCCTTGTCGGAGAGCTCGGGGTCGCTGCCGCCGCTGCCGGAGAAGCGCTTCTCCGGGGTGAGCGGGGTCTCGCCGTGACGCAGCAGGACGAAGGTGGTGGGGGTGCCGAGGTCGGCGGGGGCGGCCCAGCCGGCCTTGGGGGCGGGGGGCTCCGGCAGGGGTTCCTCGACGGCGGCGGCCGCCGGCTCGCGGGGCTCCCACTGGCGCCCGGCCTTGCCCGCGTCCATCGCCTCGTTGGCCAGCCGGTCGGCGTCCTTGTTCCGCTCGCGCGGGATCCAGGTGTACGTGACCCTGGCGCGCGGGAAGACGGTGCGCGCCTCGGCGGCGAGCGGCTGCATGTCGGGGTGCTTGATCTTCCAGCGCCCGGACATCTGCTCGACGACCAGCTTGGAGTCCATCCGGACGTCCACCGAGGCGTCCGGGTCCAGTTCCCGGGCCGCCTTGAGCCCGGCGATCAGGCCCTTGTACTCGGCCACGTTGTTGGTGGCGTGGCCGATGAACTCGGCGGCCTCGGCGATGATCTGCCCGGTGTCCCCGTCGCGGACCACCGCGCCGTAGCCGGCCGGCCCCGGGTTGCCCCGGGACCCGCCGTCGGCTTCGACGATGAAGCGCGCCGCCACCGGCTCAGACGCCCGAGTCGGAGGTGCGGACCAGGATCCGCGAGCAGTTCTCGCAACGGACGACCTTGTCGGCCGGCTCGGCCTTGATCGCGTTCAGCTCGGTGATCGAGAACTCGGTGCGGCAGCCCTCGCAGCGGCGCTGGTAGAGGCGGGCCGCACCGACGCCGCCCTGGGTCTCGCGCAGCTTGGTGTAGACCTTCAGCAGGTCGGCCGGGATGACGGCGGCGACGGTCTCGCGGTCGCGCTTGACCTTGTCGGCCTCCGCGTCGATCTCGGCGAAGGAGGCGTCGCGGCGGCCCTCGGCCTCCTTGAGCACGATGGTGGAGTGCTCCAGGCGGGCGGACAGCTCCTCGACCCGGGTGATGGCGCTCTCCTGGCGCTCCATGATCCCCAGCACGACGTCCTCCAGGTCGCCCTGGCGCTTGGCGAGCGAGCCGATCTCGTGCTGGAGGTTCTCCAGGTCCTTCGGCGAGGTGATCGCGCCGGAGTCCAGGCGCTGCTGGTTGCGGGCGGCACGGGAGCGGACCTGCTCGACGTCCTGCTCGGCCTTGGTCAGCTCGCGGGCGGTGTCGCCCTTCTGGGCCTCGGCGGCGACGACGAGGTCCTTGAGGGCGGTGTGGTCGGCGGTGGCCTTCTCGATCTCGGCGTGCTCGGGCAGGCTCCGGCGCCGGTGGGCCAGCTGGTCGAGCTTCGAGTCGATGGCCTGGAGGTCGAGCAGGCGGATCTGGTCGGCGGGCGCGGCGTTCAAGCGGAGAGCTCCTGTGAATCGGGTCAGGCGGTGAAGGACATGGGGGCGTGTGCGGTCCACGGGTCGGTGACCCGGTGGGAGACCTTGGTCTCCACGGCCCAGCCGCGCTTGTCGGCGGCGGCCAGCAGGGCCCGCTCGGCCAGGGTGAGCCAGGGCCACTCGGTGGCCCAGTGGGCGGCGTCGAGCAGCGCGACGGGCGCCGCCTCGGCGGCCTCGGAGGCCGGGTGGTGACGCAGGTCGGCGGTCAGGTAGGCGTCCACGCCGGCCGACCGGACGTCGGCGAAGAAGCTGTCGCCGGAGCCGCCGCACACCGCGACCCGGCCGATCAGCCGGTCGGGGTCGCCGGAGACGCGGACGCCCGCGGCGGTGGCGGGCAGGCCCTTCGCCACCTGCGCGGCGAAGGCGGCGAGGGTCAGCGGGGGCTCCAGCAGGCCGATCCGGCCGGTGCCGCGGCGGCCCAGCGGGTCCGTCGGGTCCGGCACCAGCGGGCCGGTGACCCGCAGGCCCACCGCCTCGGCGAGGGCGTCCGAGACGCCGGGGTCGGCGTGGTCGGCGTTGGTGTGGGCGACGTGCAGCGCGATGCCGCTGGTGATCAGCGTGTGCACCACCCGGCCCTTGAAGGTGGTGGCGGCGACGCTGGTGGTTCCGCGCAGGTAGAGGGGGTGGTGGGTGACCACGAGGTCGGCGCCCCACTCCACGGCCTCGTCGACGACCGCCTGGACGGGGTCGACGGCGAACAGCACGCGGTTGACCTCGGCCTGAGGGTCTCCGCAGACCAGGCCGACGGCGTCCCAGGACTCCGCCCACTGCGGGGGGTAGACCTCTTCGAGGGCGGTGATGACGTCGGACAGTTTCGGCACCTGTCGAGACTACCGTGCGCGCGGGGGCGGTCGGGCCTCGGCCGTTCGGCGGGCTGCCGGGGGAACCGTCGCCGCCGTTCGGACGCGGGAGCTGTGGGCGTACGGGTGCGCGTCAATCCGCGGCGGGAGGCGCCCGGCGGTCTCCACGCGCTCCGTACGTGGTCGCGCGCCGGGCGCCCATTACTCACAGCAGTGTTCTCGTACGAATTCGAAACCGCGCCCTGATCACCCTTACGAGTGAAGTGACCGGCTCTGCGTTGAGGCTTCGGTTGGCTCGAAAGTAACTTCACTCCTGCGAACGGGAGTTGCCCCGGCGGCAGCCACGGCCAGGAGCCGGGCGGATGCCACGCCGGGCCGGACGGGATCCGGGTGGGCGCTCCCGCACCGGGGCGGCACCGCCGCTCCTTCCGAGGGAACCGATCAGGCCGGGCCAGGCGCCCGGGTGCCGAGCGAGCAGTGGGCACCCGGGGGCGGCGGCCGTGACGAAGGGATGTGGTGGCGGATGGGGGCGGGCACATCGCTGCGTACGGCCGGGGAGAGGGGATCGGTGGACCGCGGACCGGGAGCGGTGGGTTCGTGGCCGGAGACGACGCGGGCGGCACTGGTCGGTGCCGGAGGCCGGGGAGGCGGCGGGGACTGGGACGTCACCGTCGGTGGCTTCTGGTGCACGGCCAGGCCGTCCGCGTCCCCGCGGCTGCCGGAGCGGGGCTGGAAGCTCCGGGTGAGCGCGGCCCCGGCGGCGGGCGAGGCGGTGCTCTCGGCGGTGGTCCGGGTGCTCGCCGGGGACCCGTGCCACTTCAGGTTCGCCGCCGCCCAGGAGCGTCTGAGCGAGCTCGACTCCCGGAACCGCGACCGCGGCTCGGCGGGCGGGTTCATCACCGTCTATCCGGCCGACGACGCGCAGTTCCGGCGGCTGGCGGCCGAGCTGGACCGGGCCACCGCCGGGCTGCCGGGCCCGGCGCTGCGCTCCGACCGGCCGTACCGGGCCGGGAGCCGGGTGCACTACCGGTACGGCGCGTTCACCCAGCCTGCGGAGCCGGGCGACGACGGGGAGGACCGCTCGGTGCCGCGCGGGCCGGGCGGGGAGCGGGCCGGCACCGGCGCCCGCGAGGCGCTGCGGCACGAGGCCGCGCTGCTCGACCGGCTGGCGGGGTGGGGGCCGGCAGCGCGCCCCCTCGAACTGACCGACCGGGAGGACTCCGTCTTCCCGGTGCAGGAACGAATCACCGGACAGCCCCTGGGCGGCTGGGTGGCCGCCCGGCTGCGGCGCGACGGCGGCCCCGGCGTCGACTGGGCCGAGGCCGGGCCGCTCGCGCACGGCCTGCTCGACCTGGTCGAGCGGGTGCACACCCAGGGGCTGGTGCTGTGCGACCTCTCCCCCGGCAACGTCACGGTCCGCCCGGACGGCACACTGCGGCTGGTCGACCTCGAACGCGCCACCGAGGCCGGAGAGCTCGCGGGCGCGGCCGGCACCCCCGGCTACCGGGCCCCCGAACACGGGCCCGGCCGGCTCACGCTCGCCGCCCGCGGCCGCGTCGCCGACCCGGCCGTCGACCTGTACGCCCTCGGCGGCCTGCTCTTCCTGCTGGCCACCGGCCACGACCCGCTGCTTCCTGAGGACCTCCCGCGGGCCCGCCCGGTCAGCGAGCGCCTCGGCCGCTGGCTCGCCCTCGCGGCCAGGACCGGCGGGACGGCGCGGCGGCTGGCGCCGGCGGTCCTCGGGCTGCGGGCCGAGGATCCGGAGCAGCGGTGGCCGGTGGCCCGGGTACGGGCGGCGCTGAACGAGGACGACCCGGCGGGCCCGGCGGCCTTCCTGCGGCGACCGCGCCACGGCGGGCCCAGGCCCTGGCCGGACCCGGCACCACCGACCGCACGCCGGCAGCCGTCCGACCGAACGGACCCCTCCGGCACCACCGGGGTGAGCGGAGCATGAACGTGGCCACCCGGACCGCGACCCAGGCCCTGCGCCGGCTGAGTTTCGCCTTCGCCGCCGACGGCAGCCACGCCGCCTGCCTCGCCTCCGCCGCCGACAGCGGCTGGTACGTGGAGAGTTGGCGGCTGCCGGCGGACGGCGGGCCGGCCGCGCCGGCCCCGCTGCCGCTGCCCGGCAACCGCTCGGAGAGCCCGCGTTCGCAGCTGGTCGCCCTGTCGGACGGCTCGGTGCTGACCTGTCGGCACGACGGCGACCGGCACGACCTGGTCCGCCTCTCGCCCGGCGAAACCGGCACCCTGGAGCAGCAGTTGGGCTCACTGCGGATGGCCGGACTGCGACTGCTGCCGCTCCCTGCGCAGGACGGAGCGGGCCCACGGACGCCGGTGGCGGTCGCGCTCGGCAGCGACACCCGCCCGGCGACCACCGCCTGGCTGGTGCGCACGGACGGCAGCGAACCCGAACAGGTCGCCGAGATCCCCGGGTTGCACGGCGGCGGCACCTGGCTGGACCGTACGGGCGCACTGCTCGCGCTGGACCGGGTGAACGCCGGCCTGGTCCGCAGCGTGGTGCTCGACCTGCGCGACGGCCGCACCAGCCCGCTGCTGGAGATCGGCCCGCAGAGCAACGACCGCCTGGTGCTGTTCGACCCGGACAGTCGGTTCGCGATGGTGCGCAGCGACGCGCCCGGCACCGACCGGCTCGGCTGGGGCGTCCTCGGCGCCGGGCAGCCGCTGCGGTTCCCCGAGTGCCTGCACGTCGCGGGCATGGTCCTGCGGCCGGTGGCGCTGCGGGTGACGGCGGACGGCCCGCGGGTCGCGGTGCAGATCGACCACGGCGCGGGGTCGGCGCTCGCGCTGTGGCGGCCCTCGACCGGGCGGCTCGACCCGCTGCCGGTGCCGCCCGGGCGGCTCGGCGCGGTCGGCCACTGGGACGCGGCGGGGCTGCGGCTGCCGTACTCCTCGCCGGACCATCCGACCGCGCTGGCCACCCTCGACGTGGACGCGCTGCTGGCGCACGGCCCGCTCCCGGCCGCCTCCGGACCGACGCCGCTGCCGCTGCGACTCGCGCCGCTGGCCTCGGGATTGCCCGGCCCGTGGCGGGACACCGTCCTGCCCTGGCAGCCCGGCGGGGTGCGCCCGGTGCGGACCGAGCCGCCGGGCTGGCGGCTCGACGGCAGCACCCCGCCCGGCGACGGCGGCCGCTGGCAGCCCGCGCAGAGCCTCGAACTGGCGGGCGCGGCAGGCCCGTTGGAGGCCGTGGTGTACGGCGGGGACGCCTGGCTGAGCAGCCCGCACCTGGTGCTGGCGCTGCACGGCGGCCCGGCGGACGCCTGGCGGCTGGAGTTCGACCCGGCGCTGCAGCGGATGGCCGCCGAGGGCCTGGCGGTCGTCGCCCCCAACCAGCGCGGCTCCACCGGTTACGGCGTGGCGCACGCGCTGGCCATCCGGGGCGCCTGGGGCGGCCCGGACCTGGACGACGTCCTCCACCTGCTGGACGGCATCGCGGGCCAGCGCGCCGCCCTCGGCCTGGAACCGCCGGCCCTCTTCGGGGTCAGCTACGGCGCCTTCCTGGCGCTGCTGGCGGCGGCACACGCGCCGGCCGAGCAGGTCGCCCGCTGCGCGGTGGTCGCGCCGTTCCTGTCCGGCGCCCGGCTGCTGGCCGAATCGGCGCCCCCCGTACGGGCGTTGACCACCCGGCTGGGCGGCGGCGAGCCGATCGCGGACCCCCGCGGACCGCGCGACGTGCTGCAGCTGGCGCACCGGCTGAGCGCGCCGCTGCTGGTGGTGCACGGCAACCGGGACGAGGTCGTGCCGGTGAGCCAGTCCCGCTCGCTGCGGCACGAACTGCTGCGGATCGGCCGGGTCGAGGGCGAGGACTTCCGGTACGTCGAGGCGGCCGGTTCCGGGCACGAGGTGCTCGCGGACGAGGGCGCCGCCGTCCTGCACGAGCTGCTGGCCACGTTCCTGCGGACCGGCCGCCCGGGCTGACCGGGCCGACCGGGCTCCAGCCGTCCGGTGCCGGAGGTGCCACGCTGGGCGATCCGGGTGAACCCGCCGCAGGTGAGCGCCGGTTGTCGGCCCGGCCCGCCCCCCCGCCGCGGCCTCCCCGACCCACCCCGAACCGGGCGGCCGCCGGCCCGGTTCCGGGCCCCTGACCAGCCCGGGACTCGCGTCACGATCTCGATAGGATCTCGTCCGTCCCGGCCGTTATGGTGGCCGGGGCACGGGCCGCGATCACCGGCTGCGGGCGCGTACCGAGCGCCCGATCGGGGACCCGACCGTGTGCCACCGGCCCCGGCCGGGCGCCGATGACCCGCACCCTCCGCACGGAAAAGACGATTCTCATGTCCGACACCCTCACCGACACCACCGGACCCGCGGTTACCGGGACCGACGCCGACGAGAAGACGGCCAAGGACACCGCGTCGCACGGCCGCCACCGCGGTGGCTCCGCTGCCGACGACAGCCCGGTGACCGACCCGCACGGCCGCCACCGCGCGGCCGGGGCGCGGGGCTGACCGAAGCGGCAGCGGGCCCGCCGGGAGCGCACCCGCTCCCCTGGCGGGCCCGACGCTTTTCCCGGAGCCCGCAGGGGAACGACGGGAACGGCGCCCTCAGTCCATCGTCACGACCGTCCGCAGCGCCTCGCCACTGCGCATCTGCGCGATCGCCTCGTTGACGTCCGCGAGCCCCACCCGGTGGGTGACCATGCCGTCGAGGTCGATCCGCCCGGCCCGCCAGAGCTCCACGACCAGGCCGATGGTGCGCGACACCGTCGCCCCGCCGTACAGCGAGGGCAGCAGGCGCTTCTCGTTGAAGAACAGCTCGCCCATGGTGAACTGCGCGAGGTCGTCCTGCGCGCCCGCGCCGATGACGACCACCGCGCCGCCGCGCCGGGCGGCGTCGTAGCCGGCCCGGACGGTGGCCGCGCGGCCGACCGCCTCGAAGACATGGTCGAAGCCGCCGCCGGGCAGCTTCTTGGCCACCGCCTTCAGCTCCTCGGGCGCGATCGCCTCGGTGGCGCCGAACGCCAGGGCGCGCTCGCGGCGCGAGGCCACCGGGTCGACGACGGTGATCCGGCCGGCCCCGCAGACCCGGGCACCCTGCACGGTGGCCACGCCGACGCCGCCCGCCCCGATCACCGCGACGGAGGCCCCGGGCCGGACCGCGGCGGTGTTCACCGCGGCGCCGATGCCCGTGGTCACCCCGCAGCCGATCAGCGCGGCGGCCTCGTACGGGAGGTCGGCGGGCACCTTGATGACGGCGTTCGCCGCGACCACGACCTCCTCGGCGAAGGCGCCGGTGCCGTAGAAGCCGGAGGCGCTCAGCTCTCCCTCGGCGATCCGGAAGCCGGGGGCGCCGAGGCCGCGCAGGCTGGCGACGCACAGGTGGCCGCGGTCCTGGCGGCAGTGGTCGCAGTGGCCGCAGGGGGCCATCCAGCAGAGCACCACGCGGTCGCCGACGGCGAGGCCGGTGACGCCCTCGCCGATCTCCACCACGTCCCCGGCGCCCTCGTGCCCGGGGACGAACGGCGCGGGCTGCGGCAGCACGCCGCTCATCGCGGAGAGGTCCGAGTGGCAGAGGCTGGCGGCGCGCATCCGGACCCGTACGGTGCCCGGCCCGAAGCCCACGGCCGTCACGTCCTCGCGCACGTCGAGGGTCTCCTGGCCGGTCTCGTGCAGGACGGCTGCGCGCATGGTGCTGCTCCCGGGGTGCCGGTGTTTCCTCGGATCGACGGTCGCGCCGATTCTGGCACGGTCGGCGCGGCGGGACTAGAACGCGTTCCACGCTCCGACCGGCCCGGACACCCGGCCGGCACCGGGCGCCCCGGGCGCCACCGCCCCCGCTACCGTCGAGTAGGGTCCGTGCACGTCCGCCCGCGTCCCGACCCCGAGGAGCACCCCATGTCCGACCTGCTGCTGAGCGCCGAACCGGCGCCCGAGGTGCTGGCGGCGTTCGAGGGGGCCACCGGGTTCATGCCGGTGGACGAGGGGCTCGCGCTGTACGCGGCGGCGGTGGCGGCGGCGCGCGGCACCGGGCTGCCGGTGCTGGAGATCGGCACCTACTGCGGCCGCTCGGCGATCCTGCTCGCGGCGGCGGCCCGGGAGGCCGGGACGGTCGCGCTGACCGTCGACCACCACCGCGGCTCGGAGGAGCAGCAGCCCGGCTGGGAGTACCACGACCCGACGCTGGTCGACCCCGAGGTCGGGCTGATGGACACCCTGCCGCGGTTCCGCCGCGCCCTGCACGCGGCCGGGCTGGAGGAGCACGTGGTGGCCCTGGTCGGCCGCTCGCCGCGGATCGCCGCGCTGTGGGGGCGGCCGCTGGGCCTGGTGTTCATCGACGGCGGCCACACCGACGAGCACGCGACCGGCGACTACGAGGGCTGGGTCCCGCACCTGGCGCCGGAGGGCCTGCTGGTGGTGCACGACGTCTTCCCGGACCCGGCGGACGGCGGCCAGGCCCCGTACCGGGTGTACCTGCGGGCGCTGGCCGAAGGCTTCGAGGAGGTCTCGGTGACCGGCTCCCTGCGCGTCCTGCGCCGCGCCGCCCGCTGAGCCCGTCCCGCCGGCCGAGCCCCGCCGACCGGTCACCTGTTCGTTCCCGCCGCCCCGAGCCGATGCTCTAACGTCGTGCCAGGGCTGTCGGGCGGGGGTTCGAACGGTACGGTGGCCGCGCAGCACCAGGCAGAGCATCGGCGGACGGTGGGGGCCAGCAGCGACATGACGGACCAGCAGAACAGCGCTCCGGCGGTCTGGGACCCCACCGCGCGCGGTGGCGCCGGCGGCTGGGTGCGCGGCCCGCAGCGCCCGGCCGACGCCCGGTCCGCGCCCGGGGCGCCCGCCGCCCCGGCACCCGCCGCGCCCACCGCACCCCTGCCGCCCGTGCCCGGCGCCGTCGGCGACCAGGGCCCGCCGCCGGGCGCCCGCCCGTACCCGGCCACCCCGCCCGGCTACGACCCGCCGACCGCCCGGCTGTTCCCCGCCGCCCCGCCGCCCCCGGCCGCCCCGCCCGCGGCCTCGCCGTTCCCCTCCCACCCGGGCCCGCAGGCCCACGTGCCGCAGCAGGACCCCGGCCACGACTACTTCCTGCAGCCGCCCGCCGCTCCGCCGCCGCCCCCGTACGCCTTCCAGCCCGACTACCCGACCGGCCCCGTCGGCGAGGAGGAACGGCCGGCCAACCGCAGGACCCCGCTGCTGATCGGCTTCGCGCTGCTCCTGGTGCTGGCGATCGGCGGCGGACTGCTGTTCGCCGTCCGCGGCGGCGACGACAAGGGCGGCCAGGCCGCGCCCGCCCCGGCCTCCGCCCCGGCGACCGGCGCGGACAGCCTGCCGCCCGCCCCCGCGCCCACGGGTACGGACGGCGCGCCGAGCACCGCCGCGAGCGCGTCCGGCGCGCCGTCCCCGACCTCGACCGCCCCCGGTCCCGGCGCCCAGGCCCAGGCCCAGGCCCTGGACGCCCTGCTCAGCGAGGGCGAGAGCGCCAAGGCCCCGATCGGCAGCGCCGTCGCCAAGGTGACCAGCTGCCCGCCGAAGGCCGACATCGAGAGCGCCGCGCAGACCTTCGACAACGGCGCGACCCAGCGGACCGCCCTGCTGGCCAAGCTCTCCCAGCTGAGCGTCACGGACGTGCCGGGCGGCGCGGACGCGGTGAACTCGCTGAAGTCCGCCTGGCAGCTGTCCGCCGACATCGACAAGGCGTACGCGAGCTGGGCGCGCTCCGTCGCCGCCCAGGGGTGCACCGGCCGGGCCCCGGCCACCCAGGACAAGAAGCACGCCGACGAGCTCAACCCGCAGGCCACCCAGGCGAAGACGGACTTCATGAACAAGTGGAACGCGATCGCGAAGAGCTACGGCCTGACTCCGCGCACCCAGGACAGGATCTGACCGACCAGTGACCGGCTCCGCCCCCCGACCGACCCGTCGCTCCGCCCTGCTGCGCGCCACCACGGCCGCCGCGGTGGCCGTTCCGCTCTGCACGGCGGGCTGGTTCGGCTGGCGGGCACTCGACCGCTCCGACCCGGCGGGCGCCACGGCGGCCCCGGCCACCCGGGCCGCGGCGCCCGCGACTCCCGCCGCGCCCGCGACCGACCGGCCGGGCACCGCCGACGGCGCGGCCGCGACGCCCCTCACCCCGCCCGTCGCCCCGGCGCCCACCGACAGCGCACCCGCCGGAACCCCGCCCCCGCCCGCCGCCGGCGGTGAGAGCGCCGCGCTGGCCGGCCGCACCGTCCTGCTCGACCCCGGCCACAACCCCGGCAACTCCGCCCACACCGCCGAGATCAACCGCCGGGTGGACATCGGCAACGCCCGCAAGGAGTGCGACACCACCGGGACCGAGACCGACGCCGGCTACACCGAGGCCGAGTACACCCTGGACGTCTCCCGCCGGGCCCGCGCCATCCTGTCCGCCCGGGGCGCCAAGGTGGTGCTGGTGCAGGACGGCGACCGCCCGTGGGGCCCGTGCATCGACGAACGCGCCCGTGCGGGCGCCGACGCGCACGCCGACGTCGCGCTCTCGGTGCACGGGGACGGCGGCCCGGCCGGCGGCAGCGGATTCCACGTGATCATGCCCGCCAGGGTGGTGGCCGGGAAGGCGGACAACGCGGCGATCGTCGATCCCTCGCACCGGCTCGGGCTGCTGCTGCGCGACCGGTTCCACGCCGCGACCGGTGAGCCGTACGCGGACTACATCGCCAAGGACGGCCTGGACACCCGCTCCGACCTGGGCGGGCTCAACCTCTCCACCGTCCCCAAGGTGTTCATCGAGTGCGGTAACATGCGCAACTCGACGGACGCGAAGCGGATGACGGACCCTCAGTGGCGCCAGCAAGCGGCCCAGGGGATCGCCGACGCGCTGACCGCGTTCCTGACGACCCAGGAGAAGACCGAAGAGCGACGCGGGAGTTGAGCCGCACACCCCCGGGGGACGACGCTCCGGCCGGACCGCACGGTTTGCAACGACTTCGCCCCATTCCCGGTCCCGCCGTGCACCGGCTGGACGGTTGGGCCTAGGCTTCTGGTCCGTTCGGGAGTTTCGGCCGGTCAGCCCGACCGTACGAACCACCGTCCACGACACGTCAACGAGGGGAACGTTAGTGAATCTGCGCGCTCTCACGAGGGGAGACGCCGCCGTCGCGGGCGCGGCCGTCCTGCTCTTCATCGCCTCCTTCCTGCCCTACTGGACCGTGGACTGCAGCGGCCGGTACTGCGGCGACACGACCCAGAACGCGTGGAGCACCGAACTGTTCCCCGTCCTGCCCTCGATCTACCTGCTGGGCATCGCCGCCGCCCTGCTGATCCTGGTGCAGCGCTTCCAGGGCCCGGCCGCGGCCACCCGCCAGGTGCTCGGCCTGCGGCTGGACCAGTGGGGCATCGCGTTCTCCGTGGCGGCGCTGTGGACCTCGCTCTGGTCGCTGGGCGGTGGCCCGAAGGCCCCCAGCTTCAGCCACGGCTTCGGCGCCTGGCTCGGCGTCATCGCCCTGGTCGTGCTGGCCGGCGTCGCCGCCGCGAGCCCCCTGGTGCCCGCGCTGAAGGCCCCGCTGGTGGCCGACCGCCCGGCGGCCGTCCCCGGCCAGTACGGCTACCCCGGCCAGCCCGGCCACCCGGGTGCCGCCCAGCCCGGTCAGTACGGCTACCCGGCCCAGGGCCAGGACCCGGCGTTCGGCGGCCAGGGCGGCTACGGCTACCCGGGCGCCGGCCAGCCGCAGCCCGGCCAGCCGGCCCAGGCCGCCCAGCCGCACGACGCCGCCGCCCAGGCCCCGCAGCCGACCCCGGCCGCGCAGCAGGCGCCCGCCCCGGCGGACTTCCAGCCGTTCTGGTTCGCCGTCCCGGCCCCGCGCCAGCTGGCCTCGAAGGACAACCCGGCCGGCGCCCCGGTCGGCGAGGTCGTGCCGGGCACCTGGTACCTGGCCGTCGAGCAGCGCGGCGCCGCCCTGGTGGCGCAGCTGCCGGACGGCAGCCAGGGCGTGCTGGCCGACACCACGGGCATCCAGCGCGGCTGACGGCCCGGCCGGCCGCACGGCCGACCGACGCCCTCGGACGCCCACACGAAGGGGCGGGACCGGTTCTCCGGTCCCGCCCCTTCGGCGTTCACGCGTTCGGCGTCCGCGGGCTCAGCAGCAGTCCTCGACCACCAGCCCGGCGGGCAGCTGCTCCCCGCCGAAGACCGCGACCGTCGCCGGGTCCCCACCGAGCGCGGCCACCGCGAGCAGCAGCGCCCCGGCCGTCCAGGTGGTGCGCTCCTCCGGCCAGATGGCGTCGTCCTCGAAGACGTACCCGGTCCAGTACGAGCCGTCCTCGTGCCGCAGGTGCTTCTGGATCCAGCGCAGGATGTCCACCGCGCGGTCGGACTGGCCGATCGCCCAGAGCGCGAGCGCCAGCTCGGCGCTCTCCCCGCCGGTCACCCACGGGCGGTCGCTGACGCAGCGCACGCCGAGGCCGGGGACGACGAAGCGCTCCCAGTCCCGCTCGATCCTGGCCAGTGCCGCGTCGCCGCGCAGGCCGGTGCCGAGCACCGGGTAGTACCAGTCCATCGAGTAGCGGTCCTTGTCCAGGAACCGCTCGGGGTGGTGGGAGACGGCGTGCCCCAGCCGTCCGGCCGCGAGTTCCCAGTCGGGCTGCGGCTCCTCCAGGTACTCGGCGATGGCCAGGCCGCAGCGCAGGGCGTGCAGGATGCTGGACGAACCGGTGAGCAGCGCCTCCTCGGTGGCGGCGCCGTCCTCGTCGACCCGCCAGGCGATCGGGCCGCCGGGCAGCCGCAGTCCGACGATGAAGTCCAGGGCGCGCCGGACGACCGGCCAGATCCACTCCAGGAAGGCGTCGTCGCCGGTGCTGAGGTGGTGGTGCCAGACCCCGACCGCGATGTACGCGCAGAAGTTGCTCTCCTTGGCCCGGTCGGTGACCGCGCCGTCGGTGTACGCCGCGTACCAGGAGCCGTCCGGGTTCTGGGCGGCCGCGAGCCAGCGGTAGGCGGACTCGGCGGCGGCGTGCTCGCCGGCCGTGTCGAGGGCCATCGCGGCCTCGGTGTGGTCCCAGGGGTCGAGGTGGTGGCCGGCGAACCAGGGTATGGCGCCGTCGGGGCGCTGCTCGGCCAGGATGCTGCGCACGGTGTCGGCGGCCTGGTCGGCGTCGAGCACCCCGTCGAGCAGCAGCACCTCGGGGACGGCGGCGGTCATGCCGACCCGCCCGGCGCGCGGTCGGCCGCGGTGCGGTCGGGCTCGGTGCCGTCGGCCTCGGCGTTGTCGGCCGCGGCGTTGTCGGCCGCGGTGCGGTCGGGCTCGGTGCGGTCGGGCTCGGTGCGGTTGGGCTTGGAGGCGTACGCGACGAAGCTCTTGCCGATCACCGGGTTGAGCGCCCGCTCGGCGGCCTTGGTGAGGGTGCTGATCACCGGGGTGCCAACGATGTCCCAGACCAGCAGCTTGTGGTAGGCCTTGACCGGCAGCGCCTTGTCGTTGTCGACACCGACCGCGCACTTGATCCACCAGTACGGCGAGTGCAGCGCGTGCGCGTGGTGGGTGCCGTACGGCTCCAGGCCGGCGTCCTTGAGCTTGCCGAGCAGTTCGTCGCCCCGGTAGATCCGGATGTGGCCGCCCTCGTTCGCGTGGTACTCGTCGGACAGCGCCCAGCAGATCTTCTCCGGCAGCCAGCGCGGCACGGTGACGGCGAGCAGGCCGCCCGGCTTGAGGACCCGGAACATCTCGTCGAGCACGCCCCTGTCGTCCGGGATGTGCTCCATCACCTCGGAGATGATGATCTTGTCGAAGTACTCGTCCTCGAACGGCAGCGCCAGCGCGTTGCCCTCCATCGCGACCGCCGACGCGCCCTCGGGGGCCTCACCGGCCTGCTCCATCGCCGCGAACCACTTCCTGACCTCGGCGATCTCCTCGGCGTTCTGGTCGAGGGCGATCACGTTGGCGCCGCGGCGGTAGCACTCGAACGCGTGCCGGCCCCCGCCGCAGCCCAGGTCGAGCACCCGGTCGCCGGGGGCGAGCGGAAAGCGCGAGAAATCGACGGTCAGCACTTCAGGACTCCCATTCCTTTTGCTACCAAGCGTTCTTGACGCTCCGTCGGACAGGCCCCGCCTGCCCGACAACGGCGAGGCCGCCGCTAGGCCACGTACCGCCAGCCCGGCCCCGAGCGGGCCCGGGCGCCGACGCCGGTGGCGATCGCCGCGCGATAGGCCTCGGCGGTCAGCTCGGCCGCCCGCTCCCAGGTGAACCGGGCGAGCACCCGCTCCCGTCCGGCCGCACCGAGCGCGGCCCGCAGCCGCGGGTCGTCCAACAGCCGTCCGATCGCCGCGGCCAGCGCGTCCGCCTCCCCCGGCGGGACCGCCAGGCAGGTCTCCCCGTCCGGTCCGGCCACCTCGGGGATCGCCCCGCCGGTGGTGGCGACCAGCGGGGTGCCGGTGGCCATCGCCTCGGCGGCGGGCAGCGAGAAGCCCTCGTACAGCGAGGGGACGCAGGCCACCTCGGCCGAGCGGTAGAGGTCGACCAGCTCCCGGTCGGTCAGCCCGCTGCGGAACTCGATGTGTCCGGCCAGCCCGAAGCGGCGCACCGCCTCGGCCACCGGCCCGTCCTCCTTCTGCGGCTTGCCGACCACCACCAGGTGGGCGTCCCGCTCGGTGCGGACCTTGGCGAGCGCCTCGACCAGGAAGACCAGGCCCTTCAGCGGGACGTCCGCGCTGGAGGTGGTAACGATCCGGCCGGGAACGCGATCGACCGCGTCCGACGGCGACCAGAGCCGGGTGTCGGCGCCGATCGGCACCACCGAGATCGCGCCCGGCGCGGCGCCCAGGTGCTCGGCGATCTCGCGCTGCGAGGTGCCGGAGACGGTGATCACGTGGTCCAGCCGGGCGGCGACCCTGCGCTGCATCCGGGTGAAGGCGTACCAGCGGCGCAGCGAGAGCCGCTTGCCCCGGGTGGTGGCGGCGTCCAGCTCCAGCTGCCGGTCCACGGTGATCGGGTGGTGGATCGTGGTGACCAGCGGGAAGCCGTGCCGGGCCAGGCCGAGCAGGCCGTAGCCGAGGGTCTGGTTGTCGTGCACCACGTCGTAGCGGCCCTTGTGGGCGGCCAGGTACCGGCGGGCGCGCAGCGAGAAGGTGAGCGGCTCGGGGAAGCCGCCGGTGCGCATGGTGGCGAACTCCAGCACGTCCACCGGGCCGCGGAACTCGTCGCGGGACGGGGTGCGGAACGGGTCGTCGGCGCGGTAGAGGTCCAGGCTGGGCAGCTCGACCAGGCGCACCGAGCCGGGGCCCTCGACCTCGTCCAGCACCGGGAAGGGCTGGGCGCCGATCACGTCCACGTGGTGGCCGAGCCCGGCCAGCTCCCTGGAGAGGTGTCGTACGTACACGCCCTGACCCCCGCAGAAGGGGTCGCCGCGGTACGACAGCAGGGCAATCCGCAGCGGCTGCGCGATCATCCTGGGTCCTCTTCTCTAGCTGCTGACGGTGCTGCCGGTCGTGCGTCCGGTCGCTAAAGTAGATCAGGTTTCAGTGGCCGGGGAACTCGTCGTCGACCACGTGAACAATGAGAGACCTCGAAGATACCGGCCCGTAGCTTTTCCTCAGGAGCCAGGGCTGGTGATTCCCACCACGCGAATCCTGCCGACCATGTGGAGCACGCCGCCACTCTCGCCCGCCCGGGAGCACCCTTGCCGCCACCCCCTCCTTCGACGCTGCCGCCGGTCCCGCCGACCGTACCGCCGCCCGGCGAGCCGCCGCTGACCGCGAGCCAGGCCGAACGGCGCCGGCGCATCCTGCGGACCGCCACCGCGCTGGCGGTGCGGGGCGGGTACGAGGCGGTGCAGATGCGGGAGGTCGCGGAGGGCGCGCACGTCGCCCTCGGCACGCTCTACCGCTACTTCCCGTCCAAGGTGCACCTGCTGGTGGCGGTGATGCTCGAGCAGCTCCAGGGCCTGCGCGAGCACATCCGGCGGCACCCGCCGACCGACCTCGAACCGGCACCGCGGGTCGCCGACACGCTCACCCGGGCCTTCCACGCGCTGCAGCGCGAGCCGCTGCTGGCCGAGGCGATGGTCCGGGCGCTGTCCTTCGCGGACCGCTCGGTCGGGGCCGAGGTGGACCGGGTCAGCGTCGCCACCGGGCAGCTCATCCTGGACGCGATCGGGCAGTCCGAACCGCCCACCGAGAGCCAGCGCGCGGCGGTGCGGGTGATCGAGCACACCTGGCACTCGGCGCTGGTCGCCTGGCTCTCCGGCCGCGCCTCGATCGCCGAGGTGCGGGCCGACCTGCACACCGCGGCCCGGCTGCTCACCCTGCCGTGAACCGGCCGGCCGACGCGCCCCGGAACAGCCCCTGTGCGCCCGCCGACTGGAACCTGTTCCTGCCGGGCCCGGGCCGCTCCGCGCGCTCCGGCGGCTAGAGTCGGCACGGCAGCAGAACTCCATTCCGCTCCTCCCCCGGGGAAAGCCGGTGCGAATCCGGCGCCGACCCCGCAGCCGTGAGTCCGGCGCCGCGCGCGGCCGCCCGGGCGAGTCGGAGCCCCGGGGAGGGGCGAGCGGCCAGTCCGGACGCACGCGCCCGGCACCGTCGAGGACTACGGAACGGCCCCGCCCGGGCCACCACCGCTCACCGAAAGGCACACCGCACCATGCTGACCGCCGCCCGCCTGGGCGCCGCCGCCCTGTCCGCCGCGCTGCTCACCGGCCTCGCCGCCGGCCCGGCCCTCGCCGACAGCCCCGCGCCGACCCCGCCCGCCGCCGCCGACGGGCTGTACGGCAAGGGCGACCCGACGTACGACGGCGTCTGGCGGCAGTCGCTGGCGCTCACCGCGCTCACGGCGGCCAAGGTCACCCCGGCCGACTCCGCGGTCGGCTGGCTCACCGGGCAGCAGTGCGAGGACGGCGGCTGGCCCTCGTACCGGGCCGCCGGCGCGGCCTGCGACCCCAGGACCGAGGACAGCAACGCCACCGCCGTCGCCGTCCAGGCCCTGGTCGCCCTCGGCGGGCACCAGGACGCCGTCGACAAGGGCGTCGCCTGGCTCAAGGCCAACCAGAACGCCGACGGCAGCTGGGCCTACACCCCGGGCAGCCCGGGCGACGCCAACTCCACCGGGCTCGCCGTCAACGCGCTGTTCGCCGCCAGGACCGACCCGGCGGGCGTCGCCAAGGCCGGCAAGTCCGCCTTCGACGGGCTCGCCCTCTTCCAGCTCGGCTGCGCCGCCCCCGCCGACCAGCGCGGCGCCTTCGTGTACCAGCCCGACCCGGCCTCCGGCGCCCTCACCCCGAACGCCCTGGCCAGCGGCCAGGCCGCGCTCGCCGCCGGCGGCGGCCACCTGCCGGTCGCCACCTCGGTGCGCTCCGACGCCGCGCCCAAGGCCCTCACCTGCGCCTCCGACGCCGCGGCGGCCACCCCGGCCCCGGTCGCCCACGCGGACTCCGGCGAGGCCGTCGGCGCCTACCTGACCGCCCAGCTCGCGGCCGGCGGCAACCACCTCAGCCTCACCACCCCGGGCGCCGCCCCCACCCCCGACTACACCGCCACCGCCTGGGCCGCCCTCGCCCTCACCCAGAGCGGCCACCCCCAGCAGGCCGCCGGCGCCGTCGACTGGCTCAGCCAGGAGGGCGACACCTGGACGAAGGGCGGCACCGACGCCGGCGCCACCGCCACCCTCCTGCTGGTCGACCAGGCCGCCCAGCGCGACACCGCCGCCCTGACCGGCCGGCTCATCGCCCTCGGCCCGACGCCCAAGGCCACCGCGACCGCCGCGACCGCCTCGGCAACGCAGGCCCCGAAGGAGAAGAAGGACGGCGGCATCGGCCAGTACTGGCTCATCGGCGTCGGCCTCCTCATCGGCGTCGGCGGCGGCCTCCTGCTCAGCCTCCAGCGCAAGCGCAACCAGCACCTCTGATGCGCACCGCTTCCCTCCCCGCCCCGGGCGGCCGGCGGTCCTCCACCGGCCTCGCCGCGCTGCTCCTGCCCCTCCTCGGGGCGGTGCTGCTGCTCGCCTCCGCCGCGCCCGCGCAGGCCGCCGGGTACCGGTACTGGTCGTTCTGGCGCGGCGGCGAGGGCGGCAGCTGGACGTACCAGCAGCAGGGGCCGGCCGTCGCGGTGCCGCCGGACGGGGCGGTGGACGGGTGGCGGTTCGCGCTGAGCCCGGACGGTGGGCAGGACGCCGCGAAGCCGCGGGCCGCCGGGAGCTTCGCCGGGATCTGCGCGGACACCCCCGCGCAGGACGGGCGCAAGCGGGTGGCCGTCGTGCTGGACTTCGGGACCGCCGAGGACACCGGCGTGTCCTCCGCCGGCGGCCCGTCCACCGCCGGCGCGTCCGCCGCCGGCTCCTCGGCCGCCGCGCCCGAGCAGCGCACGGCCTGCGCGAGCGTCGCACCCCGCGCCACCTCGGCCGAGGTGCTGGCCACCGTCGCCCCGCCGCTGCGCTACGACACCAACGGGCTGCTGTGCGCCATCGCCGGGTACCCGAAGGCGGGCTGCGGCGACCAGGTCGGTGCGGCGGTCGCCGCCCGGCCGGACGCCGGCGCCGCGTCGGCCGACCACGGCAGCGGCAGCGGCAGCGGCCCCGACGTCGGCCTGATCGCCGGTGGCGCACTGGTCGCCGTCCTCGCCGGCGGAGCCGTCTGGCAGGCCCGCCGCCGCCGTCACTCCTAGGGCGTGTCCGCCACGCCCCCTCGTCCCCCACTCAGGAAACCTCCGTGAGCAGCACCACCGCCCGTAGCACCCGGCCGCCCACCGGCCCCCGTCAACTGCACCCCGGGGCCTGGTGGTTGTGGGCGCTCGGGCTGGGCGCGGCGGCGACCCGCACCACCAACCCGGCGATCCTGCTGCTGCTCGCCGCCGTCGCCGGGTACGTGGTCGCGGCCCGGCGCGGCGATGCGCCGTGGTCGCGCTCGTACGGGGCGTTCCTGCGCCTGGGCCTGCTGGTGCTGGGCATCCGGCTGGTGTTCGCGGTGTTCCTCGGCTCGCCGATCCCGGGCACCCACGTGCTGTTCACGCTGCCCGAACTCCCGCTGCCCGCCTGGGCGCAGGGCGTGCGGATCGGCGGACGGGTCACCGTCGAGGGGCTGCTCGCGGCGCTGTACGACGGGCTGCGGCTGGCGACCCTGCTGATCTGCGTCGGCGCCGCCAACTCCCTGGCCAGCCCGGCCCGCCTGCTGCGCACCCTGCCCGGAGCGCTCTACGAGGCGGGCGTCGCCGTCGTCGTGGCGACGACCTTCGCGCCGAACCTGATCGCGGACGTCCGCCGACTGCGCGCCGCCCGCCGGCTGCGCGGCCGCACCGACAAGGGCATCGCGGCCGTGCTGAGCGTCGGACTCCCGGTACTGGAGGGCGCGTTGGAGCGGTCCATCGCGCTGGCCGCCGCGATGGACACCCGGGGCTTCGGCCGCACCGCCGACGTCCCGCGCCGGCTCGCCCGGGCGACGGCCGCGCTCACCCTGGCCGGGCTGCTCGGGATCTGCCTGGCCGCGTACGGGCTGCTGACCGCCGACGGCGCGGGCTGGGCGCTGCCCGTCCTGGCGCTCGGCCTGGCCGCCGCCTTCGCCGGGCTGCTGCTCGGCGGCCGACGGTCCGTCAGGAGCCGCTACCGGCCCGACCCCTGGGCCGTCCCCGAGTGGCTGACCGCCGGTTCCGGAGTGGCCGTGGCCGCCCTCACCACCTACCTGGCCGGGCAGGACCCGGCCGCCTTCGCCCCCACCGTCGTCCCGCCGACCGTCCCCGCGCTGCCCCTGGCCGCCGTGCTGGCCGTCCTGCTCGGCCTGGTACCGGCGTTCGCCGCCCCGACCCCGCCCCGGAGGGCATCGTGATCACCTTCGAGCAGGTCTCCGTCCGGTACGCGGACTCCGCCGCGCCCGTGCTGAACGGCGTCGACCTCACCGTCCCCGAGGGCGAACTCTGCCTGCTGGTGGGCCCGTCCGGCTCCGGCAAGTCCACCCTGCTGGGAACGGTCAGCGGCCTGGTGCCGCACTTCACCGGCGGGGTGCTGCACGGCCGGGTCACCGTCGACGGCCGGGACACCCGCGAGCACCGGCCGCGCGAACTCGCGGACCTGGTCGGCACGGTGGGGCAGGACCCGCTGGCGCACTTCGTCACCGACACCGTGGAGGACGAACTCGCCTACGGCATGGAATCGCTGGGCCTGCCCGGCGACGTGATGCGCCGCCGGGTCGAGGAGACCCTCGACCTGCTCGGCCTCGCCGACCTGCGCGACCGCTCCCTGAACTCCCTGTCCGGCGGCCAGCAGCAGCGCGTCGCGATCGGCTCGGTGCTCACCGTGCACCCGCGCGTGCTGGTGCTGGACGAACCCACCTCGGCACTCGACCCGGGCGCGGCCGAGGAGGTGCTGTCCGTCCTCCAGCGGCTGGTGCACGACCTCGGCACCACCGTGCTGATGGCCGAGCACCGGCTGGAGCGGGTCGTCCAGTACGCCGACCAGGTACTGCTGCTCACCCCCGACGCCCCGCCCGTCCTCGGCGAACCCGCCGAGGTGATGGCGCACTCCCCGGTGCACCCGCCGGTGGTCGGCCTCGGCCGGCTCGCGGGCTGGCGGCCGCTGCCGCTGTCCGTCCGCGACGCCCGCCGCAAGGCCGCCCCGCTGCGCGCCGAACTGGACGGCCGCGGCCCGGCCCCCGTCTGCGCCCCGACCGCGTCCCCGCTGGCCGTGACCGACCGCCTCGCCGTCCGGCGCGGCCCCGTCCCGGCACTGCGCGGCGTGGACCTCGCCCTCCACCCCGGCGAGATCACCGCCCTGATGGGCCGCAACGGCGCCGGCAAGTCCACCCTGCTGGGCGGCCTGGTCGGCCTGCACGCCCCCGCCTCCGGCAGCGTCCGGGTCGGCGGCCGCACCCCGCACCGCACCCGGCCCGCCGAGCTGATCCGCGAGGTCGGCCTCGTCCCGCAGGACCCGCGCGACCTGCTGTACGGCGAGTCCGTCGCCGCCGAGTGCGCCGCCGCCGACACCGACGCGGGCGCCACCGCCGGCACCTGCCGCGCCCTGGTCGAGCGCCTGCTGCCCGGCATCGCCGACGACGCCCACCCGCGCGACCTCTCCGAGGGCCAGCGGCTCACCCTCGCCCTCGCCGTCGTGCTCACCGCCCGGCCCCCGCTGCTGCTCCTGGACGAGCCGACCCGCGGCCTCGACTACGCCGCCAAGGCCCGGCTGGTGGAGATCCTGCGCTCGCTGGCGGCCGAGGGCCACGCCGTCCTGCTCGCCACCCACGACGTCGAGCTGGCCGCCGAACTCGCCCACCGCACGGTGATCCTGGCCGAGGGCGAGATCGTCGCGGACGGTCCGACCCCGGAGGTGGTGGTCTCCTCCCCCGCCTTCGCCCCACAGGTCGCCAAGGTGCTGGCGCCCGGGCCGTGGCTCACCGTGCGGCAGGTCGCGGAGGCGCTGGGCGCATGAGCACTCGTCCCGTCCCGCTCGGGCGCCGGTCCGTCACGGCGCTGCTGTCCGTCTCCTTCGTCGGCGTCGCCGCCTTCGGCTGGCCGCTGCTCGCCTCCACCAGGTCGGCGCTGGTCGGCCACTCGGCGGACGCGCCCTGGCTGTTCGCGCTGCTGCTGCCGCTGCTCCTCGCCGTCGTCGTCGCCCAGATCTCCGAGGGCCGTACGGCGGGCGGCGGGGCGCCGGGGCTGGACGCCAAGTCCGTGGCCCTGCTGGGCGTGCTGGCCGCGGCGGGCGCGGCCCTGCGGCCGCTCGGCGCGGGCACGGCCGGGCTGGAGCCGATGTTCTTCCTGATGGTGCTGTCCGGGCGGGTGCTCGGACCTGGCTTCGGCTTCGTGCTCGGCTCGCTGTCGATGTTCGCCTCCGCGCTGCTCACGGGTGGGGTCGGGCCGTGGCTGCCGTTCCAGATGCTCGCCATGGGCTGGGTCTGCCTCGGCGCGGGTCTGCTGCCGGGGGCCTCCTCCCTGCGGGGCCGCCGCGAACTCCTGCTGCTCGCCGGGTACGGAGCCGTCGCGTCCCTGCTGTACGGCACGATCATGAACCTCCAGGGCTGGCCGTACATCGGCGGCCTGGCCGGCTCCATCTCCTTCGTGCCGGGCGACGCGCTGCCCGCCAACCTGGTCCGCTTCGCGGCGTACTGCCTGACCACGTCCCTGGGCTGGGACCTTCCCCGGGCCGCCCTGACCGTCGTCCTGTGCCTCACCCTCGGCACCCCCGTCCTGCGCGCCCTGCGCCGCACCACCCGCCGCGCCGCCTTCGACGCCCCGGTCACCTTCCGCCCGCCGGAGTCGTGAGCCACCGGGAACGGCGGAGGTAAGCGTTGGCCGCCAGGAGTCAGGTTTCTCGACAGACCCGATACTCCGCGCCCGGCCCGGCCATGACCCTCCCGCTGAGCGGGAATCCCCTGAGGGTTACCCCTACTCCGCTGCCGCCCGGCAGGCGCCGCACACCTGCCCGGGCCCGGCCACGGGCCGCCCGCACAACCCGCTGCGCCCGGGGCACTCGTGCCTCCTCGGGCCGTCGCCCGCCTGTCGGGGCGCGGGAACGGCCGGCACCTTGGCGATCCGCGCCGCCACGATCGCCCCGACGCTGTGCGTGACCCTGTCCGGGAGGGGCGCCGACAGAATCCCGGTGAGCACCTCACGGCTCCACCCGCCCGCCAGCAGCCCCTCCACCCGCGCGGCCTGGTCGCACAGCGGCTTCCCCGCCAGGGCCATCCTCGGCTCCCGGCGGCCGAGTTCGAGCAACAGCGCCATGCCCGCCGTCAACTTCTCGGGTGGACGGACGGAAGGCTCTTCCACGTCCTTGGTTTCCGGTTCCTTGGACGGGCCTCCCGCCCTCCCGACAGCTGGCACGCCTGGAGCTGGGACACCGGCGGCCGGGGGCGCGGGAAGCGGCGGCACGGTGTTCACCGCTTTGCCCGTCACCGGCACCTCGTGCACCGAGACGACCGTCCGCACCTGCCCGGTCTGCGGGTCCCGCAGCGTACGACGCACGTAGTGCCCCACCGCCTCCAGCTCCCGCAACGCTCGGGCAACGGTCGTCCGCCCCTCCACACTCTTGGCGGCGAGGGTGCGAATGTCCTCGCGGACGCCGTCCGGCAGGCTGAGCAGGTAGCTCAGCAGCCCGCGCGCGGCCCAACTCAGCGAGTGCTTACGGATGACGTGGCCGTTGTCGAGGATCGTGTATCCGGGCGCATGCTGCGGGATACGATGAATCTGCATTCGGGAGGCCTTTGCTCCTGGTGCCAAACCCCGGGGTGTTGGCGCACCGCCGGGGATCACTTTTTGCTCACGCACCGAGCGCCCCGTGGAGCACCCGGCACGGCAATGTTCACCGTAATGCCGTAACGCCCCATCAAACTTCCACCCGCACCACCCATTCGGGCGGCGCGTGCGCGCACAACCCGGCGCGCCCCGGGCTCGTGAGCCCGGGGCGCGCCTCGCAATCCGGCAGTCAACCGACCACATGGTCCGGCTCGTCCAGCCACACCCGGTGCTCGCCCGCGACGGTGACGGTCAGGCCGAACCGGTCGAGGCCCGGCTCGCCCTGGCGCTGCCACCAGGCGTGGGCGGCGGTCAGCTCGTCCCACAGGTTGCGGGGGCCGGACTGCGAGACGGCGTGCCCGCCGTCCCAGTCGGCGAGGCGGCAGTGGGCGTACGAGACCCCGTCCCAGATCTCGAACCGGCCGGTGCCGAAGCGGTCGTAGCCCGCCCACACCTCCTGCCGGAACAGGCCCGGCAGCCGCAGCCCGATCGCGAAGGCCGCGTCGGTGTGCTCAGCCACAGCGGCGGGGTCGAGTGCGGACGGACCGTACCGGACGTCCCCGATCTCGAACTCGCCGCTCCCGGGCCGCTGGTCCCGCCCCCACATGAAGGCGACGTCCTCGACGAACGGCCCGCTCGCAGAACGGCCATCCTCGGCGACGGTGAGCTTCAGCAGCCCGCCGTTGCAGAACGCCGTGCCGTACGGAACGAGGATCACGCCCCCGGGCGCCGTCTGCTCGATCAGCGCCCCGGGGACGCGTTGCACGGCCGCGGTGACGTGAACCCGGTCGTACGGCGCGCCCGCCGGATGGCCGAGCATTCCATCGCCGACAACGGTCCGGGCCGGCAGGCGATGTGCCACCAGACGGCACCGCGCGGAACCGGACAGTTCAGGGTCCAGCTCCACGGTGGTGACGTTTTCCGCCCCGAGCCGGCGGGCCAGCAACGCGGCCGTCCAGCCCGCACCGGTGCCGATGTCCAACACCCGCATACTGTCAGAGACTTGGAGGTGCCGGAGCATCTGGGCCACGACGGTGGGCATCGAGCTGGACGAGGACGGCGTGCTGCCGTCCTCGTCCAATCGGGTCACGAGCGGGATGTCCGAAGCGACCAACTCGCTCCACTCGACCGGGCGTTCCTTCCGGTCGAGCCACTCACCCCCGTGGTGGATCCGGTCCGGGACGAACAGCCGACGGGGCACGGCCCGGAACGCCGGCTCCCAGTCGACCGACAGCGCCCCGGACTCCCGGAGGCTGTCGGTGAGCGCGTTCCACTTCACGTTGCCGCTCCCCTCAAGGCTTCGACGGCTTGGGCAGGTTGGTGGGCGGCGCATCCCGCTTGCCGTCCTGCGACGCCGTGTCCGGCTTCCCGGAGTGGCTGCCACCCTTGCCCCCACCCGCCGCACCAGGCCCGTCGCCGCCGGGCCCTCCGCCGTGCTTGCCCATGTTCTGTTCCTTTCGACGTGCTGGAGATCGTGGTCGCCGGTCTACCGGTCCGGCGGGCGCGGCGGGCGCGGGCCCGCCGGCTTCGGCGGGGGCGGTTTCGGCTCGGGGCAGGACATGGCAGTGCACCTTTCAAGGCGGAAAGCGGAGAAATGGGCGATCCCGGCCGCGTCGCCGGACCGGCGGCGCGGCCGGGAGTTCAGCGGGTTCGGCTGGTCAACACCAGGGCCGCGACGACGACATGCGGCCCGACGGCCGGTTCACCGCGACGTCGGATCGGGCGTCGAGAGATCAGCGTGCACGACCTTCCCGAACGGGCGGGGGCTGACACCCCAGCGGCCTTGCGCGAGCCGGTGGACCAGCGCAAGGCCGCGACCCGACGTCGCGTAGGACCCGGCCTGGATCATCACGGGCATCGTGCGGGAACCGTCACCGACGAGGATGCGGACGATCCGGTCGCTCGGGCGACGCACGGCGACGACCATGCGAGTCTGGCAGCCGGTCTCGACCGCGTTGGTGGCCAGTTCGCTGACGATCAGCAAGGCGTCGTCCACCAAGGAGTCCAGCTCCCATTCCCGCAGCTTCGCGCCGACGACGCGACGCGCGGCACCCACGGACTCGGCCCGGTACGGCAGGCAGGCAGTCGCCGGCCTGATGGCCACCCGAGGGGCGGCACTGGAACAGTCGATTCGGGCTGCTGATTCCGCCTCGTGGACTCCCGGTTCGACACATCGGTCGTCGCGCACACGGTGGACTTGCACCACCGGGTCCCAGCGAATGCCGTAGTCGTAGGTCGACGCCGGGTCGAGTTCCGCCACCACCGCATCGGACAGCCTGACCGTCTTCGTCGCAGCAGCTGTGTCCTGCGCCATTCGCACACTCCCTCACGCACCGAGCCCGTAGCGTCACTCGACGCTACGGGCTCGGTGCGATGCGAAGGGACAGAGTTTCTGCCTCCAGTTCCTGCGGTCGCTACGCCGCCATTCCGATGGAATCGGCCAAGCGCCGCCCGGCCTCCCGCGTCGAGGGCCGGCCATCGACCAGCCCTCGGACCATTGCTCGGGCCTCCTCGTTCCAGCGCGCCGTCTCGGGCGCGACAGCGACGGCGTCCGTCAGCAGTCCGGCAACGGACTCCGCTTCACCGCGGAGAGCGTGCGCCCTCGCGACCTCGATCAAGTGGCGACCGCGACGGGGAACCGCCGTGACATCGGCGGTCGGCAGCCGCCGAGCCCAGCGCAACGCCGTGCCGGTCTGACGGAGCTCGACCGCCACAGTCACCGAGTGCAGGCCGACAGCCTGCCGAGACCCTGACGTAGGGGCGCTCCAGAAGTCCTCCGGAAGGCGCTCGGCGACGGCCACCGCGCGGTCGATCCAGCCCCACGCCTCACCGGCTTCCCCGGCCACGGCGTGGGTGATGGCGGCATGGAATGCCATGTCCGCCCAGGCACAGGCCAGTTCCGGCGTGTTCGCCCGAATCGGATCGAGCAGCCGAAGAGCGTCCTCGGTGAGCGCCTGAGCGCTGTCCCACTGACCGGACTTCCGGAACGCCTCGACCAGGAACCAGCATGCCTGCCCGATCGCCTGCGGGTCGCCCGACGCCCTCGCAGTCGCCAAGGCACGCTCGGCCACCCGCCAGACCAGGTTGCCGTCACCCTGGAACGCCGCATACATCTGCGTCAGGTTCAGCGCGCTGGCGTACATCACCTCCGCCCGCCGCCGGTCTGCGCAGTCCGGATGTGAAACCGCTGAAGAGGCGGCCGACACGAGCGGCGGCAACAGCTCCGCCAGGGCGGTTCGGTGATCTCCCCGGGTCATCCTGCTCCGCCAGGCGTTCGCCAGCTGGGCCGCGACGTGGTCCAGGTTCGGCATCGACCCGGAGGACACCCCCAACGGCGAGCCGTCGACTGCCCGCCGAACAGAATCCAGGGACGCATGTTCCACTCCGGAGTACAGCGCCGTTGGCATGCTGACCTCGCCTGTCAGCAAGGAGATGTCATCAATCCCCAAGTGTTGGGCGATACGCACAAGCATCGGCAGGCGCGGCGGCAGCAACGCCCCGCTCTCCACCTGCTTCAGCCAACTCGGCGACCGCCCCAGCAGGGCGGCCAACACCGGACGGGACTTTCCGGCACGCTCCCGGTAGTACTGGATGCGCCGGCCGACGGGCAGTGCGGGATCCAAGGCCATACCGACAGCCTATGGCCGCGAGGCCACGTCGGGCAGCCTGAAGAATCCGAGACTGTAGCGAGGAACTTCGAGCGTTTGGGTTGCGGCCCGGAAGCAGAGGACAGGGTGAGCCGCCGAGGCCGCCGGCTACGACATCCGCGACCACCGCGCGGTCAAGGTCAACCACCGCATGCTCGACTGGGCCGACACCGTGCTGGCCATGGACCACGCCGTCCTCGCCGAACTCAAGACCATGACGGACGACACCCCGGCCGCAGGCAAGCTCGACCTCTACATCAGCGGCGAGGACGTGCCCGACCCCTGGGAGGGCGACTACACCGCCTACCAGGTGTGCGTGGACACCATCCAGGCCGGTGCCGTCCGGCACCTGCTGGACTTGGCGAACTAACGGTCCACGACCGACAGCAGTACGTCCACGAGACGGTCGGCGGCATCCGGCCGACCGTGTTCGGCGGCCCGCCGCGCGATGTCCGCGCGGCGGGCCGGGTCCGTCAGCAGCGGACCGATCGCATCCTGAAGGGTGTCCGGCGCCGCACGGCCGAGCAGGGCCACCGCCGCCCCGGCATCCGCCAGGTGACGGGCGTTGTACTCCTGCTCGTTCCCGGCCGACGTCGCCAGCGGGATGAACACCGCGGCCCGCCCCAGCGCCGTCAGCTCGGCCAGCGTCCCCGCACCACTGCGGGAGACGACCACATCCGCGAGGGCCAGCACATCCGGAAGCTCCGGGCCGACGAAGCCGGTCACCAGGTACCGGGAGCGCAACTGCTCCGGCAGCACCGCCGCCCGCGCCCGAAGCCGCTCCTCGTGGCTGGGCCCGCACTGGTGGACCACGTTGGCGTGGCCGAGCAGCCACGGCAGGATCTCGCTCACCAACTCGTTGATCTGCTGGGAGCCCTGCGCACCGCCGGTGACGTACACGGTCGGCAGCGAACGGTCGAAGCCCCACAGCCCCAACGCCTGGACCGCCTTGTCACCCTGCCCGGTCAGCACCTCCGGGCGCACCGGGTTGCCGGTCACCACGGCGGTGGCACGGGCCGACTCGGGCAGGAACCGGAGCGTCGACTCGGAGGAGACCGCAACCCGGGTCGCCATCCGCGCCAGAGCCCGGTTGCCCAGACCGAGCCGAACGGTCTGCTCGTGGACCACCAACGGCCGATGGCACATCCGGGCGGCCATCCCGACCGGCACCGCGACGTAGCCACCCGTACCTAGCACCACGTCCGGGCCGAAGTCGGCGACCGCCGAGCGGGCCTGCGCGACGCCCAGGGGGACACGGCCCATGTCCTTGACGTTGGCGGGCGACACCAGCTTCAGCGGGTTGGCACTGCGCCGGATCTTCCCGGTGGCGACGGTCCTGAACGGGATGTTCTCGGCGGCGGTCACCTTGGCCTCAAGGCCGGCGGCGGTGCCGATCCACAGCACATCCAGCGCACCATGGGCCTCGGCGAGCCGCGAGCGCAGGGCGCGAATCGCAGTGAGCGCCGGATATGTATGGCCGCCTGTTCCGCCGCCGGTGACGATCAGCCGCAGAGGCCGGCCAAGACGAGAGACGAGATCGCTGATATCCCGGTTCACATCTGGAACATACCAGTGCCGCCGGGCCCTTCCGCCCGTCTCGCCTGACGTCCAGCCAGGGACAGGTGCACCCGCAGCCGGCTCCGGTGGGGCGGGTTCGGCTCGGGCCCAGGGGACACGCCCAACGGCGCGCCGTCCCGGGTGGGATCGGCGAGTACGCCTTCCACAACCACTCCCAGGTGGAAGCGCTCCTCATCCCGCGTCTCGCCCGCCGCATCCGTGCCGCCCTCATTGACCGCGCCAACCGACGGCTGCTCAGTGACGCCCTGACCGGCGCCGGGCTCGTCAACTACCCCACCGAGTGGTGGCACTGGTCGTACGGAGACCGCTACTGGGGGCGCTGGCCACCGGCGCGCCGTCCGCGCTCTACGGATCAGCGCACCTGTAGCCCGCAGCGGCCCACGACACGCGGCCGGCGGAAGCCTGCCGACCGAGGACTTCGGCGCGGGCCAAGATGGCGTCGACACCGACGCCGTCCCCCGAGGAGCAGAGCGATGACCGAGCAGGAATCCGGGCAACTCCCCGCCGTCGCCGTCGCGATCGTCGTCAAGGACAGCCGGGTGCTGATGGTGCGGCGGCGGGTCGCCGAGGGCGAGCTGTCCTGGCAGTTCCCGGCCGGGGAGGTCGAGCCGAACGAGTCCCCCGAGGAGGCGGCCGTCCGGGAGACCGCCGAGGAGACCGGCCTGCACGTGGCGGCGGCGAAGGTGCTCGGCGAGCGGGTGCATCCGCAGAGCGGGCGGCGGATGTCGTACACGGCCTGCGAGGTCGTCGGCGGCGCCGCGAGGGTGGTGGACTCGGACGAACTGGACCGGGTGGTGTGGGCCTCGCACGCCGAGCTGGCCGAGTACGTGCCGTTCCCGATGTTCCCGCCGGTGCGGGAGTACCTGGAAGGCCTGCTCGCCGGGTAGGGCGCGCGGGTGGCGGACGAACCCGCGCGGGAAGTCGGCCCGTCCGACTTCCCGGCCTCTCGCGAGCCGCTCCGCGGAGCCGCGTCGCCGATGTCCGGAACTCATTCCGGCCGTACGGGCGTTCGGGTTGGAGACCCTCGTGTCCCGCCGCGGAAGGAAGCACGTGACAACCAGCCGCGGAGCCCGTCCGACCGGCGACAACGCCGACGCGACCGGCACCCCGCACGGGGCCCACGCGCTCGCCGGCTGAACGGAGCGCTCAGCCGGCGATGCCCGTTCGGGCGCCGAACGCCCCTCCCCGGAAGGCGAGTTCCTTGATCGGCACCGGGGCCCGCCCGCTCACCACCGGTGTGGCGCTCCGGGCCCCTCCACGCATCCGTCCCCCGTACGCTGTCCCGCAGCACCGGGAGCGAGGGCGTTCGGGGGAGCCAGTGGAACTACGTCAGTTGCGCGTCTTCGAGGCCGTCGTCACCCACCGCACCGTCAGCGGTGCGGCCGTGGCCCTCGGGCTCGCCCCGTCCTCCGTCGCCGAGCAGGTCCACACCCTCGAACGCAGCCTCGGCACCGAACTGTTCGACCGGGCCAGGCGCGATCTGGCCCTCACCTCCGCCGGGGAGCGGCTGCTGCCCTGGTCCCGCCGGCTCCTCGCCCAGGCCGAACAGGCCCGCCGCGAGGTCGTCGCCACCCGGACCCGTCTGCGCCTCGGCGTCCTTGCGGCCGTCACCGCCGCCGAGCTCCCGGCCGTCCTGGCCCGCCTCACCGGCCACCGGCCCGACCTGGACGTGTCCCTGCGCACCGACACCACCCGGGACGTCCTGCTCGACGGCGTCGCGGCCGGAGCCCTGGACGCGGCCCTCGTCCTCGACGCCCCCGGCCCGCTCGGCGCCCTCGGCTTCCACCTGCCGCCCGCCCCGCTCGCCCACGTCGACCTCCAGGACGTTCCCCTCGCCCTGGTCGCCGCCCCCACCCACCCGCTCGCCCGCGCCACCGCCCTCACCGGCGAGGACCTCCACGGCCACCGCCTCCTGGTCGGCTCCCCCGCGTGCTCCTACCGCCTCGCCGGCGAACGCCTCCTCGGCCGGCGCGTCCGCCGCCTCCACACCGGCGCCGTCCCCGCCACCCGCGCCTGCGCCGCCCAGGGCCTCGGCATCGCCCTGCTCCCCGTCCACGCCGTCCACGACCACCTCGCGACCGGCGCCCTCGTCCGCCTGCCCCTCGACCCGCCGCCCCTCCACCTGCGCCTGCTCTGGCGCGCCGACCACACCCCCCTCCCCGGCCTCCGCGCCACCGCCGCCGGCCGCTAGCCGGAGCCGCGAAGCACTCCGGGCCCCTCCCCGTGGAGGGGAGGGGCCCGGCGGGGCGGGGCGGCTCAGGCGTTCTTGGGGCCCGCGGACTGGACGACCTCGAAGGACCAGAGGGTGGAGCCGGTGGCGGCGGGGCGCTTGGGGGCCTCGTCGGAGGGGCCGTTCTGGTGGGCGGACTTCATCGGGCCCTCCATCCAGGCCTTGAAGTCCTCCTCGCTGCGCCAGCGGGTGTAGACGAGGTACTGGTCGGTGCCCTCGACGGGGCGGAGGAGTTCGAACCACTCGAAGCCGTCCGAGTTCTCCACCGCGCCGGCCCGGGAGGCGAAGCGCTGCTCCAGCACCTCACGCTGCTCGGCCGGCACCGTCAGGACGTTGATCTTGACAACGGACATGGGGGCTCCTTGCTGCTCCGCCGGCGCGCTGGTGCGGCCGCCGGTGCGGTGACGGGGACTGCCTACGGGAGCAGTCTGCTACACCTCACGGCCGGGCGGGTCGCGGGCCGTCAAAGGTGTGGGCGGGGCGGGCACGGCGAAGGAACCCCCTAGGATGGACAATGACGTTGTCCATATGGTCAATGAGGTCGCCCATCGTGCCAAGTGAACCGCCCCCGCCGGGTTTTGAGCTGCCGCTGCGCCTGCTGCTCGCCTTCCGGGCGATCATCGACGAGCTCCACGAACGCATCACCCGCGAGGGCCATCCCGACCTGCGCCCGATGCACGGCTTCGTCTTCCAGGCGATCGGCCCGCAGGGCACCACCGCCTCCGAACTCGGCCGCCGCCTCGGCGTCACCAAGCAGGCGGCGGGCAAGACCGTCGACACCCTGGAGCGGCTCGGCTACGTCGAGCGCGCCGCCGATCCGGCCGACACCCGGCGCAAGGTGGTCCGGCTCACCGAGCGCGGAGTGGACTGCCTGGTCCGCTCGGCCCGGATCTTCGACGAGCTGCGCGAGGAGTGGTCGGAAGCCCTCGGCGAGGAGCAGCTGAGGCAGCTGGAGGACGGCCTGCGCCGGCTCGCCCCCGGCGACCCGTTCCACCTCGACACCCCACGCTGGTTCGGCACGCCGTAGGGCCGAACCCCCGGCGGATTCAGGACTCGGGCATTCCCCGGGTCGCGAGGGTCTGGTTCTTGTACGCCTTCACGCCGGTGATCTCGGCGCCGAACCACTCCGGCGCCGAGAACGCCGCCGCCTGCGCCTCGGAGCCGAACTCGACCTCGACGGTGCGCAGCCCGGCCAACTCCCCCTGGTAGACGTCCGCGTAGACGGTGACGCCGGAGGCCTCGAAGGTGTACCGGTCCTTGACCAGCCGGGCACCCTCGGTGGCCGGCCAGAGCTCGGTGAACTCCTGCTCCCCCAGCTCGCGTTCCACCTCGATCCGGACGGGGGAACCCTCCGCGGAGGAGGCGCTCCGCTTGACGCCGAGGACGCGGCTGCCGCCGATCCGCCGCAGCCGCACCTCCGTCCCGTCGTCCCTGATCGCGATGTACCCCTGCTCGATGTGCTGCCGCACCGCCGTCGACGGCGGCTCGAAGGCGCCCAGCAGGAACTTGCGCTCGATCTCGAGCGGCATGCCGCACCATCCTTCCCCATCACGCCGAACGGGCCGTCAAACCGTCGAGCCATCGGACCGTCGGACCATCAGAACGACCGCCCCTCCCCACGGTACGGCCCCTCCGGCCCCCACGGGTCCGGCCGGTCCCGAAGGTCCGCGCACAGCGAGGAGCTGAGCCGGTTCAGCAGCCCCGCGATCTCGGCGTACCTCTGCTCGTCCCAGTCCCCCAGCAGTTCGGCGAGCTGGGTGCGCCGGGCGGCGACCAGCCGCAGGGCCGTCTCCTCCCCCGGCTCGGTGAGCCGCAGCGGCAGCCCGCCGGACCGCGCCGCCAGCCCCCGGCCCTCCACCTCCCGGACGGCCTCCTCGACGACGGCCATCGGGACGACCCGCGCCTCGGCCAGTTCGGCCGGCTCGACCGAGCCGTGCTGGTGGATCTGGAGGAGCAGCCAGCTGGAGGCGGGCAGCAGGTCCAGCCCGGCGGTCTCGGTGATCCGCCGGAAGAGGTCGCGCCGGGCCTCGCGGCTGTTCAGCACCGACAGGGCGCGGGCGATCTCGTCCAGCGAGCTGCGCTCCACGGGGTTGACCCCGATGGACTCGCCGAGGTCGGGGGCGGTGACGGTGGAGCGCAGCTTCTGTTCGCGCAGGAACAGCGACAGCACGAAGGCGACCAGCGCGACCGGCACCGCGTACAGGAACACCCGGGTGATCGACTCGGCGTACGCGTGGTAGACCCCCGGCTGGACGGCGGCCGGCAGCTGGGGGATGACCCGCGGGTCTGCGGTGATGGCCTCCGGCCGGAAGCCGGGCGGCAGCGGCACCCCGGCCAGCGCGTCGGCGAGCCGGCTGCTCAGTCCGCTCGCGAAGACCGTCCCGAAGATGGACACGCCGAAGGAGGCCCCGATGGAGCGGAAGAAGGTGGCGCCCGCGGTGGCCACGCCGAGGTCCTCGTAGCCGACCGAGTTCTGCACGATCAGCACCAGTACCTGCATCACCAGGCCCAGTCCGAGGCCGAAGACCAGGAAGTAGAGGCTCATCTCGGCGGTGCTGCTGTGCTCGTCCAGCCGGGAGAGCAGCAGCAGTCCGACGGTGGTCACGGCCGTCCCGACGATCGGGAAGATCCGGTAGTGGCCGGTGCGGGCGACGATCTGGCCGGAGCCGATCGAGGTGAGCAGCATGCCGAGCACCATCGGCAGCATGTGGATGCCGGACATGGTGGGCGAGACCTGCTGGACCACCTGGAGGAAGGTCGGCAGGTAGGTCAGCGCGCCGAACATCGCGAAGCCGACCACGAAGGAGATCACCGCGACCAGGCTGAACGTCCGGGAGCGGAACAGCCGCAGCGGCAGCACCGGCTCCACCGCCGTCCGCTCGACCAGGACGAAGGCGAGCAGCAGCACCAGCCCGAGCACGCCGAGGCCGACGATCTGCCAGGACGTCCAGGCCCAGGTGGTCCCGCCGAGCGAGGTCATCAGCACCAGGCAGGTGGCGACGGCGGCGATCAGGACGGTGCCGAGGTAGTCGATCCGGTGCTCCCGCCGGACCTCCAGCCCGTGCAGCGCCGTCGCGATCACCACCAGGGCGACGATGCCGATCGGCAGGTTGATGTAGAAGACCCAGCGCCAGCTGAGGTGGTCGACGAACAGTCCGCCGAGCAGCGGCCCGAGCACACTGGTGACGCCGAACACGGCGCCGAACAGGCCCTGGTAGCGGCCGCGGTCCCGGGGCGCGACGAGGTCGCCGACGATCGCCTGGGAGAGCACGATCAGCCCGCCGCCGCCCAGGCCCTGGAGGGCGCGGAAGGCGATCAGCTCGCCCATGTTCTGGGCGATCCCGCACAGCACCGAGCCGAGCAGGAAGATCACGATGGAGGCCTGGAAGAACCGCTTCCGGCCGTACATGTCGCCGAGCTTGCCCCACAGCGGGGTCGCGGCGGTGGAGGCCAGCAGGTAGGCGGTGACCACCCAGGAGAGGTGTTCGAGACCGCCGAGGTCGCTGACGATGGTCGGCAGCGCGGTGGAGACGATGGTCTGGTCGAGGGCGGCGAGCAGCATCGCCAGCAGCAGGGCGCCGATCGGCACCCAGAGGTTGTGCACGGTGACCGCCGGCGGGCCCGGCTCGCCCGCCGGGCTCCGGTCGGACGCGGTGCTCGGCTCCGTCACGGCGTCTCCGCGGGCGTCACGGCGTCTCCGTGGGCATGGCGTCTCCATGGGGTCGCGGGCCCGTCGGCCGGGCCGTGCGGATGATCACTCCCAGCTGACCGCGCTGGTCGTTTCGTCCCGATTCGTTCCGTCGGTTTGAGCTGAGCGTAAGCGCCGGGGACAACCGCCGCGCTCCGGGCGTTCTCCGGAGGGCCAACCGGCACCAACCGGCACAACACCCCCGCCGGGGGCCGGACGCCCCTGTCCACCCCTCGGACGGTCCTGCATAATCAGGCGCGTCCGCGCGCCGCCCGGGTCCGCCCGGAGCGTGCGCGGGACGACCGGACGACGGCCGGACGGCCGGCGGACGACCCGAACGACCGCCCACGAAAGTCGACGCGAAACCGAGGAGGACCGGCCGATGCCGGACCAGCACTGCCCGACGTGCGGCGCCGCACGCTCCACCGGGTGCGGCTGCGTCCCGGACCCGAGCCTCACCGAGACCGCCGTCCTGCCCCACCTGGAGGGCCCGCCGCTGGTCCGCCCGTACGTCCCGCGGACGGCCGACCAGGTGGCCGACGAGGCCCACCCGAACACCCCGGTGGTGGACCCGTTCGCGACCACGGTGCTGCCGCCGGTGCCCCCGGGGCAGGCCGCCGTGCCCGGGTCGCCGGCCGTTCCCCCGCTGGGACCGGACGCGGACGCGTACGCCACCACGGTGCTGCCGCCGGTCGGCCCGGTGCTGCCGCCGGTCGGCCCGGGACAGTCGCCGTTCGGCCCGGGGCAAGCGCCGTTCGGTCAGGACGGCGCCTACCCGGACGCCCACGCCCACCCGGGCGCCGGCGCCCAACCGGACGCGTACGCCACCGCCGTGCTGCCGCCGGTCCCGCCGGGCGGGCCGGGCGGGTACCCGGCGGAGGCCGCGCAGCCGCGGACACCGGCTTCGGCGCCGGACGGGAACGAGATCGGTCTGTTCCCCTTCGGGCAGGCCCAGGACTTCGGGCAGGCCCCGTCCGGGCCCGGCCCGGACGGGGGCGGCCGGGCCGCCAGACGGGCGGCCGAGCAGGCCGGGCGCCGCCCGCTCGCCCGGCGCAAGGGGCTGCTCGCCGGGGTCGGCGCCGCCCTGGTGGCGCTCACCATCGGCGTCGCGTACGCGGTCACGCCCTCCGCCGAGCCCCCGGCCAAGCAGGCGCAGCCGCTGCCGACGACCACCCTGGCGCCCGCGCCGGTGGACCCGCCGACCCTGGCGGCCCCCGCCCCGAGCGCGCCGCCGCCGACCAGCGAGGCGCCGAGCCCGACGCCCACCCCCACCCCCACCCGCAGGCCGAGCCCGACGAAGACGGCCGCCCCGACGCCGGTCGCGACGCCGACCGTCGAGGCCCCGGCCGCTCCCCCGGTCCCGGTCCCCACGCCGACCGCTCCCCCCGTCCCGACCCCGACGCCCGTCGTCACCCCGACCCCGCGGGTCCTGCAGTACGGAATGAGCGGCCCCGACGTCACCGCTCTCCAGCAGAAGCTCGCCGCCGCCGTCAGCTGCTTCGCGTCCATACCGGTGACCGGGGTCTACGACGACACCACCGTGAACACCGTCGACTACGTCCAGTGGAAGTGGAACGTCAAGGGCGACAAGCGGGGCGTCTACGGCCCCAACACCAGCGCCGCCCTGGACAAGCACACCTCCTGCTGACGGCGGGGCGTCAGCAGGAGGTCGCACGGGAATCAGCCGGCGCCCGGCCCGGAGATCAGCCGGCGCCCGGCCCGGGGATCAGCCGGTGATCGCCCCGAAGAGGCTGTAGCCCGCCAGCGCCACCATGATCGCTGCCGCCACCCGGATGATCAGCTTCATCGGCACGTACTTGAGCAGCTTCTGCCCGCCCACGATGGCGATCCCGCCGACCGCGCACAGAGCCAGCCAGGAGCCGATGCCGACCGCCAGCGGATCGGCGTACTTGGCGGCCAGGTTGGCGGTCATGATCTGGGTCAGGTCGCCGAACTCGGCGATCGCGACGACCACGAAGCTGGCCCCGGCCACCTTCCAGAAGCTGTTCGAGGACGGCTCCTTGGCCGCGTGCCCGTCCTCGTCGTCGCCCCCGCCGTGGAACAGCAGCATCGCCGCGCCGACCAGGAACAGCACGCCGGTGACGCCCTCCACCCAGCGGTGCGGCAGCAGCGAGAGCAGGTGCCCGGCGACGAGCGCGATGCCCACCTGGAGGGCGAAGGCGGCGGCGATTCCCGCGAAGACGTAGCTCGCGCGGTACTTCGTGCCGAGCACCAGGCTGGCCAGCGCGGTCTTGTCCGGCAGTTCGGCCAGGAAGATGATGCCGAAGGTCAACGCGGCAACGGTGATACTCATCAGGAGTTCCTCGGTCGGGCTGCCCGGCCTCCGCAGGTCCGTCAGGGGACGCTTCGGCCCGACAGCACTGGTCATGGTCACAGCACTGCGGCCGAAGGTCTCGCCGGCAACGCCCCTTCGGGCTGTGCCCCGGGCGCCGGGCCCCTGGGGGCCAGTATGTCGACGGTCCGGTGGAGGGCTACTCCCCTTCAACGGCCCCAAGCGTACCCGACCGCGCCGGCCGGCCCGCCGCTACCGGAATCCCTCCTCCGGCTCGGCGGCGACCAGCCCGCGCCCGACCAGTTCCAGCACCACCACGATCGCCACCGACTCCACCGTCAGCAACCCGATCAGCACGAACAGCTGCACCGCCCCCGCCTGCACCGGCGAGGCCCCGCCCAGCAGCATCCCGACGAAGGCCCCGGGCAGGGTGACCAGCCCGACCGTCCGGGTCTGGTCCAGCGCCGGGACGAGCGAGGTCGCGGCCGCCGTCCGGCAGATCTCCAGCCGGGCGTCGCGCTCCTCGAAGCCGAGCGCCAGCGCGGCCTCCACCTCGCCGCGCCGCAGCCGCAGCTCGTCCAGGGCCCGCCGCCCGGCGAGCGAGGTCGCGCTGAGCGCGCCGCCGATCAGGATGCCGGCGACCGGGATGACGGACAGGCCCTCGGGCGGCAGCAGTCCGACGCCCAGCAGCAGGGCGAGCACCGGCAGCACCCCCGCGCCGATCGGGGCGGCCGCCCAGACCCAGCCCGGGCCGCGGGTCATCCGCCGCCCGGCGGTGCGCACCGCGACCGAGAACATCAGCAGCACGAACAGCGCCGACCACCAGAGCGAACCGACCACCCAGGTGATCACCGCGGCGACGGCGGCCAGCTGCACCACCGCGCGCAGTCCGGCCCGCAGCACCGCGTGGCCGTGCCCGAGCAGGCCCCACCCGGCCACCGCGACGGCGGCCAGCAGCAGCACGGCCGTGACCACCCCGAGCACCGGGGTGACGGGCAGCAGTTGGCCACCGGACGCCACCGGACCGGCCGCGGGCACCAGGGCCGAGGGCGTCAGCGCCGAGGGCATCGCGGCCGAGGGCGGCGTCACGTCCGGCCCGTCAGATCCAGCTGGTGAACCACATCCGGTCCTGCCAGGACGACATCGGGATCACCTCCGCCGTGTACAGCGGGTAGAAGAAGGCGAAGCAGCCGACGATCGCGAGCACGATCACCCCGGCCCCGATCGCACCGATCCGGCGGCGCTCGGGGCTGCATCCGGCCGGGCCGAGCATCGCCCCGAGCATCTGGGCGACGGCCAGGCACAGGAACGGCACCAGCACGACCATGTAGAAGGAGAAGATCGTCCGCTCCTGGTACTTGAACCAGGGCAGGTAGATCGCGGCCACCGCGCAGAGCACCGCGCCCGAGCGCCAGTCCCGCCGGAAGAACCAGCGCCACAGCAGGTAGACCAGCGCGAAGCAGGCCGTCCACCACAGGAACGGCGTGCCGAGGCCGAGGATCTGCGCCGCGCAGCCGCCCGAGGAGGTGCAGCCGTGCTGCCCGTACGGGATCTGCTCCCAGTACATCGACACCGGGCGGCCGTCGACCAGCCAGGCGAAGGGGTTGGACTGGTAGGTGTGCGGCTGGTTCAGGCCGGTGTTGAAGTCGAACATCTGCGAGTGGAAGTGCCACAGGCTGCGCAGCGACGCGGGCACCCAGCTCATCGGGACCTGCGGCAGCGGGATGCCGAGGACGCTGTCCGGGGAGAGCCCGGCGCGGCCGTCGGCCCAGTGCCGGTCGTAGCCGCCCTGGCCGTTGCCGCCGCCGGCCAGCCAGCCGCTCCAGGCACCGACGTACACCACGACGGCGGAGCCGACCATGGCGAGGAAGGCGGGCAGGGCGTCCCGGCGCAGCATGGAGCGCCAGGGGCGGCGGGCGCCGGCGCCGCGGCGGCCGGCCTGGTCCCACAGGACGGTCAGGACGCCGAAGGCGGCGAGGATCGGGGCGCCGTTCCACTTGACCGCACAGGCGGCGCCGACGAGCACCCCGGCGGCGATCCGCCAGGGGCGCCACCCGAGCCGCACCGCGTCGGCGTCGCCGCCGCCGTCGGCGACCGCGGCGAGCCGGGCGCGGACGTGGTCGCGGTCGATCAGCAGGCTGCCGAAGGAGGCCAGCACGAAGAACATCTGGATGCCGTCGAGCAGGCCGACCCGGCTCATCACCAGCTGGAGGCCGTCCACCGCCATCAGCAGCGCGGCGGTGCAGCCGATCAGGGTGGAGCCGAAAAGGCGGCGGCCGATCCGGGCCAGCATCAGCACGGTGACGGTGCCGAGCAGGGCGGTCATGAACCGCCAGCCGAAGGGGTTCAGCCCGAACAGTTGCTCGCCGATCGACATCACCCACTTGCCGAGCGGCGGGTGCGCGATGAACTCGGGCGCGGAGCTCAGCGGGATCGACTGCGGGACGGACAGGATGTCGGCGTTGGCGTGGTCGGGCCAGGTGCCCTCGTAGCCCTGCTGGAGCAGGGACCAGGCGTCCTTGGGGTAGTACGTCTCGTCGAAGACGAAGGCGTTGGGGTGGCCGAGGTTCCAGAACCGCAGCAGGCCGGCGAAGAGCGCGACGGCGATCGGTCCGAGCCAGCCGGAGCGGTCGGCCGCCCAGCGGACCAGACCGCCGCGCGAGGCCTCTGCCGGGGCCGCGGGGGCCGGGGCCGCCGGTGGGTGCGTGAGCGCCGCTTGCGTCATAGCCTCGCCGATTCGCCTGTCTGCTCTGCCCCGGTCCTGGCTCCGCCCGGGGTCGTGCCGCTCCGGCCTGGGTCGGGCGGCCAACAGCCACTGACACTATGTGGCGGTGCGCGCGAAGCCAAGCGCGACGGGCGCCGACCAGGTGACCTGGTCGGCGCCCGAGGCGAACGCCCTTGCGGGCCGTTCCGCTACGCGGCGGTCTGCAGTTCCCGGACCTGGACGGTGTGGACCACGGCCGGGGCCGCGTTGTCCTGCTCCGGCGTGAGGTACGGGCGCAGCCGCAGCGCCAGGGTGACGATCAGCAGGGTGCAGCCCGCCATGGCCGCAAGGTAGAGCGGCCAGGCACCGGAGCCGACCAGCAGCACGCCGACGGCCGGACCGATCGCGACCGCGATCTGCTTCACCAGGGCGTACCCGGCGTTGTAGGTGCCGAGCAGCCGGGCCGGGGCGAGGTCCGCGACGATCGGGCCCATGGTGGGCGCCAGCAGCGACTCGCCGACGCCGAACAGGGCGTAGACGGAGACGATGGCGATCGTGGCGGCCATGGTCTCGGTCCGGATCAGGCCGGCCAGCAGGGCCATCGCCCAGGCGCCGAGCCAGACCAGGCCGGCCGCGGCCATCGCGGTGGTGCGGCGGCGGCGCGCGGTGATCCGCACCACGAACATCTGCAGCACCACGATGGTCAGCGCGTTGGCACCGATCGCGAAGCCCAGGGTGGACGGCGCGGTGTGGACGGTGGAGGTGGCGAAGGCCGCGACACCGGACTCGAACTGGCCGTAGCAGGTGAAGAAGATCAGCCCGGCGAGCAGGCAGAGCCGCAGCATCGCCTTGTCCGCGACCAGCGCGCGCAGGCCCTTCGGGCCGTCCGCCTTCTCGTGGACCGCCGTCAGCTGCGCCCGGGGTATCCGGGCGGTGCCGGTGACCAGGGCGAGGCCGAGGAAGGTGGCCGCCTCGATGGTGAACAGCCGGGTGAGGCTGGCCGGGTCGGCGACGTTCACGATCTGGCCGCCGACCAGCGCACCGATGCCCATGCCCAGGTTGACCAGGGTGAACTGGAGCGCGAAGGCGTGCGAGCGGGTGGCCGCCGTGGAGCAGCGGACGATCATCGTGGCGAGCGCCGGCTGGCAGGCCGTGACGCCCGCGCCGAACAGGAAGGAGGAGATCAGCAGACCCGGGGTGCCGGTGGCGTGCCCGAAGGCGAACGCACCGGTGGCGGCGAGCGCCGTGCCGGCCAGCAGCACCGGGCGGGGGCCGTACCTGTCGATGCCGCGGCCGATGAACGGGAGGACGGCGAGGGCGGCCAGCGCGAAGAGCGTGAACACCATCCAGGCGACCATCGATCCCAGCCCGCGCACCTGCTCCACGTACACGTACATGTACGGAAGCGTGAATCCGCTGCCGAACGCGCTGAGCGCGTTGCCGATCTGGACGCGGCGCAGCGGGCCGCCCGCCCCACTCCGCTGCTGCCTCCGCTGCTTCACCGTGCCGGTCACCGTGCACATCCCTTCCTGGCTTCGACTGGATACTCTTAAGTCCAGAAGATTTCAGAGCTAAAGTTTGACGAGATAAAGTCTTAGCACCGGAAGAGTGCGGAGTCAAAGGCTTAAGGGGTGCACGCACGTGGGACACTGGTCGGCATGACTACGGACAAGCCGCGGCCGGACGCCGACAAGCCCGCCCCGGCCACCCGCCTGGAACTCGGCATCGCCGAGCAAGTGGCGCTCTACCAGCGGGAGTTCCCCACTGTCGACCCGCAGGTGGAGACCATCGTGCAGAGCCTCCTACGGGTCTCCCGGCGGATGGGCGTGGCGTACGACCGGCAGCTGACTGTGCTCGGGATCACCTCCGCCGAGTGGGAGGTGCTCAAGGCCCTGGTGGTCTCCGGCAGCCCGTACCGGCTGGGGCCGGGCGAGCTGGCCAAGCGGCTCGGGCTCACCCCGGCGGCGATGACGCACCGGATCGACCGGATGGTGGCCGACGGCCTGGTCACCCGGGACCGGGACGAGACCAACCGGGTGCGGGTGATCATCGAGCTCACCGAGACCGGCCGCGACAAGTGGCTGGAGTCGATGCGGATGGCGGCGGTGTTCGAGGAGGAGTTCCTCCAGGACGTCGCGGGCGAGGAGCGTGCCGAGCTCTCCGCGACGCTGGGCCGGATGCTGCGGCGGATCGAGGAGAGCCAGCCGGACGCGCTCGGGCGCACCGACGACCTGGCGTAGCCGCTCCGGGAACACGAACGGGTCCGGCCCGCCGGGAGGATGATCCTCCCGGCGGGCCGGACTTCGTCACGTCAGGTGCCGCGAGGGTCCGTCAGGCCCTCGGCGGCCGGTCGGCCGTCAGCAGGGGCCGTTGTCGGTCCAGGCGCCCCACTGGCCGCTCAGGCTCGGGTCGTCGCCCTTGGTCCACCACTTGTTGGTGTAGTAGTGGCCCTTCCACGAGACCTTGGTGCCACCGGCGGCGTAGGTGGTGTTCGCGTCCCAGCTCGGGGCCGCCGAGCAGGCCGGCGCCGGCGTGGTCTGGGTGCTGGTCGGGGTCGGGCTCGGGGTGCCCGAGTCGGTCGGGGTCGGGGTCGGGGTCGCCGAACCGGTCGGGGACGGCGGGGCCGGGCAGCCGGCGGCGGAGCCGTTGGTGGCGCTCACCATCTTGTCGAACAGGGCGGTCTTGGTGCCCAGGTCGTACAGCGAGAAGGCGAAGGAGCCGCCGAGGCCGTTGCAGTGCGCGTAGTCGAGCTTGGCCTGGATCGACTTGGCGTCCTCACCGCTCCAGAAGGTGTTGCCGTCGTAGAAGTACGTGGCCTGCGCGGCGTCGTCCCAGAAGGTCTTGGACGGGTTGTCGACGAAGCCCGCGAGCTCCTTGTACATCTGGATGCCGGGGACGTTGCCGGACATCGCCGCACCGGCGGCCGGCTGGGTGGCGGGCTGGAACAGGCCGTGCTGGCCGTTGTCCTTCACGCCGGTCCAGCCGCGGTAGTAGAACGGCACGCCCATGTTGATCTTGCCGGCGGGGAAGCCGCCGGGGATGCCGTAGTCCTTGTCGCCGACCGTCCACGCCTTGATGGCGTTGTCGATCGAGTACTTGCCGTTGCCCGGCTTGACCGGGGTCGACGGGTCGTTCGGGCCCGCGTAGAGCGCGGCCTGGTGGTTGGTCGGCCCCTGCGCGTCCCAGCCGCCGTGCATGTCGTAGGTCATGACGTCGAGGAAGGTCAGGTACTGACCGATCTTGTCGGTCTCGACGTTCATGATCTTGTCCTGGCCGGCGCCGACCGCCGCCGACAGGGCGTAGGTCTTCTTGTCGGCCGCGCCCTGCGCGTCCAGCTGGGTGCGGAACTCCTTCAGCAGCGCCGTGAAGTTCTGCTTGTCGGCCGGGCTGGAGATGTTGCCGGTGTGGCCGCCGCCACCCGGGTACTCCCAGTCGATGTCGATGCCGTCGAAGACACCGGCCGCCGAGCCCGGACCGCCGAAGCCCGCGTCGACGGGCAGGTTGCCCTTGATGAACATGTCGATGCAGGACGACACCAGGTGCTTGCGCGAGGCGTCCGTGGCGGAGGCCGGCGAGAAGTACTTGGAGTAGGTCCAACCACCCAGCGAGAGCAGGACCTTGAGGTTCGGGTTCTTCGCCTTCAGCTTCTTCAGCTGGTTGAAGTTGCCCGCGATCGGCTGGTTCCAGACGTCGCCGACGCCGTCCACCGAGATGTCCGCGCCGAAGCTCTTCTGGTAGTCGGCGAACGCGTCGGCGGCGCCGTCACCCGCGTTGGGGTTGTTGTCGTTCGTGTCCGCGGCCTTGGTGGCCTCGAAACACCCCAGGTCGGTCGGGTGGATGTTGGCGAAGTCGTAGATCAGGTAGTCCAGCTTCCCGGCGACGCCGGTGTCCTGGATCGTCTTGGGGTAGTACGCGTTCGCGTAGACCGACCACTGGTCGTAGTACGCGACCTTGATGCCGCCGCTGGTGGCGGGCGCACCGGTGGAGTTGGTGGTCGCGGCGTTGGCCGCGCCGCCGCCGGACAGCGCGAGGCCGGCGCCGAGCAGCAGGGAGGCGGTGGTGCCGGCCGCGATGGCGGCCATGCTCTTGGGGCGACGTCGGCGGCCGCCCTGCGGAGCCGGGGTCCCGGCCCTTTCAATGCGTGAGCGCAGCATGGGTGCGTGACTCCTGGTTGTGGGGGTTCCCGCCGCCCCGGGGGCACGCGTCCGGGGTGGGGCCGGACGACCGGGACATGACAGGCATGGGTGGGGAATCGAGCGGATCTGGCCATGACGGACTACCGGGATGTGCCGAACCGGCGTAAGCGACACACGGTCGCTGACGCCGGTTCAGGGGCTCCCTGCACCTGGGCAATAAAAATGGACTAGACCAACTCACCCGTCAAGGGGTGCCGTTGGCCCTTGAGACCCGCTTAAGGTTCCGTCCCCGCACCGACCTGGGCGGCCGCACCCGGAACCGGCACCGGAGATCAGTAGCCGACGGCGTTGGCCACCTCGGCCTTGACCGTGCCGGAGAGGTCCCGGTGGGCGTGCGCGGCGGCCTGGGTGCTCTGCCCGGGGGCCACGTCGTCGACGGTCACCGCGGCCGCGTCCAGCACCTTGCCGGACTCGTCGGTGAAGTTCACCTGGATCGCGTACCGGTACGACTGCTGCCCGTGGTTGGTGATGGTCAGCGGCGCCTGCGGCTTGCCGTCCGAACCGGTGGTCACCGCCCCGACGGCGATGTCCCCCTTGACGTCCAGCCCGCCCTTGATCCCGGCGATGGCCGAGGAAGCCGCCGACACCGCCGCCGAGGCCTGCGCCTGGGCCGAGGCGATCGCCGAGCCCGCCCCGCCGGCCGCCGAGGCCAGCGCCGAGGCGGCGGAGGCGGCGGCGCTCGCGCCCTGCTTCACCGCGGCCGCAGCCGAGGAGGCCACGCTCCCCGCGCTCTTGTCGGAGGAGCAGCCCGCGAGCGCCGCCGCACCGACCACCGCCACGGCCAACACCCCTGCCACCGCACGCCGTCGGCGGCTCAGCGGCGGCGCGTCCAGATCCTGCGCGGTGACCCTCGGCGGGGTCGGGTGGCTGGCTCGGGTGAGCGGCTGGCGGTCCATGCGGTCCCTCGCTTCCGGTCGGCGCCGGGCTGCCCGGCACACTTCCCCGCCCACCCTCCGAGGACCGGCGGACCGCCGCCAGCAGGGCTGCTGCCTCCGGGTGACCCGGCCGCGCCGCCGCGCGTCGGCCGCGGGCCGGTGCCCGGGGCGCCCGGGGCGCTCCCCGGCCGAGGCGTCTCCTGGATCCCTGCCGGGTCCCGGCAGGGATCCAGGAGACAGTCCGGTTCCTAGGAGAGCCCCGAGCCCTCCTGCTCGTCCGCCTCCACCGCGGCCCGCTCCTCGCGCAGCCGCATCACGTGCCGGCGCCGCGCGACCGTGCCGTACGCCCCGGCGGCGCTCGCCACGAAGGACACCAGGCCGACCCACGGCCGGTCGAAGACGTGGCCGGTCAGGTGGTCCAGCGAGTAGCGGCCGGCCCCGGCCAGGCCGATCGCCAGCCCGGCCGCACCGAGGAAGGCCGGGTACTCGTAGCCGCCGGACATCGCGAAGAAACCGGCCGGGGCGTGCACCGACACGGCGCCCGCCATCGTCCCGGCCACCACCGCGCCGGCCGCCGGCGTGGCCAGCCCGGCCACCAGCAACGCGCCGCCGCCCGCCTCTCCGAGGCCGGCCGCGAGCGCGCTCTGCCGCGCCGGGTGGAAGCCCATCTGTTCCATGGCCTGGGTGGCGCCCTCCAGGCCGCCGCCCCCGAACCAGCCGAACAGCTTCTGGGTGCCGTGCGCGATCAGCACCCCGCCGACCGCGCTGCGCAGGGCCAGCAGGCCCAGGTCCTTACGGTTCAGGCACGTGCCCATGTCGCATCCTCGCTTCCGCGGCGGAGTGGTCCTGCTCGGCGGCAGTCCTGCCTCCATGGGACCCGAGAGCGCCCGTCCCTTCGAGCCGGGGCCGCCATCCGGGCGAATTCCTCCGCGACCGGGAATGAACCGGGGCCGACGAGACGCACGCCACGCCCGGACGCGGGGCGTGGCGGACCGGCCGCCCTGCGCCCCGCGGTCATGCTTGGCCCATGTTCGTCTTCAACCTCGGCAGCGCCTTCATCACCTTCTTCGCCGTGGTCGGCCCGCCGAAGACCCTGCTGGCCTTCGCCCGGCTGGCCGGGACCAGGAGCAACCTGGAGCTGCGCCGGCTGGCGGCCCTGAGCACGGCCATCTCGGCGGTGATCGGCCTGGTGCTCGGCTTCGGGGCCGACGAACTGACCACCCTGTTCCACATCAGCGACCAGTCCCTGCAGCTCGCCGGCGGGGCGATCTTCTTCGTCTACGCCGTCGCACTGGTCTTCGGCGTCCACCTCGGGTCGGACGGCGACGAGGACGAGCACCTGGCGAACCCGCTGGTGGACGGCATCCGCGAGCTGCTGCTGCCGTACATCGCCAGCCCGCTCGCCATCACGGCCGTCCTGGTCGCCTCGCTCAACCAGGACAACTGGGGCTGGAAGGCCGCCGTCTCCGGGGCGTACGTGGCCGTCGCGGTGATCAACTACCTCTGCGTGGCGGTGCTCGCCCCGCTGATGCGGCGCACCCACCGCACCTCGCTGGAGGTGCTGTCCCGACTACTCGGACTGCTGCTGGCGGCGGTCGGCGTCGAGCTGTTCCTGGAGGGGCTGTCCGGGCTCGGGGTGCACCTGCCGGAGGTGCACTGAGCCGGGCCACCCTCCGCCCTGCCCTCCGGCCGTCCCGCCGGCCGTCCCCGTCGGTCAGCCCGCCGCGAGGCGGGCCAGCACCTCGCCGATCCGCTCGCGCCCCAGCGGGTCGGCGACCAGCCCGTCCGGGCCGACCGCGCCGCGCTCCAGCGGAAGCCGGACGCAGGCCTCGTCCAGCACCGCGGCGCCGGTGTAGCCGAGGACGGTGCGCAGGGTGGCCTCGGCCCCCAGGCCGCGGCCCGGGCCCGCGGCGTTGATCCAGCCGGTGGGCTTGTCCGAGATCTCGACCCCGCCGACCGTCCAGTCCAGCAGGTTCTTGAACGCGCCCGGCAGCGTCCCGGCGTACTCGGGCGTGCAGACCAGCAGCGCGTCGGCCTCCCCGATCGCGGCCCGCAGTGCGGCCACCGGCTCCGGCAGCGGGTCGGTGTCGTGGTCCGGGTTGAAGTGCGGCAGGCCGGCCAGCCCGGCGTAGTACGTGGCCCGCAGGCCCGGGGTGGCGGCGGCCACCGCGGCCGCGGTGCGCAGCACCGTCTCGTTGGTGGAACCGGCCCGCAGGCTCCCGGGCAGCAGCAGGATGTGGCGCTCGTTCGGCATGCCGGGCAACCTACTCCTTGACGCCCGCGTCAAGGCCAGGGGACGCCGAGGACCGCCGGGGAGCGCCGGGGAGCGCCGGGGACCGTCGGGGTCGTGCTCAGCGCGGCACCACCGGCCGCCAGGGCACCGGGCTGGAGAGGATCATCGAACTGGACGGCTGGCCGTAGCCGCCGAGCCGGTCGCACACCGCCTCGAACTCGGCCATCGTCGACACCGCGACCAGTAGCACGCAGCACGCCCCGCCGGTGACCCGGTGCAGCTGGACCACCTCCGGCCAGGTCGGCACGTCCGGGTCGCGCAGCACGCAGCGCGGGCCGTAGCACTGGATCTGGACCAGCGCGGTGATCGGCAGCCCGGCCCGGGTGAGGTCCACGTGAGCGTGGTAGCCGCTGATCACCCCCTCCGACTCCAGCCGGCGGACCCGTTCGGCCACCGCGGGTGCGGACAGGCTGACCCGGCGGGAGAGTTCGTTGTACGAGAGCCGGGCGTCGGCCTGGAGCTCGGCGAGCAGGCGGCGGTCGACGGCGTCCAAAGCGACCTCCCGGGCGGTCGGGATCAAGTGGTTTCCGTTCGTAAGGCGGATCGGCGGAACGCCTCGCGAACGACAGCTCGAAGGGCGGTTGCGATGCCCGTCACCCATTCAAGCGGGGGCCACCGCCGCCGCACAATGGGCACCCGGTGGAACCCGGCAGTCCGGCTGGTTCACCGGACCGGGCGACGGGGCCCGGAGGATCAGGAGGATCAGGATGGGGCACGACACGGTGGAGACACCCAACCTGTCGTTCGGTCGGGACGGAGCGCCGGGCCGGAGCACCCCGTACGCCCAGTACGTGCGCCTGGACGAGCTGCACGGCCTGCAGCACCCGCGCAGCGAGGAGCCGGCCGAGCTGTCGTTCATCGTCACCACCCAGGTGATGGAGCTGCTGTTCGACCTGCTGCGGCACGAGTGGACGCTCGCCCGGCGGGCGCTGGGCGAGGACGACCTGGCCGCCGCCCTGGCCGCGCTGCGCCGGGGCACCCACGTGCAGGACGTGCTGGTGCAGTCCTGGGACCTGCTGGCCACCATGACCCCGCACGAGTTCAACTCCTTCCGCGCGCTGTTCGGCGAGGCCTCCGGCTTCCAGTCCGCCGCCTTCCTGCGGCTGGAGTTCCTGCTCGGCAACAAGAACGCCGCGCTGCTGACGATGTACGACGGGATGCCCGACACCCAGGCCGAGCTGACCGAGGCGCTGCGCTCCCCCGGGCTGTACGACGAGGCGCTGGCGCTGCTGGCGCGCCGCGGCCTGGCCCCGCACCGGGCACCCTCCGAGCAGCGCTACCAGCCGTCCGCCGAGGTCGAGGCGGCCTGGCGGCGGGTCTACACCGAGCCGGAGTTCGCCGCGCTCCAGCCGCTCGGCGAGGCCCTGCTGGACGTGGCCGAGCGGGTCACCCGGTGGCGCCAGCGCCACCTCTCGACGGTCAGGCGGACCATGGGCGGCAAGCCCGGCTCGGGCGGCTCCAGCGGGCTGACCTGGCTGCGCAAGTCGGCCGAGCAGGACGTCTTCCCGGAGCTCTGGACGATCCGGGACGGGCTGTGACGGGCCCCGGCTCGCCGTCGCGGGCCACGGACTGGACGGGACCGGACGGGACGGGAAGAACCGTGCACACGGATGACGAGGGAGGGACGGGCATGACCACGCGCGAGGAATGCGCGGCGCTGGACGCCGTCGACCCGCTGGCGGAATTCCGCAAGGAGTTCGCCCTGCCGGACGGGGTGATCTACCTGGACGGCAACTCGCTGGGCGCGCTGCCGGTGCGCACGCCCGAGCGGGTGCGCCGGGTGGTCGAGGAGGAGTGGGGCCGGGAGCTGATCCGCAGCTGGAACGACGCCGGCTGGTTCGAGCAGCCGTACCGGCTGGGGCGGCGGATCGCGCCGCTGGTCGGTGCCGGTCCGGCGGAAGTGGTCGTCTGCGACACCACCTCGGTCAACCTGTTCAAGGTGCTGTCGGCCGCGCTGCGGCTGCGCCCCGGCCGGCGCACCGTGCTCGGCGACGCCGAGGCCTTCCCGACCGACCTCTACATCGCCGAGGGCGTGACCGGCCTGGTCGAGGGCGCGCGCAGCGCGCTGATCCGCCCCGAGGAGCTGGACCGGCACCTGGACGGGGACGTCGCCGCGGTCGTCCTCTCGCACGTGGACTACCGCACCGGCGAACTGCTGGACATGCCCGGGATCACCGCCCGGGTGCAGGCCTCGGGCGCCCTGATGATCTGGGACGTCTGCCACTCGGTGGGCGCGCTGCCGGTCGAACTCGACGCCGCCGGAGCGGACTTCGCGATCGGCTGCACCTACAAGTACCTGAACGGCGGCCCCGGCTCGCCGGCCTTCCTGTACGTCGCCGAGCGGCACCTGGCGGCCGGCCCGCTCCAGCCACTGAGCGGCTGGTTCGGCCACGCCCGGCCGTTCGCCTTCGAGCCCGGGTACGACCCGAAGCCGGGCATCGGCCGCTTCCTGACCAGCTCGCCCTCGCTGCTCGGCCAGGCCGCCCTCGGCGCCTCGCTGGACGTCTGGGAGCGGGCCGACCTGGCCGCGGTGCGGGCGAAGAGCCTGGCCCTGACCGACCTGTTCGTGTCGCTGACCGAGGGGCTGGACGGCGTCGAGGTGGTGACCCCGCGCGAGCACGCCCGGCGCGGCAGCCAGGTCGCGTTGCGGCACGCCGACGGCTACCCGGTGGTGCAGGCGCTGATCGAGCGCGGGGTGATCGGCGACTTCCGCGCACCGGACCTGATGCGGTTCGGCTTCACCCCGCTCTACCTCTCGTACACCGAGGTCTGGGACGCGGCCCGGCAGCTGGCCGAGGTGCTGGAGAGCGGCGAGTGGCGGGCGGAGCGCTTCTCCCGCCGGGGCGAGGTGACGTAGCCCGGGAGCCGGGGCCGGGGCCGGGGCTTGGGGGCCGGTCGTGACGCAGCTCATGTCCGGGCCGAGTTCGATCCCCTTCGTCCTTGGGGAGGCTCAGACTGACGGACCGTCACACCCTGGGGAGGTAGTGCGTGAACCTCGAACTCGGCCCGCTCAAGCCCGAACCGGCCCCGCTGCTCCTGGGCCTGGCACTGTTCTTCCTGCTGCTGTGGACGCTCGGCCGCCACCTGCTCCCCCGGATCGAACGGGTGCAGTCCGAACGCTGGGAGGCCACCGAGGGCCGCGCCGAACGCGCCGAGGCCCTGCTCGCCGAGGCCGAGGCCACCCGGCGGGCCCGCCTGCGGGAGCTGGCCGAGGCCCGGCACGAGGCGGCCCGGATCCGCGAGGAGTACGCCGAGCGCGGCGCGGCGGCGATGGTCGCGGCCCGCGCGGAGGGCATCCGCGACCGGGACGAGCTGCTCACCGCCGGCCGCGCCCGGATCGCCGCCGACCGGGCCGAGGCGGCCCGGGTGCTGCGCCGGGACGTCGGCGAGCTGGCCGTCGCCCTGGCCGGGCGGGTGATCGGCGAGCCGGTGCACGCCGTCGCCGCCCGGCGGCGCACGGTGGAGCGCTTCTTCGAGGCCAACTAGCCCGCGCGGGGAACGAGTTCGCCGTCCACCCGGCCGGCTTCCGTCAGCTCGGCGACCAGCTCACGGTAGACCGCGAAGGCCGGCTTGGGCGTGTAGTCGTCGCGCAGCAGGCCGAAGTGCGGGAACAGACCGGCGCCCGCGCTGTCCGCGTCCCGCAGGGCGAAGAACGCGTAACCGGTGACGTTGAGTTCGGCGGCGAGCCCGGCGACGGCCCGGACCACCTCCGCCACCACCTCGGCCTGCCGCGCCTCGCTCCGCCCGGGGCCGGTGGGCCAGCCGTTCTCGCAGATCCGCACCGGGACGCCGGGCCCGACCCCGGCCCGGGGCAGCGAGCCCCGGCGGAATCCGGTGAGCACCGCCCGTACGGCGTCGGCGAGTTGCTCCGGCGGGACGGGGCGGAAGACGTCCGGGAAGAAGTCCAGGCCGACGTAGTCCAGGGCGCGGTGGAAGCGCTCGTCGGCGAGCCGGCCGAGCTCGGGCCAGAAGGTGTCCGCGGGGTCGAAGGAGGGCACCGCGTTGAAGCCGACGACCAGCCGGTCGAACCCACGGGCCAGCGCCTCCTCCTTGGCCGCGACCACACCCTCGACCAGCGCGCGGCGGACGTTCGGGATGCTCCCGTCCACGGGCGGGAGGTCGAGGTTGGGCTCCTCGCAGATCTGGAGCAGGGCGAGCCGGTGACCCTCGGTCCTGACCGTGCGCCGGACGAAGTCCAGCCAGCCCGCCAACTCGCCGCCGCGCTCCCGGTACTGCACCACCAGGTCGAGCCGGCGGCCCTCGCCGGCGTACTGCTCGGGCCGGTCCGGGGTGTGCTCGCCGCCCGGGTACGAGCGGTAGGCGCGGACCAGGAACTCCTCTGCGCCGCCCTGGAGTTCACGCAGCGCGGCGGCGATCCGGGCCGGCTCGTCAGGGTGGGCGGCCGGGACGACGCCGGTGTCGTCGCCGACGAGTCCGCCGGGATAGATGCCGAAGGTGAAGGTCATGCCGTCACCGTAGCGGATATTTTTGGTGTCACTGCAAATTTTAAGTGACACCATGCTTCATGGATAGGATCCGGCCATGGGACTTCGCGAACTCAAGAAGCAGCAGACCCGGGAACTGCTCTCCGACACCGCCATGGGCCTGTTCGCCGAGCGCGGCTTCGACCGGGTCACGGTGGTCGAGGTGGCCCGGGCCGCCGGGGTCTCACCGAACACGGTCTTCAACTACTTCCCGGCCAAGGAGGACCTGTTCTTCGACCGGCAGGAGGAGGTGGTCACCCGCCTCGCCGAGGCGGTCCGCCGCCGCCCCGCGGGCAGCTCGGCCGTGGACGCCGTCCGGGCCGACCTGCTGGCGGCCTTCGCGGAGGGGGAACCGACGGTCGGGCTGAACCCCGGGGTGGCGGCGTTCTGGCGGATCGTCGAGGACAGCGCCGCCCTGCGGGCCCGGCTGCTGGAGCTCGGCGAACGGGCCGAGGCGGCACTGGCGGCCGTCCTGGCCGAGGAGTCGGGGGCCGACCCGGACGACCCGCTCCCCCGGATCGTGGCCGGAGCCGTCGCGGGGGCCCACCGGGCGGTGCTCGGCGAGGTCCGGCGGGCGATGGTGGCCGGGGAACCGGCCGGGACGGTACGGACCCGGGTCGAGGCCGCGGTCGAGCGGGCCTTCGGGCTGCTCGCCTCGGGCCTCGCCCACTACCCGGCCGGGCGGTAGGCGGCCCGGGCGGCGTTCGACGCGGCGGCGGGGACGGGGGACGGAGACGGGGCGGGGCGCGAGGCGGGAACGGCGCAGGCCGCCCGGTCGGGTCGACTCGGGCGGCCTGCGCGGCAGTTCGGCTGTCCGGCTGTCCGGCTGTCCGGCTGTCCGGCTGTCCGGCTGTCCGGTTTCTCAGCCGTACGGGCCGTACGGCCGTCAGCCGTGGCTGCCGCGACGGCGACGGGCGGCCAGCACGGCCAGACCGCCGAGGCCGAGCAGGCCGACGCCCGCCACGCCGAAGACCACCGGGGCGTTGCCCGCACCGGTGGAGGGCAGCTGACCGCCGCCACCGGGGTGGCCGGTCGGCTCCTCGGTCGGATGGAGGCCGGTCGGGGCCGGGCCGGCGCTCGACGTCGTCGCACCGGCCGACGGCGAGGTCGGCGCGGACGAGGTCGGCGAGGTCGGCGAGGTGGGCGCCGGGGACGTCGGGGACGTCGGGGACGTCGGGGCCGGGGAGGTCGGGCCCGGCGAGGTCGGGTCCGGGGACGTCGGCGAGGGCGACGGCGTCGACGAGGTCGGCGACGGGCTGGGCGTCACGGCGCAGTCCGGCAGGTCGCCGTCGAACGGGTAGCTGTGGATCTCGTAGCCGCCGGTGCCGGTGTGGACCAGGTTGCCCGCGAGGTACACCCGGCCGTTCATGCCCGGCTGGGCGATGGTCGTGGTGCCGCCGGGGTTGCCGGCCAGGACCGAGCCCTGGAACTGGGCGCTGCCGAGGATCTGCGCCGAGGTCGCGGTCGGGAAGTTGTACATGAGCTTCGAACGCATCTCGGTGGTCTGGTCCCCGGCCAGGCCGGTGCCGGTGTAGGTGTTGACGACCGGGCTGTCCCCGAGCATGTTCACCACGACGGTGGCGCCGGCCGGGATGCCGGCGAAGACCAGGCCGATCTGCCCGCCGGACGGCGAGGCGAGGTTCCGGGTGACGTTGAAGACCTGCTTCATGCTGGTCCCGTCACCGGTGAAGGTCGCCTCGCTGGAGGTGACGGTGACGGTGCCGGTCGCGGTGGCCCGGCCGACGCACTCGGAGACCTCCTCGATCCGGGTCAGCACCGACCGGTAGGGCGCGGCGGCGTTCGCGTCCTGGATCGACTCACCGGTGGGGTCGATGTTCACGGCGCCGGTGACCGAGCCCGCGTGGCGCAGGTTGCCGAAGGCCGGGCCGCGCGAGTCGATGCCGCCGATCAGGACGGTGTTGCCGGTCCTGACGTCGACGTCGCCGCCGGTGGTGACGAAGTCGCTGCCGTTCGGCGGCACCACGCGTGAGCCGACGCCGACGACGCCCATGTTGTAGGCGCCGCCGCCGTTCTTGTCGACGGTCAGGTTCCCCAGCGCGACGATCTTGCCCTCGGCCTCCGCGGCCCGGCCGTTCACGGTGTAGTCGCCGCCGGTGAAGACGTTGACGGTGGCGTCCCGGCCGGGGAAGTCGCCGTTGTGCGCCGGCGGCCAGGTGCTGGGACAGTCGGGCCCGGAGCAGGCGCCCAGCGGCGGGGCCAGCGGTGCGGCCGAACCGACCGTCAGCACCGCGGCCAGCGGCAGCGCGGTGACGGTGGTCGCCACCGCGGCCAGGACGGCCCGGCGCCCGCGCGGGGCCGGAGTCCTCACGGTGGTCGTCCTGTGATCCGGCGAATCGGTGGCCTGACCCATCGACAATTCCTCCGCGCATGAGAAAGGCAGGCCGGGACGACCTGCCGTGTTCCGTGATGTCTGCGATGCCCGCCGGCGATTCCAGAGATTCTGGACATCAAACATCAAATCAGACATTCTCACCCTACAGATCCTCAGATCGGATCCGAAATTCATCCGTACGGAGCAGCGATCGTCCGGGCGGACGCGAGTTCGACGAGAAGCCTTAGGTTGGAGGCATGAGCACCGAGGCCCAGGAACAGAGCGCACCGCTCGTCGCCGTCGCGTCCGCCGACGCCGTACTGCGACACCCCGAGGTGGGCGAGCACCTGCTGACCGCCATGGAGCGGGAGCGCGCCGCGCGCTTCCGGCACGAGTCCGGGCGGATCGACTTCACCGCCGGGCACCTGCTGGTCCGGCTCTGCGCCGCCCGGCTGCTCGGTGTGCCGGCGGCCGGCCTCGTCCTCGCCCAGCAGTGCCCGGACTGCGGGCTCGCCGACCACGGCAAGCCCTACCTGCCGGACCACCCGGGGGTGCACGTGAGCCTCTCCCACACCCGGGGGGTGGTCGCGGCCGGTGCCGGGTTCCAGCCGGTCGGGGTGGACGTCGAGCTGTCCACCCGGGACGGCTCGCTGCGTTCGGTCGCCCGCCGGGTACTCGCCCCGGCCGAGCTTGCCCTGGTCGAGGCCGACCCTCAGCCGGAGCGGGCGTTCCTGCGGCTCTGGGTGCGCAAGGAGTCGCTGATCAAGATCGGACGGGCCACCCTGGACACCCTCGGCCGGGTCGACCTCTCCGCCCTGCCACTGGCCGTCCCGCCGGGCGCGCCGCTGCGCAGCCGGTACGAGGACCTGCACCTGCTCGACTGGACCGACCGGACCGACCCCGAGCACGTCGCCGCCGTCGCGGCCGTCAGCACCGCCCCGCCCCGGATCGTGGAGCTCACGGCTTCGAGCTGAGCGAGGCGGGCCGGGCAGGGGTGGGCCCTGAGGCGGGCCCGCGCGGTGGGCCGATGGATAAGCGGTGTTAGCGTGCCTGGTCGTGGGCACGCCGGACGCGCGCCCGCCGACCAGCTGCCCACCGGATTCAAAAGGGTGCCCCGCCATGGCCAAGTTCCTGCTGAGCCTGCACGTCCTCGTGTCGGTCCTGTTCATAGGCCCGGTCGCGGTGGCCGTCAGCATGTTCCCCCGCCGGGCGAAGGCCGCGCTGGCCGGCGGACCGGACCGGGCCTCCGACGCCGGTGTGCTGCGCGTGCTGCACCGGATCACCCAGGTCTACGCGCTGCTCGGGGTCGCGGTGCCGGTGCTCGGCATCGGCCTGGCCCAGGTGATGGACGTGCTCGGGCAGTCCTGGGTGATCGTCTCGATGGTGCTGACCGGCCTCGCCGCGCTCGCGCTGCTGCTCTTCGTGCTGCCCGGCCAGCAGGCCGCCGTGGACGCGCTCGAACTGGACCCGTCGGACGAGCAGCACGGCAAGGCCGTCAGCGGCCTGAAGCTGCTGCCGATGACCGCCGGGGTGTTCAACCTGCTGTGGGCCGTGGTCGTGGTGATCATGGTCATCCGCCCGGGGTCGAGCACCGGCGTCTGAGCCTCCGCTCCCTGCTCCCTGACTCCCCGGCTCTCGGGCGCCTCGTCCCCGGCCCCTGATCGCCACCGCCCCCTCCCACCGCCCCCTCCCGCCGCCCCCTCCCGCCGACCGGGGTCGTTCGAGTACCGTCCTGGGCCATGACGATCATGGCGGGCATGGGCAGCCCGACGGGAACCGGCGTCGGGCCGCTGCTGCGCGGCTGGCGGGAGCGACGACAGCTCAGCCAACTGCAACTGGCGCTGCGGGCCGACTCCTCGGCCCGCCACCTCAGCTTCGTCGAGAACGGCCGCTCCCGGCCGAGCCGGGAGCTGGTGCTGCGGCTGGCCGAGCACCTGGACGTGCCCGTGCGCGAGCGCAACACCCTGCTGCTCGCGGCCGGTTACGCCCCGCACTACCCCGAGACGCCGTTGGACGACCCGTCGATGGCCGCGCTGCGCGGCGGGCTGGAACGGCTGCTGGCCGCCCACGACCCGTACCCGGCGGTGGTGGTCGACGGCTCCTTCCGGGTACTGGCGGCCAACCGCGCGCTCGGACTGCTGCTGGACGGCATCGCCCCGCACCTGCTGGAGCCGCCGCTCAACGCGATCCGGATCACCCTCCACCCGGACGGACTGGCACCGCGCATCCTCAACCTTCGGCAGTGGCGGCAGCACCTGCTGGAGCGGATGGAACGGCAGCTGGAGCTGGTGCGGGCCGAACCGCTGCGCCGGCTGTACGAGGAGGTCCGCGGCTACCCCGAGCCGGCCGGCGACCCCGCGGACGACCCCGGCGCGGGTGGCGGCGCGGCTGCGGGCGGCGACCCGGGCGCGGGCGGCGGCGCGGCCGCGGGCGCTCCGGGGGGCGCCGACGGGTTCCCGTTCGCGTTGCCGATGCGGGTCCGACACGACGGGCAGGTGCTCTCCTTCCTGTCCACCATCGCCACCTTCAACACCCCGCTGGACGTCACCGTCTCCGAGCTGGCCATGGAGACCTTCCTGCCGGCCGACGCGGAGACGGTGCGGTTCCTGCAAGCCGCGATCGGGCCGGACCGTTAGCCCTACCCCCGGATCTGTCCCAGGGTCTGCCCCCGGGCCTGGCGCCGCAGGGCGGTGAACTGGAGGACGGCGAACAGGCCCACCGCCGCGGCCTGCGCCGGGATCCAGACGAACCCGGCCGTGGTCGGCTCCAGCCACAGCTCCATCGCGACCAGGCTGAGCACCATCCAGACGAGGTTGAGGTCGATCACGGCCCGCACCCCGACCACCGGGGGCTGCCGACGGGCGGCCAGCGCGCCGACCGCGAGCGCGTAGCCGAGGAGGAGGAGCCCGAGGTCGACCAGGGTGGTGCGGCCGGCGCCGAGCAGTTCGCCGAGCGGGCCGGAGAAGGCCAGGTAGGCGAGGCCGTTGCCGCCGGTGACCAGGGCGTCCAGGGTGAGGGCGCCGCGCACCGTCCACGGCGAGAAGGCGGAACCGGGTCGGGCGGGCGTGAGGGTGTTCGCATGGGCGGACATGGCGGATCGCCTCCTGTCAGGGGGAGCCCGGGGCCTTGGCGGCCGCACCGGATGCCACCACCCTGCCCGGTGAGGCGGCGGGCGTCGATTACCCCTCAGGTAACGGCGGGCCGGGGGCAGGGCCGAGGAGCCGGGCCGGGGAGCCGGGCCGGGGAGCCGGGCCGGGGAGCCGGGCCGGGGAGCCGGGCCGGGGAGCCGGGCCGGGGGCTGAGGGCTCGTCTCCCCCGCGGGTGACGACCGGCCCGTTACGGCCGTCGGGCCGGCTGCCGGAGCAGGACGCCCGCCCGCTTCACCGCGCGGGCGGTGATGGTGGTCTCGGCCCGGGCGGCACCGAGCGGGCCGAGGGTGTCGGTGAGGAAGCGGTACAGCTCGCCGTGGTCCGGACAGAACACCGTGGCCAGCAGGTTGGCCGGGCCGCTGGTGGCGAACACCCCGTGCACCTGCGGGTGCCGGGCCAGCGCCGTGCCGACCTCGGCGATCCGGCCGGGCGGCACGTCCAGCCAGAGGTTGGCGTCCACGGCCATGCCGAGCAGCCGCGGGTCCACGGTGGCGTGGGTGCGCAGCAGCCCGGCCTCGTCCAGCCGGTGCAGCCGGCGGCGCACCGTGGACTCGGGCGCGCCGACGGCCGCGGCCAGCAGGGCGTGGGACTGCCGGGCGTCCTCGCCCAGCCGTTCCAGCAGCGCGCGGTCGAGGCCGTCCAGCGGCGGGGGCGCGACGGCACGGTCAGCGGTGGGGCGGGGCGCGGTGGGGCGGTTAGCAGGAAGGCGGGGAGCGGTGGGGCGGCGGGGACCGGTGGGCCTGGCGAGTGCGGCGGCCTCCTCGTCGGTGAGGTACCCGGCCCGCCACTGCCCGGCGTCGGCGAAGGCGTGCAGCACGGCGTGGGTGGTGGTCTCGGTGACGGCGCCGGTCGCGGGCAACTGCCCGTACAGCAGCCGGTCGCGGGAGCCGGCGTCGGTGAGCATCACGGCGCCCACCTCGTGGCCGCCGAGCATCACGTCGACGAACGGGATGTCGGAGCGGTCGGCGAGGGCCTGGGCGATGGCGTCCACCCGGCCGCTCAGCACCCGGACCCGCAGCAGCAACGCACCCACGGCGGCGTCCTCGACGTCCGGCAGCCGGACCACCCGCAGCACCCCGGCCTGCCGCATCCGGCCCAGCCGGCGGGTGACCGTCCGGGCGGAGACGCCCAGCACCTCGGCGATCCGGCCGGGCTCGGCCCGTCCGTCCACCTGGAGGGCGCACACCAGGCGGCGGTCCAGGGTGTCCAGCACGCTGTCCGGATCGGTGGTGGAGAGGTCCATGGTGTCCGATTCTCATCACTCTCGGCAGTCGTTGCGTCCTGATCAGCAGCCTGACGGTACTCCTTGTCCCGACGGCCGGGAGCGGACGCCGAGCCGGAGCCCCGGCCCGGCCTGAGGAAGGGCGCGTGAGGGATCGCGTGTGAGGCATCGCGTGTGAGGCATCGAGGAGGAGTCGCCGTGACGAAGGAACTGTGGACGCTGGCGGAGGGTGTGGAGGCCGCGGTGCGCGAGGTCGGGGCGGGGCTGGCGGCACGCCGGTCCGCCGACCCGGTCACGGCGCGGACGGTCGAGGAGGCGGCGGCCTCCTTTGCCGAACTGGACGGCCCGGCCGCCGCAGCGTTGCGGGAGCGGCTGACGGCGCTGCGCCCGCGGGCCGGCTGGGTGCCCGAGGAGTTGGACGGCGCGGTGCCCGCAGAGGGCGAGTGGTGGCTGTGCGACGCGACCGACGGTGCGGTGCAGTACCTGCTCGGGCAGCCGCACTGGGCGGTGACCGCCACCCTGGTGCGGGACGGCGCGGCGGTACTGGCCGTGGTGCACGCCCCGGAGCAGGACGGCCGCACCTACCGGGCGGTGCTGGGCGGCGGGGCCCGGCTGAACGGGCGGCCGATCGCGCCGCTGGAAAGGGAGTTGGCCGCCACCGTCGCCGCCACCAGCCAGCCGCCGCAGGTTGCCGCCGACCCGGTGGCGCTGCGCCGGGCGGGCGAGTCGCTGTCCGCGATGGCGGCAGCGGTCCTGGCGGTGCGCAACCTCGGCCCGACCGCGCTCCAGGTGGCCCAGGTCGGCTCGGGGCACCTGGCGCTGTTCTGGGAGTACGGCCTCGACGCGGGCAACCTGCTGCCCGGCGCGCTGATCGCGCGCGAGGCGGGCGCGGCGGTGACGGACGCCGCCGGGTCGGCCTGGACGGCCGGCTCCGACGGCTTCCTCGCCGCCGCGCCCGGGCTGCACGCTCGGGCGTTGGAGGTGCTGCGGACGGTGCGGTGATCGGTGGCGCGGTGATCGGTGGTTCGGTGGTCGGTGGTGCGGTGTTCGGTGGCACGGGACCTGTGGCGCCGGCCCGTGACGCCGGACCACTGGTGCCGGATCGGTGGTGCGGTGATCAGCCTTCGGGCTTGATGCCGAAGAGGGCGGCCGCGTTGTCGTGGCAGACCGCCCGCAGCCACTCCTCCCCCAGCCCCAGCCCGGCCAGCGCCTCCAGCTGGTGGACGTACCGGTAGGGGATGTTGGGGAAGTCGCTGCCGAGCAGGACGCGGTCCGCCAGCCCGCGCAGACGCGGCAGTTCCTCGCGCGGGAACGGGTCGTCGGCCTCGGCGAAGTCGGTGAACGCGATGGTGGTGTCCAGCCGGACGGCCGGGTGGCGTTCGGCCAGGTCGAGGAAGCCGCGGTACTCCGGCATCCCGAGGTGGGCGACCACCACGACCAGGCCGGGGTGCCGCTCCAGCACCGTGCCGATCGGGCCCGGGCCGGTGAACCTGCCCGGCACCGGCCCGGATCCGCAGTGGGTGACCACCGGGGTGCCGGTCTCGGCGAGCAACCCCCAGACGTCGTCCAGCAGCGGGTCCGCCGGGTCGTAGCCGCCGACCTGGAGGTGCGCCTTGAACACCCGGGCGCCGTCCTCGACCGCCCGGGCCACGTAGCGGGGCGCCTCGGGCTCGGGGAAGAAGGTCGCGGTGTGCAGGCAGTCCGGGGTGCGGGCGGCGAAGTCGGCGGCCCAGGCGTTCAGCCAGCCGGCCATCCCGGGCTTGTGCGGGTACAGCATGGACGTGAACGCCCGCACGCCGAAGTCCCGCAGCCGCCGGACCCGTTGCTCCTCGGCCTCGCGGTAGGTGATCGGCCAGGGGCGGTTCACCAGCGGACCGGCCGCGTCGAAGTACGCCCACACCTTGTCGAGGACGTTCTTCGGCATGAAGTGGGTGTGCACGTCGATCAGCCCGGGCAGGCCGAGCGCCTGCCAGAACTCCCTGACCTTCTCGGCCTCCTGGCCGCCTGCCTCGTAGCCGTTCGCCGCTCGGTCGGTCACTGTTCGGTCGTTCGCCGCTCGGTCGTTCGCCGCTCGGTCGTTCGCCGCTCGGTCGTTCACGCGGACACCGGCAGGGCGCGGTCGATGATCGCTCCGGTGTCGACCCCGGCCGGCAGGGTGCCGAAGGCCGCGCCGCGGTCGCCACCCAGCCGGCTCGCGCAGAACGCGTCGGCCACCGCCGGGCTGCCGTACCGGACCAGCAGCGAGCCCTGGAAGGCCAGCGCCATCGACTCGACCAGTCGGCGGGTGCGGTACTCCAGGTCGCCCAGGTCGGTCAGCTCCTTGCGCAGCGCGGCGACGGCCGCGTCCAACCGGCGGTCCGCCCCTGCGGCGGCGTCGAGTTCGCCGAGGAAGGCCTCCACGCTCTCGGGGCGCTTGGCCATGGCGCGCAGCGCGTCCAGGGCCGCGACGTTGCCGGAGCCCTCCCAGATCGACACCAGCGGCGCCTCCCGGTAGAGCCGGGGCATCCCGGACTCCTCCACGTAGCCGTTGCCGCCCAGGCACTCCAGCGCCTCGGCGGAGTGCGCCGGACCGCGCTTGCACACCCAGTACTTGGCCACCGCCAGGCCCAGCCGCCGGACCAGCGCCTCGTTCCCGTCCCCCGCGAGGGTGCGGTCGGTGGCCTGGGCGAGCCGCATGGCGACGATCGTGGCCGCCTCGGACTCCACCACCAGGTCGGCGAGCACGTTGCGCATCAGCGGCTGGTCGACCAGCGCCTTGCCGAACGCCCGTCGGTGCAGGGCGTGGTGGACCGCCCGGGTGGCGCCGTAGCGCATGCCGGAGGCCGCGCCGACGGTGCAGTCCAGGCGGGTCATGTTGACCATCTCGATGATGGTCGGGACGCCCCGCCCCTCCTCGCCGACCAGCCAGCCGACCGCGCCGTCGTACTCCAACTCGGCGGAGGCGTTGGACTTGTTGCCGAGCTTGTCCTTGAGGCGCATCAGCTGCAGGCGGTTGCGGCTGCCGTCCGGCAGGACGCGCGGCAGCGCGAAGCAGCTGAGGCCGCCCGGCGCCTGGGCCAGCGTCAGGAAGAGGTCGGACATCGGCGCCGAGGTGAACCACTTGTGGCCGGTGAGCCGGTAGGTGCCGTCCGGCTGCGGAGCGGCGGTGGTGGTGTTGGTGCGGACGTCCGAGCCGCCCTGCTTCTCGGTCATCGACATGCCGGCGATCAGCCCGCGCTTGGTGCGCGGCTCGCGCAGCCCGAAGTCGTACTCCCGCGCGGCCAGCAGCGGTTCCAGCTCGGCGGCCAGCGCGGGGTTGGCGCGCAGCGCCGGGACGGCGGCGTAGGTCATCGAGATCGGGCAGGTGTGGCCGGCCTCGACCTGGCCCCAGACGAAGAACCCGGCGGCGCGGGCGGCGTGGGCGCCGGGGCGCTCGTCGCGCCAGGGCGCGGCGTGCAGGCCGTACGAGACGGCGGTACGCATCAGCTCGTGCCAGGCCGGGTGGAACTCGACCTCGTCGATGCGGTTTCCGAAACGGTCGTGGGTGCGCAGCACCGGCGGGTTCTCGTTCGCCAGCCGGCCCCACTCGGCAGCCTGCTCGGAACCGGCCAGCCGGCCCAGCTCGCGCAGCTCGGGCTCGGCCCAGCCGGCGTCGGCCCGCTGGAGGGCGGCGAGCAGGGTGGGGTCGGCGGCGGTGTCGTGTCCGTACGGCAGGGGCACCTGGTTGGTGACCTCATGCGTCGCTGTCATCGCGTCCTCCCAGGGCACGCAGGGTGAAGGAGACCAGGGCGGGGACCACCGTGGTGTTCTTGCTGTGTTCGGACTCGCCGGGTCCGGGCTCGCCGGGTTCAGGCCCGCCGTTCCCGTGCCCGCCCGGTCCGGACTCGCCGGGCCCTGGCGGGGCGGTTCCGACCGGTGCGGCGGCGAGCGGGCCGGCCAGCGCCTCGCCGACCGCGCCGACCAGGGCGGCCGCGGTCAGCACCGGGTCCTGCTCGGGCAGTTCGCCGCTCGCCACCGCGGCGGCGATCTCGGTGGCGATCACGTCCCGGAACGCCCGCCGGAACACCAGGCGCTCCTCGTCCACGACCGCGTCGGCCGGCTCGACCAGCAGCGCGTACGCCAGCCGGGGTGCGCACAGGGCGCGGGCGGCGAAGGTCTCGACGACGGCGGCGATCCGCTGCCGCGGGGTGTCCCGGAGCGCGACGGCGGCGTTGACCGCGTCGATCTCGTGCGTGACCACCCGGCGGAACAGCTGCACCGACAGCTCGGCCTTGCCGCTGAAGTGCTGGTAGAGGCTGCCGGTGGCGATCCCGGCGCGGTCCGCCACGGCGGCCATCGTGCAGCCGCCGTAGCCGCGCTCGGCGAGCAGGCCCACCGCCGCCTGGAGCACCGCTTCGCGCTGGGCGTCCAGGCGGGCTTGTACGGCTGGCGTGCGTCGGTAGGCCATGGAAGCATTGAAGCACTGATTCACTGCTTCGGGGAGGGCTCGGTCCGCTCCTTCTTCCGGCTCTGCCCGCTGTTCCCCGAACGACGCGAGGAGGCCGCCCCGGAACCCGGGGCGGCCTCCTCTGCTGAGTGCCTGGTGGTGCGGCCTGCTGCGCGCGTCGGCGTTACAGCGGGCGGCGCTCCTGCTCCAGCCGCTGGCCCTCGACGTCCAGCGGGCCGAAGTCCGCACCCGGCCGCGGCGACTTGGCGAGCGAGCGGGCGGCGTTCGGGTCGCTCAGGCCCGCCCACTCCAGCACCTTGGCGGTGGCCTCCGCCGACTGCGCGGCGGGCAGCTGCCCGATCTTGGAGCCGTGGTTGCCGCCGGGCACGGTGTAGACGTAGCTGTCCTCGCTGCCCCGGCCGAGGCGGAACGGCTTCGCACCCCACGGGTCGTTGCCGCCGTAGACGTACATGATCCGCTCACCCTCGCGCTTCACCCAGCGGTCGATGTCGGGCATCGCGTTCGGGTTGAAGACGGTCGGGATCTCCTTCGGCACGTAGCTGCGGACCGAGTAGAGCTCCTTGTAGTCGTAGTGCAGCACGCCCTTGAGGTGCGAGACGTCGAAGAACGGCGCGCCCAGCTCGGTCGCGGCCTGGTAGTAGTACGCGGTGTACTTCGCCAGCGACTGGTCGCTGTTGCCGGTGATGCCGGACTGCGAGTCGAACCAGGCGTACAGCTCGTCGTCGGTCGCGGTGGCCGCCACCGGGACCTTGGCGCAGTCGGACTCCAGGCTGTACTGCCAGAACGCCCAGACCACGTCCAGCACGCCGGCCTCGTACGCGCGGTCCGGGGTGCCGAGGGTGTCGAAGGTGGAGCCGGCCGCCTTGTTGTCGGCGACGTAGCGGGCCTCCAGGCGGTCACGGCGCACCAGCAGCTCGCGCTGGGCGGCGTTCAGCCGGGCCCGGCACTCGGGCGTGCCGACGGTGCGGAAGAACTCGCTGTACGCCGCGTAGTCGTTGACGTTAGTGTTGTTCGGCGCGACGTAGGCGATCGTGCCGGCCACGTCGTCCGGGTAGAAGCGGCGGTAGTAGGTCGAGGACATGCCGCCCTTGCTGGCGCCGGTGGACAGCCACTCCTCCTGGTAGATCCGCTTGAGCGCGGTCACCAGCCGGTGCGAGTCCGCGGCGCCCTGGCGGATACCGGCCTTGGACCAGTCCGCCGGGTCCGGGCGGGAGGGGGTGAAGAACCGGTACTCGATGGACACCTGGTTGCCGTCCACCAGCCGGGTCGGCTCGGTGCGGGACGGGTTGGTGCCCAGGGTGTAGCCGTTGGTGTAGAAGACGGTCGGGCGGTCGTAGCCGCGGTGCAGCAGGCTGAAGCGCTGCTGGAAGGTGCCCAGCCAGGGGCGGTTGTGGTCGATCGGCTGGGTGTAGGTGGCGATGAAGTAGCGGTGACCGGTGGTGGTCGGCTTCTCCTCGGTGACGGTCACCCCGGGGATCGCCGCCAGACGGTCCTTGATGTCGGCGGTCGGGTCGTCGGCGGGGCCCCGGCCGTGGCGGGAGCCGTTGCCCTGGTCGTTCTGGTCGCCCTGGTCGCCTTGCGCGCCCTGGGTGGCGCTCCGGCCGTCGGCGGCGGACGCCGGGCTCGCCAGGCCGCCGACAGCGAGCAGCGGTATCAGCAGGGCGGAGGCCAGCAGTCTTCTCACGGTGGTGGTCATCAACTCTCCATGTCTGCGGTGCAGGTGGTGCGATCGGTACGGCGGTCGGTGTGGCAGGCGGTACAGCGGTCGGCGTGGCAGGCGGTACGGCAGGCGGTACGGCGGCCGGCGTGGCAGGCGGTACGGCAGGCGGTACAGCGGTCGGCGTGGCAGGCGGTACGGCGGCCGGCCGATGGACGGCCGAATGGGCCACCCGCCGTTCGCGGATGGCCCATCGGAGGGAAAGTGCTGGTCAGCGGGTTGCCCTGGTCGTCTACGGGCGGGGCAGGGTGCAGCCCGGGAGGGTGAGGTCGAAGTGGTTGCCGGCCGCGAAGCAGGCCGGTATCCCGTAGGTCTCCTGGGCGTAGCCGATGCCCGGGCGGACCGTCACCGCACCGTTCTGGTCCACCTCGCAGGGGTTGTCCAGGGTGCAGGTCTCACCGCTCTCGTTGATCGTGTTGTTCACCGCGACCACCTGATTGGTCGAGGCGTCGACCACCGGCGAGCCGGAGGTGCCTCCGATCACGTTGCAGGTGGAGGTGTAACGGAGCGAGTCCTTGAAGGTCCAGTCGGCTTCCTTCAGCCGGTAGGCGAAGCCGTCGACCGAGCAGGAGTAGATCTTCTTCCAGTAGCCGGAGACGACCTTGATCGAGGTGCCCTGGACGGGGTGGGTGGCCGCGATCGTCAACGGGGCTATCCCGTACCGGGACTGGATCGAGGCGTAGGTGGTGTTCAGCTGGTAGATCGACACGTCGGTGTCGGTCATCGCGCCGTACACGATCTTGGTCGCGCGCAGCGTGGCGACACCGCTGCCGCTCGCGTTGAGCAGGGTGAAGCTGCGACTGGAGGACTGGTTGAGGACCACCTGGCCCGGGCCGGGCATGCCGGTCTCCAGGCAGTGCCCGTTGGAGAGCACGAGGGCCGGGTCGCTCGCGGCCGAGCCGGGCATCCGCACCAGCGAGCCGGAGCAGTTGCTGAGTGCGACCGTCCCGGCGAAGTTGACGGCGGCGACGGGCTTGGCGACGGACTTGTCAACGGACGTGACAGACGTGGCGGCAGGGGCGGCGGCCTGAGCCGGAACGCCACCGACGAATGCGGCGGCCCCGGCGACCAGGAACGTGGCGACCGTGCCTATGAGCGGCTTCTTCATGAGAGACCTCTCGCTGTGGGGGGTTCCACGGGTGGGGGTGCACCAAAGCTGTCGCGGACATGACTCACTGTCAAGAGTCAAAGCAACACCAAGAACCGCCCAAGCCTCAATGGCCGGTTACCGCCGCCACCCGACACCAGGCCCAGCCCTCGACCCGGCCCACCCGGCACCCGACCCGGCCCACCCGGCACGCGAGGTGACCGTCAACTCCCCTACGGAGGCGCTCAGCCCGCCTGCCAGTGCTCCCGGCCGATGCTGATCAGGCGCAGCTGGAGGCGCGCGGTGGCGGCGATCCGCCGCTCCCGCGCCGGGTCCGTCTCCAGCGCCTCCAGGAAGGCGGCGGCCGTGGAGACCATGTGGTCGACGTAGAGCTCGGCGAGCATCCGCAGGTCCTGCTCGCCCCACCCGCTCGACTCCGGCTGGAGCGCCAGGGCGGCTCCCACCTCGGCGGCGAAGCGGCCGAGTTCGGCGTCGATCGCCTCGCGCACCTGCCGCACTCCGCCGTGCCGCTCGCGCGCCAGGAAGCGTACGTGCCCCCGGTGTTCGCGGACGTGCCGCTCGATCACGTCCACCGCGCGGTCGATCAGCTCCTCGGCATCGCCGGACTCGGCGAGCACCGAGCGGATCATGACATGCAGGCTGGCCAGCGACTCCTCGACCAGCGCCACCCCGAGGGCGGCGAGGTCCGGGAAGTGCCGGTAGAAGGCGGCCGGCGAGAGCCCCGCCTCCCGGGTGACCTCGCGGACACCCAGGCTCGCCAGGTTCTGATCGGCCAACAGATGCAGCCCGGCGTCCAGCAACGCCCGCCGGCTCTGCTGCTTCTGGGCCTGTCTGGCCCCAACGGTGTGACTCACGCCATTCAGTAAACATTCGTTTGCCGAACTTGGCCAGCCGGGCGTACAGTGAGGACGAAGTCAGTGAACACTTGTCAACCGAAATCGGCGCAGTCCCATCCGCAGCCGAAGGAGCCAGCCGTGATCCTGCTCTCCGCCCTCGTCGCCATGGGCATCCTGATCGGCACCGCCGCCCACACCTCGCTCCCGGTCTTCCTCGCCGCCTCCGCCGCCATCACCGCCTGGCTGCTCGCCTTCGGCGCACGCGAGGGCATCGCCCGCCTCCGGCACCGCTGACCCGGCCACGCTGCCGACCCGGCCGCGCCGCTGACCCCGGCCGCACTGCCGACCCAGCCGCACCGCTGACCCCGGCCGCACTGCCGACCCAGCCGCACCGCTGACCACCCCGCGGCCACTCCCCAGAGAGGACCCGCACCACCATGAGCATCGTCACCGACCATCAGGCGATCGGCCCTCGGAGCACCAGCCGCCCGGAGCCCCACAGCCGGGCGACCACCCGTCAGGGCACCGCCGAGGCCGACGGCCTCGCCATCGCCTCCTTCCTCCTCGGCCTGCCCGGCCTGCTGCTGTTCAACATCGTTCTCGGGCCGATCGCCATCACCCTGGCCACCCTGGCCCTGCTCCGCGGCACCCGCCGACGCGGCCGCGCCCTCCTCGGCCTGACCCTCGGCATCACCTCGCTGGCGATCCTCGCCGTCACCACCGTCACCTCCCATGGGGTGATCATCGACATCGGCTCCTGAGCCCGACCCAACTCTCCTTTTACTACCGGCTCCTGGCTCTGCCTCTCCCCCAGCTCCGCACCTCTCGTCCTGCGCCTCCCGTCCTGTGCCTCCCGTCCTGCGCCTCCCGATCGTCTCCACGCCACCGTCCGTCCCTGAAGCACCGGGCGGACCTCGCCCCCGGGCCGACGGTTCGAACGACTGATCCCGTCAACCCGCCCCGATCGCCCGGCCCGCCACATAGAGTGGGCCCATCGGCCGCACCGGCCAGACGACCTCAGGGGGCCGGAGTGACCACGGAGAACCGCAGCGACGCGCAGCCGACGCGGCCCACCCCGACGGGGGGACGGCTGCTCGCCGTGAGCGATCTGCACATCTCCTACCAGGAGAACCGCGACCTGGTGGAGAAGCTCCAGCCCTCCCACCCCGACGACTGGCTGCTCGTCGCCGGTGACGTCGCCGAGCTCACCACCAGCATCGAGTGGGCCCTCGGCCTGCTCGCCGAACGCTTCGCCCGCGTGGTGTGGGTCCCGGGCAACCATGAGCTGTGGACCCACCCCGAGGACCCGGTCCAGCTGCGCGGGGTGGCCCGCTACGAACACCTGGTGGAGCTGTGCCGCCGGCTCGGCGTGGTGACTCCCGAGGACCCGTACCCGCTCTGGGAGGGCCCCGGCGGACCGGTCCGCATCGTCCCGCTCTTCCTCCTCTACGACTACACCTTCCGTGCGCCCGGCACGACCACCAAGGAGGCCTCCCTGGCGGCCGCCTACGAGAGCGGCATCGTCTGCGCGGACGAGCGGATGCTCTACCCGGACCCGTTCCCGGACCGCGACTCCTGGTGCCGTGAGCGCGTCCGGCTGACCGAGAAGCGGCTGGCGGCCTGTGACCCGGACGTCCCGCTCGTCTTCGTCAACCACTACCCGCTGGTCCGGCAGCCCACCGAGATCCTCTGGTACCCCGAGTTCGCCCAGTGGTGCGGGACCGAGCTGACCGCAGACTGGCACACCCGGTTCAACACCGCGGCGATGATCTACGGCCACCTCCACATCCCGCGCCGGACCACCTACGACGGCGTCCCGTTCACGGAGGTCTCCCTCGGCTACCCGCGCGAGTGGCGCAAGCGCGGCCTGCCGGACCCGCTGCTGCGGGACGTCTTCCCGCAGGCCGCGGGCTGAGCCGCCCCGCCAGCACCTTCGTTCCGCCGCCTCCTGCCGCCTCGCCTCCGGCTCGGCCGAGGTCGGTGCCGCCGACGCCGTAGCCCTTCACGGCGGCGGCGGCACCGCCTGCGGCGCCCCGCACGACCTCCGGGGTGGTCACCTGGCGCCACCTCCCCCGACGTCGTCCTTGGACGGCTCACTGAGCACGGCCCGCTTGGCGCGGTACTCCTCGGCGTCGATCTCGCCCTCGGCGTAGCGGCGGCCCAGGACGGCCAGCGGATGCTCCGCCGCGGCCCCGGCTCCGCACCCGGCTCCGAATCCGGCTCCGAACCCGCAGGCGCGCCGCCGCCAGACCGTGCGGCGCAGCAGCGCGATCACCAGGACCACCACGGCGATCCAGACCAGAGGGATCAGCAGGATCCACGGGCCGGGGCCGTACCAGTCGGCCAACTGGGTGTACATGGTGGTTCAACTCCTCGATGGTGGGCCTCCAGGACCTCGGGTGGTTCCCGAGGTGTCTAGATGTACTGACCACGGAGGTTGGTGACAGGGGTCACGGCGCTGTGATCTTGAAATGAGTGAGGGCCTTCTGGCCAGGTGTGGATTGCGACATCTTCA
>NZ_JBIWFT010000033.1:0-117433 GCF_044763205.1 Kitasatospora sp. NPDC096204
ATGTCGCAATCCACACCTGGCCAGAAGGCCCTCACTCATTTCAAGATCACAGCGCCGTGACCCCTGTCACCAACCTCCGTGGTCAGTACACCTAGTGCTGGAAGAGTACTTCCGGATTGTTCGGCGAGGGGCCGTCCAGCAGCGGACTGTGGATCCCCTTCAGCGTCCGGCCGAAGAACGCCGTCACGTACTCACGCGTGATCACCACCCCGCGTTCCGGGGAGAGGGGCGGCGTCGGGAGCCCGGCCTCCTCCACCAGCAGGTCCAGGTCGCTGAAGCTGAAGTGGTCGGCGCCGGCGACCGCCAGCCACTTCTTGTAGCCGCCGAGGGCGGCCCAGGCCTGCCCCCAGTTGCCGCCACCACCGGCCGAGAGGTTGTCGGTCGTACCCAGCATGAGGAACGGCCGGTTGATCTGGCCGGGCATCGGGGCCGGGTGGAAGGAGCCGTCCATGTTCACTCCGGCCCGTACTCGCGGGTCGGCGATCATCGTGGCGGCGGCCGCCGCTCCGCCGATGGAGTGTCCGGCCATGCCGATCTCGTGCTTGTCGATGAGGTGTGCCAGGCGCCACGCGGTATTGCCATGCGTCAACTGGTCGATGACGAAGGACACGTCCAGCGCACGGCTGGCGGCGAGGGAGTCGAAGTCGAGCCCCGCCGGGCCATCGCAGATCGCGCACGGCGACGTCTGGCCGTTCGCCAGCGTCTCGCCGCTGTCCTCGTTGGTGTGGCCGACGAGCGCGACGACGTAGCCGTGACTGGCCAGGTCGGTCGCGAGCGAGGTGAGCGTCATGCGCGGGTTCTCGTACGCGGGTGAGAGGACCACCAGCGGATACTTGCCGCTCTGCGGCCGCGCGCCGCCGAAGGCGTGAGTGGTGACGCCGGAAAGGTTCTGCGGGGTGACGCCGGCGCTCGCCGGCAGCTTCCGGCGCTGGAGGACTCCGGCTGCCTCGCCGAGGGTCATGTAAGGGGCCGGGGTCCCGGTTCCGGGGACGGCCGGGTAGACCATCGTGACGGTCAGTTGGCGTGGGCCGGATGACGGCACCCACGGGTCGGGACGGCTCGTGTCGGTGAGGTGGATGACGTCCTCGCCGGCGGCGTAGGGGCCGGTCGGCGCGGGGAGCGCGCCCTGGAAGGACCGCGTGGGCGCGGCGGCAGCCGTGGCGGCGGTCGCGTGCACGGTGGACGGCGGGGTCGTGGCGGCGAGTCCGGTGCCGGTCGCGGCCACTGATGCGGCGAGACCCAGGATGGCGACAACGCCGATACGGCGCTTGCGGTTCGAGGTGGTGTTCACGGGCACGATCCTGCCCGGCCCCGCCCTGACGCTCGATCATGCGGGCTTCCGTCTTGAGGGTGGTACTGGCTACACCCTGAGATCGATGCCGTGTTCGGCCGGCCGCGACGACGACGACACGGGACGCCCCGTCAGCACGACCAGAACGGGTCCTCGTACCGGGGGAACACGTCGAGCCGCCCATCCGGCAGGGTCGGCTCGGGCACGTAGGTGCCGAAGGGGTCGCGGTCACGGATGACCGGGATGGGGCCGACGGTGGCCTGGACGGTGATGTTGCCGGCGGCTCCGAAGATCACGCACACGCCGTACCCGCCCGGTGTGGCGGCGAACATGGCGGGCTGACGGGGGTTGACGCCGGTGATCCGGTATCCCCGGGCCTTCCAGCCGCGTTCGGTGATCCCCAGCAGCGCGCCGTACCGGGAAGGGGCGACCCGGGCAGGGAACCGCCGCCGGGGCCGAGGAGTCCGGTGCCGATCTGGACGCCCGCGGCGTCGTTGGCCGAACTGACGGCCGGCTCGGACGCGTTGGCGGCGCGGACCGACCGCCCGAGTCCCGCCGCGCGGCGGGGCACCGCGCGGCGGGGCGGGCCGACGCTTCGGCCTATCGCGCGGCAAGGCGGCGGCCGAGGTCCTCCAGGTAAGGGGCGCCGTAGGCGTCCGTGAGGTCGTCGAGGTCGATCATCGGCGGGATGTCGATGACGGGCTGACGCTCGACGAGGAAGGCCACCGTCTCGTGGACGATCCTGGTCTCGTCCGCGCCGGTGACCTGCGGCAGGTCGAGGACACCGTCGGTGACCCGGATCCGGGTCTCGGCCTCGACGGCGCCCTCACGGACCCGAACCAGGTGCTCGTGGTCACCCAGGGGCTCGACCTGGATCTCGACTCCCATGGCAGTCTCCGCCTTTCAGTTCCGCTCAGTTCCGCGTGGTCCGGGCCGGGAGGCCGTGAAGCCGGGAGGCCGTGAAGCCGTGGGATCGCGGCTACGTGGATGCTAACCTCCCGTCGGCACGGCGCTGGTGCGGGCTGCTCGTGCCGGGTTCAGAGCGAGACCGTCTTGCTCGCCAGCACGCTCCCCTGGGCGTCGTACGCGGCGATCCTGATGCTCTGGGGCGGGCCCGCCTCCCGGACATGGGGAGTCGCGTCGCCGGGCCCCCAGAGGTAGCCGGTGGCGTAGCCCGGGTCGCCGGGGAGCGAGGCGACGGTGGCCCAGTACGACCGGCCGCCCACCTCGACGGCCATCCGGGCCACCTGACCGGGCCCGTGGTAGACGAGGTTGTACAGGGCCTCCTGGTACTGCGGGGGGTTCCCGTAGTACTGCATGGCGATCTCGGTCGCGCCCCCCGCCCAGGAGTAGCCGCCGCACCCGGGACGGCTTCCGTACGCGGGGGCGTCGTGGATGCAGACCTCCTGGTCCTTCAGCTGCATCCACCAGTCCTGGCGGCCCAACGGCAGCTGTTGGCCGGGCTCCACCACCACGGCCTCGGGAGCCGGCCCCTCCGGCAACCGCGGAGCCTGCGAGGCCGGCCCGACGGCCGGGCCCCCGTGCTGCGCGGACAGCACCGTGGCCGTGCCGGCCACCACGGCGAGCGCGGCCACCACCGCCGACGCACCCATCGCCACCCGGCGCCGCTGGCGGCGCACGTGGACCCGCACGGGCCCGGCGGACCAGTCCGCCACCGCGACCCGGGCCGCCTCTTCCCGCAGGGCGCCGCGCACCATGTCCTCGGTGTCCATCACCTGTTGCCTCCGTTCGTGCCGTCGGTCGTCGAGTCGGTGTCCACCGCGTGCAGGGCCTGTGGGGCGTACGGGGTGAGCGCCGGGTGGTCGCGCAGTTTCGCCAGGCCCCGGCTGGCCTGGCTCTTCACGTTGCCCTGCGAGCAGCCGAGCACGTCGGCGACCTGGCGCTCGCTCATGTCCTCCCAGTAGCGCAGGACGACCACGGCCCGCTGGCGCTGCGGCAGTTCGGCCAGCGCCTGGAGCAGCACCGAGCGCTCCTCGACCTCGCGGTGGCCGCCGCCCGCGGTGGACGCCCGGTCGGGCAGGACGGGCACCAGCAGTTGCCTGACCCGGCGCCGCCGGTGACGGCTCAGGTTGTTGTTCACCAGGGCCCGGTGGACGTAGGCGTCCGGCTCGTCCAGGCGGCTGATCCGGGACCAGTTCCTGAAGACCTTCGCGAACGTCGCCTGCACCACGTCCTCGGCCTCGTGGTGGTCGCCCGTGAGCAGGTAGGCGGTGCGCACCAGCCGCCGCCAGCGCGTGGCGGCGAACGCCTCGAAGTCGGGCTCCCGCGGGCCGGGGCCGTCGGCGGACGCCGGTGCCGTGACGGACAGGGGCCGGTCCTCCGGCGGGATGTGTGGGATGTGCAGTGTGCTCGCGGTCATCCGATTCCTCTTCGCGTCCACGCGACGGCCCGACCGGACCACCGCTCTGCCCTACTCACCCCCGCACCGCGGAAGGGGTTGCACGACTCGGGCGACGAGAACGGCCCACGAGCACGGGCGGCGGGAACGGGCGGCGGGAACGGGCGGCGAGAACGGGCGGCGGGGCTCAGCGGCCGGGGCCGTCGGCGATCCGGGCGACGTGGGAGAGGACGGCACCGGCGCCGTCCTCGGCCGCCATGAGCCCGGCGACGGCGGCCGCGCGGCGGCGGACCGGCTCGGCCAGGGCGGCCGTGATCGCGGCGGCGAGGCGTTCGGCGGTGAGGTCCGCGAACGGCACGGGCTCCGGGGCGACCCCCAGCCGGTGCAGCCGCGCCGCCCAGAACGGCTGGTCGGCCATCACGGGCACCGGGACGGCGGGGACTCCGGCGCGCAGCCCGGCGCCGGTGGTGCCCGCTCCGGCGTGGTGGACGACGGCAGCCGTACGGGGGAACAGCCAGTCATGGGGCACGTCGCCGACGGAGAGGACGCCGTCACCCGCCGCCCTCAGCCCGGCCCAGCCCGCCTGGACCACCGCGCGCACCCCCGCCTGCCGCACCGCCGCCGTCACCAGCTCACCGAGCCGCTCCCCCTCCCCCGGTGCCATGCTGCCGAAGCCGATGAACACCGGCGCCGGACCGGCCCGGAGGAAGTCGACCAGTTCGGCCGGGGGCTGCCAGCCGAGCGGCCGGGCGGGCCACCAGAAGCCCGCGACCTCGACCGGGGCCGGCCAGTCCGCCGGGCGCGGCAGCAGCACGGGGCTGTAGCCGTGGACGACCGGACGGGTGTGCCCGAGCGGTTCCGGCGAGGTGGTGCGGGGCAGGCCGAGGCGCTCGCGCAGCCGGGCAACGGCGCCCGAGAACAGCCGCTCCGCGCTCCGCAGCCGCTCCTGGCCGGCGGCGAGGTTGCCCTCCGGCCCCAGGTCCCCGCCGCCGGCGGGGCCGGGCAGCGGGAACCGACTGGTGGCGAAGGCGGGCGTGAGGTACGTGCCGAGGACGGGCACGCCGTGGGCCTCCCCGGCCGTCAGACTGAACGGCGACGGGGCGAAGGCGGTGAGCAGCAGGTCGGCCCCGCCGGCCACGGCATCCGCCACGCCGTCGGCGAGCCCGTCCACGAACGCGGCCGTCACCGCGCGGACCTCCTCCGGGGACGTCGCCCGGGCCCTGTCACGGATGAGCCCCTCCGGGTCCCCCGGGAGCGGTCGGTGCTCCAGGCCGCAGGACTCGACCAGCGTCGCGAAGGTCGGATGGGCGACCACGGCGACCCGGTGCCCGGCCTCCACCAGGCGTCGGCCCAGGCCCGTGAACGGTGCGACGTCCCCGCGGGAACCGGTCGTGACGATCAGGATGCGCATGGCGTGATTCTCCACGGTGGGCCGGTGCCCGGTCAGGGCTCGGGGCGTCGGTCCGCCGGCGCCCGGTCCGTGGGCCCAGGCCGCCGACTCCCGGCGGGTTCGTCGCGTTGCTCGTACGTCCACACCGCCAGCTGGGTGCGCGAGGCGAACCCCAGCTTGTCCAGGATGCGTTCGACGTGGTTCTCCGCGGTGCGCTGCGCGATCGTCAGGCGCGCCGCGATGTCCTTGTTGGTGAGGCCTTCGGCGACCAGTTCCGCGATCTGGCTCTCGCGCCGCGTCAGTCCCGGCACCCCGGCCGCGTCGTCCAGGACGTAGGCCATCGCCTCGTCCACGGTGGCGCGCGCGCCGCGGCGGAACTCCCGGTCGAAGGCGGCGGCGGGCAGCGCCTCCCGCGCCGCGGCGGCGAAGCGCAGGTGCCGGACGCGCATGAACGGCGCCGCGCCGAGCCGCCCGCCCAGCGACTCCCACAGCAGGTGCAGCACGCCCAGGAGCCTGGCCGTGCGCCGCGGGTCGTCCCGGGTGCTCCACGCGATGACCTCCACGCACATGGCCACGTCCCACCAGTCCTGGAACGGGCGCAGCCGGGCGATGGCCGCCCTGGCGTGCGTGATCGCGTCGGCGGGCGCGTCGGCGCGCAGGGCCAGCAGGGCGCGGGCGAGCAGGGCCATGCCGCGCAGCCATGACTCGTCGTGCGCGCGGGCGGCCTCCTCGACCTCCCGGCACGCCTCGTCGGCCACGGCGGCCTCGCCTCCGTAGGCGTTCGCGATGGCGGACTTGACCCGGCATTCCAGGGCCGCGTCGAGGCTGCCGAGCGCGCGGAACTCGCTGTGCGCCCGCGCGAACAGCTCGGCGGCGTTCGCGAAGTCCTCGCGCCAGACGGCGAGGATCCCGTGGTGGTGCCGCACCCAGGCCGACTCCCGCCGGTGTCCGCCCCGGCCGGCCGCCGCCTCGCAGGCGGCGAGGGCGCGGCGGACCTCGTCCTCCGGGTCGCCCCGCAGGATGCGCAGGTAGGTGTCGGTGACCAGGGCCTGTACGCGGACGGCGGCGTCCGGGCCGGCGGCATCGCCGTCGTCGCCGTGGGCGCGGTCGGCGGCGAGCAGCTGTGACAGCCAGTGGCACCCCTCGGGCAGCAGGCCCGCGGTGATCCAGTAGTGCCGGGGCGACACGGCCAGGGCCAGGCCGGCCCGCGCCTGCCCGGGCCGCTCCAGGCAGAACTCCAGGGCCGCGCGCAGGTTCGGGTGGTCCAGGCGCAGCCGCGTGAACCAGTCGACCTGCCGGGGCCCGAACCACTCCCGCCCGGCTCGTGCGGTCAGCTCGGCGTACCGGTCCCGGTGGCGGCCGCGCAGCGCGTCGAGCGTGCCGGAGGCGGCCAGCCGCTCGTGCCCGTACTCCCGGACCGTCTCCAGCATGTGGTAGCGCGAACGCCCGTTCACCTGACGGCAGTTGACGATCGACCTGGCCACCAGGCCGTCCAGGGCGTCGAGCAGGGCGGCGGGCGGCAGTTCGGCGTCCGTGCAGACCTGTTCGAGGCCTTCCAGGTCGAAGCCGCCGCGGAACACCGAGGCCCGCGCCCAGAGCAGCCGTTCGCGCGCCGTGCACAGGTCGTGGCTCCAGTCGATCAGCGCGCGCAGGGTGCGCTGCCGGTCGGTGGCGACGCTGCTCCCCCCGGTGAGCAGCGCGAACCGGTCCGTGAGCCGCTCCAGGATCTCCTGCGGTGTCAGGCTCCGGATGCGGGCCGCGGCCAGCTCGATCGCGAAGGGCAGCCCGTCCAGGCGGCGTACGAGCTCGGCGACGGCGGCGGCGTCGCGCCTGGTCAGGGTGAACCCGGGCAGCACGGCGGCGGCCCGGTCGGTGAACAGCGCGACGGCCGGGTTGCCGCTCAGGGCGCGCAGGCCGTTGCCCGCGCCCACGTCCGCGCCCGCGCCCCCGTCCGCGCCCGCGCCCCCGTCCGCGCCTGCGCCCATGCCCGGGTCCGGCACCGGCAGCGGCTCGACGGGGAAGACCTGTTCGCCCGCGATGCCGAGCGGCTGCCGGCTGGTCGCCAGGACACGCAGTCCGGGCGCGGCCCGCAGCAGCGTGTCGGTGAGCCGGGCGCACGCGTCGAGCAGGTGCTCGCAGTTGTCCAGGACCAGCAGGGCGCGCCGCTCGCGCAGCCGGGCGGCGAGGACGGCCGCCGCATCGGCGCCGGGGCGGCCCGGGTTCGCCGCGTCGAGGGTGCCGAGGACGCTCGGTGCGAGCAGCTCCGGGTCCCGCAGGTCGGCGAGTTCGGCGACGTACACGCCGTCGGGGAAGGCGGAGCGCGCCGCGCCCGCCGCCACGCGCAGCGCCAGCCGGGTCTTGCCCACGCCACCGGTTCCGCTCAGCGTGACCAGGCGCGCGCCGGAGAGCAGTCGGGCGATCCGGGCGATCTCCGCCCGCCGCCCGATCAGCGGTGTCAGTGCGACGTCGAGGCCGGCGAACGTCCCGGTGGCTGCCCCCGTTTCCATGGGTCGCCATCTTACGGACGCACGGGAATTGAGTAGTTCTCCCGTTGACCCGTCGCGCGAACCCGTCCGAGACTCGACAACCGCGGTATCGGGCGATCGAGTGAGGTGTGCGTTGTCAACAGGCACGGCGGCGGGGTCGGAGCGGACCGGGCGGCTGGGGCAGCGGGTGTGGACCTACCAGGGAGGCTACGCGCGCAGGCCCCTGAGCGCGTTCTTCATGCTCCTCATCGTGTTCATCGTGATGTGCACCCTCGTCGGCAAGTACTACGACGAGGACTCCTCGTTCCGCCTCGCGTTCCGGGCGGTGGTCGTGGCGGACGTGCTGTGCCTCGCCCTGTGCGTGCGGCACGCCAGGATCCGGATCCGGGAGTACGAGCACGGCTTCGAGCTGCGCCGGCCGGGGCGCCGCACGCTGCGGTACGCGTGGCAGGAGATCGCGTCCGTCGAGTCGACCCGGGTGTCCGTCCACATCAACTTCGCGCACTCGCACGACGTGCTCAAGACCGTGATCCGGCCGTACACGGGCGGCCGGATCCGGGTCAGGGGCCTGGACTACATCAAGGTCCGCGAGGAGTGCGGCTTCTGGAGGATGATCTCCAGGCCGAACCCCGAGACCGGCGGACGTTTCGTCTCGGCGGCGGCGCAGGCCGTCGGCCAGGCCCGTGCGCAACGCCTCGTCGACGAGCTCGGCGCGGGCGGCTCGTTCCACTGGGGCGCCCTGACCTTCACCGCCGAGGGGATGACGCTCGCCCCCTTCACCGGGCCGGTGGCCTGGTCCCGGATCGCCGTCGTCTCCGCGAACCCGGGCAGCGGCGTCCGGCTCGACGTTCAGGGGTTGGCCGCGCACGTCGGCAGCCGGGCCCTGTCGGCGCGCGCGACGAAGAAGGGCTACCGCACCGACGGGGACCGGCTGGAGGTGTTCGTGCCCGTCCGCCGCCCCGGCTCGGACTACGCGGCGCTGAGCATCCTGCTCGCCTACGGCGCCGCTCTGCACAGCGGGCGGGACGAAGGACGGTAGGGCCGCAGGACGGCGCGACGGCAGGGCCCGGCCTCAGCCGCCCAGGCGGGCCAGCCGCCCCATCGCCTCGCGCTCGATCCGCGCCAGCTCGCCCAGCAGCCCGCCGGCCCGCTCCAGCGGCGCCGCGTCCCCCGACTCTCCCGCCGCGCCGATCAGCCGGGCCGCCTCCGTCCAACCCGCCGCGGCCTCGGCGTACCCGTCACGGGCGGCCCGCACCCGGGCGTCGTCGAGCAGTTCGGCGGACTCGGCGAGGAAGTCCCGGTACAGGTTGCGGAACAGCGCGCCGCCCGTCCCGGCCAGCTCCATCATCCGGGCGGCCTGCGGCAGTTGGTCGCCGGGCCGGTCCGCCCTGGTCAGCCAGCCCGGCACCAGGGCGGCGGCCTTGGCGATGCCGCGGTGGCCGAGGTTGGCGATCGGCGGATGCAGGAACGCCGTCGCGCAGTCGGCCATGGCCGGGGCCAGCAGGGCCCGCACGTCCGGGAGTTCGCCGTTCCGGGCGAGCGTGAAGGAGCGGTGGCGGGCCGTCATCGGTCCGCGTTCGGCGCGCGCCGCCGCGAGCGAGGCCAGACTGGTGGTGACCGCGCCGCCCTGCTGCGCGGTGTCCACCAGGTGGGCGTCTTTCGCGTCGTAGCCGCGCATCGCGACCACGTGCCCGCCGAAGTGCACCCGGGAGGTGAAGTACTCCAGGTGGTGGCTGTCCAGTTGGAGCCCGACCGGGCGTCCGGCGTCCAGCTCCTCCGCCACGTTGCGCCAGGCCCGCCCGGCGGAGGCGGTCTCCCGGACGTCCAGCCGCAGCCCGAGCCGGGCCGCCAGGGCACGGGTCAGCTCGAAGGGCTTCACCCGGCCGCCGAGGAACGGGAAGTCCATCCCCTTGGCGTCCCAGTAGACGAACGACAGCCCGGCCCCGAGCCCGAACAGCATCGGCTCGGACAGCTCGACGCCCTCGTGGCGCAGCAGCACGTCCAGCGCCGTCGTCTCGCAGTGCAGGCCACCCCACGGCTCGGTCATGCCGCCTCCTCCGTCCGCTCCTCGGCGACCCGGACCACCAGCCGGGTCGTCCACTCCTCCGCCGGGGCCTCCCCCGGTCCGACCAGGTACGCCTCCCGCGCCGGTGCCAGCGGCCACAGTCCGCGCTCGTGCACGGCGGCCAGCAACGCGTGGTAGGCGAGCGGCAGTTGGGAGTACGGGCCGTGGTGGACCGTCTCCACCACCGGCCCGCCGGGCAGCAGCTCGCACTCCAGCCCGTCGGCCCCGCCACCCTTCTTCGCCACGCCTGGCGCGCCTGGCACGTCTGTCACGTCCGTTTCGGCGCCGACCGCGATGCGCATGCCGTCGCCGAGGTCCAGCGGGAACAGGCCCCACAGCGGGGGCCGCCAGGGCGTGCCGCGCAGGCCCGCCAGCAGCCGTCCGACGCACCCGCCGGTCCGCTCCCCCAGCTCGCCCGGCCCGGCCACCGCCCGTACGACGACGAGCCGCCGCTCCGGCTCCCGCCCGAGGACGATCTCGTACCCGGGCAGTCCGCCGCCGGCGGCAAGGCGGTCCAGCAGCTCCAGTCGGGCCCGGTCCCGGACGATCCGCTCGGCGACCCGGTCGCGTTCGGCGCCCAGCAGTCGGGCCCGGTCCGGCTCGGAGGCCGCCAGCGTCGCGGCGATCACCGCGAGCGGCACGTCGAGTTCGCGCAGCAGCGCGACGGTGAGCGCGTCGCGGGCCTGCCCGGGGGCGTAGTAGCGGTAGCCGGTGGCGGGGTCGACCCTGGCCGGGGGCAGCAGGCCGGTGTCGTCGTAGTGGCGGAGCTGTTTCACGCTCAGCCGGCAGAGGCGGGCGAAGCGCCCGATGGTGAGGAAGTCGTCCTGGTCTCGCACGGGCCCATCGTGGACCCTCCCGCCATGGGAGGGTCCACCCCGGGCGCGCCGGACGCCGCGCGGCGTCAGCGGCCGAAGCCGTCCTCCGGGGTGCCGGGCGCCGGCGGGTGGCAGAGGTGGCCGGATTCGGTGGCGTGGACGCTGTAGAGCAGTTGGTCATCGGCCGTGAAGGTGAAGGCGACACTCACTCCGGGGAGTTCGGCGGCCTGGGTGGCGAAGGCGAACTCGCGGTCCGAGCGGTGCAGTTCCCGCCATTCGAGGCCGGCTCCGGCGAACGCGTCGGCCAGCCGGTCGAATCGGACGCCGGTCGGAAAGGTGCGGAATTCCCCCGGTGGGCCGGCCGGAATCCGGACCGATTCGTACCAGGTGCGCAGTGAAAGGCGGTTGACGATCCGGCACTGACAGGATTCGAAGGTGACGTCACCGTAGCCGAACCAGTGCGGCCAGCGTCGCCTCTGGTTGATCCGGCCGGATTTCTCGAACGGTCCGAGCCGTTCGACGATGTCGGCCAGACCATCCAGCGGTCGGATTCCGCCGAGCCTCGCGGCCGATCCGAATTCCGTCAACACCCGGAGAAATTCCATGTGTTCATGATGGCACAGCGAAGTGGCGGGAAAAATCGGATGCGGTGCGGCCCGCCCCGGAGGGAAGGCCGCACCGCACCCTGATCAACACGCTCCGATCAACACGCTCCGATCGACACGCTCCGATCGACACGCTCTGATCAGCGCGTCCTGATCACCGCACCGTCAGCCCATCCGCTCCAGCGCGTCGATCAGGAACTTCAGTTCCAGCGCGCGGTTGGTGGAGCAGCTCCAGCCGCCGCCCCAGGTGCCGGGCTGATTGCCCGGGGTGTTGAAGATGCGCATGGCGTCCCTCGCCACCGACTTGATCTCCTCCCGCAGCGACTTGTCGGACTTGATGATGTCGATCACGGCGTCGATCTCCGCCTGGGTGGCGTCCCGCGGCGCGGGCCGCCCGACGATGCCCCGGATGCTGCCCTTCTCGTCGGGGCGCAGGGCCACCTCGGCGCCGTTCAGCAGGTTGATGTGCGAACCCTTGGCGCAGAAGTCGTCATGCAGCACCGCTGCCCGCTTGATGCCGCAGAACCTCTTCTTCCCCGCGGCGAGCCGCAGGCTGCCGGCCGGTGCGCCCTCGGGCCTGAGGAACGCGGCGGAGACCACGCCCGAGGCACCCTCGGCGGCCAGCTCCAGCGTGCACTCGCCCTCGGCGGCCTTCCTGGCGTCCTCGATCACCTTGCGCAGGCGGTCGATGGCCCGCTTGGCCGCCACGGACTCCTCGAAGAACTTCCCGATGCCCTCGCCGATCCGGATGACCGCCTTGCTGACGGCCGGGAGCTTGCCGACCACGGCCACCAGGCTCGCCACGTTGAGCGCCGTCCACAGGCAGCCCTCGACGTCCCCCTCGGTGAAGCACTTCTTGGCGTCGGTGACCCCGAGCACGTCGAGCAGGATCTCCCCGCCGTTCTCCTTCACCCAGTCGAGGACGTCCTTGGCGGCGTCCGCCTTGGCCTTGCGGAACTCGTCGACGCAGCTCTGACCGCACTGGGCCAGCAGCAGCTGCTCGTCGTTCCCGCTGAGGTCCGGGCCGGTGTCGGCCGGTCCGGCCGTCACCTGGGCGGCCCGGGCCGCCTGCGCCGCCTGCTCGTCCTTGCGCTGCTGCTCCTCGGCCCGCTGGGCCGACTGGTCGGCCTGCTGGGCCGCGCCCTGGGCGTTGGCCGCGGCCTTCTCGGCCTCGGTCGCCGCCTTGTCCGCCTGCTCGGCGGTGGCACGGGCCCTGGCGGCGTCGGCCTCCGCCGCGGTCGCGGTGTTGCGCGCGGTGGCGGCGTCCTGCTCGGCCGCCGTGGCCGCGGCCCGGGCGGCGCCGGCCTCGTTCGCGGCGTCGGTCGAGGCGGCCGCCGCGGCGAACGCGTCGACGTGGGCCTGCTCGTCGTACTTCGCGGTGTTGGTCTCGGCGACCTTCGCCGCCGCGGCCTCGTTCGCCGCCTGGGCTGCCGAGGCGCGCGCCTGCTGCAGCGAGGCGAGCGCCCTGGTGGTGTCGGCCGCCGCGTTCGCGCTGGCCTGGGCGGCCGCCTTGGCGTCGCTGCCGGCCTTGGCCGCCAGCGCGGCCGCGGTGGCGGCGGCCTTCGCCGCCTCGTCCGCACGGGCCTGGGCGGCGTCGTTCTGCTGCTGGGCCAGGGTCTTGCCGCTCTGGCCGACCAGTACGGCCAGAGCGGCCGCGGAGTCGGTCTCCCGGTACGGCGTGCCGAGCGCGATCGCCTGGTTCCCTGCCGTGATCGCCGCGGCCGCGGTGTCCCGGGCGGCGAGCGCGGAGAGCGAGGCCGCGTGGGCCCGGCCGGCGGCGCGGGCGCTGTCGGCGGCGGCCTGGGCCGCCTGCAACTGGGCCGCCTTCTGCGCCAGTTCGGCCTTGAGTGCGGCGGCAGCGGCCACCTTCACCTGCTCGGCCGCGTTCTTGACGTTCTGCGCGGCCTGCTCGGAGGCGGCGATCGCGTCCGCCGCGGCGGCGTGCGCGGTGGAGGCGGCCGCGCTGGTGACGGCCACGTCGGCCTGGGCCGCGTCCGAGGCGGCCTGGGCCCGCTGGGCCGCGCCGGTCGCCTCGGTGGCCGCCGCCCGGGCGGCGATCGCGCTGCGGCCGGCCTCGTCGGCCGCGGCCCGGGCGCCGCCGGCCGCGCTCGTGGCCTGGGCGGCGGCGGCCTTCGCCTGGTCCGCCGCCTGTCGGCTCTCCTTGGCGTCGGCGCTGCCGACGGCCGCGTCGGCGGCGGCCTCCAGGGCCTTCTGCCGGGCGGTGGCGGCGTCCTTGCGGGCCTCCGCCGCCGCGGCGGCGTCCCGGGCGAGGTAGGCCTGGGCCTCCGCCGTCTTCGCGGCACTCTCCTTGTCCGCCGCGGTCTTCCCTGCGCTCTCGGCGGCACTCAGCGCGGTCGCAGCGGCGGCCCGCTTCCGGGTCGCTTCGGCCTCGGCGGCGGCCGCCTTGGCCCGCTCACTGTCGGCCTTCTGCCGTGCGGCCGCCGCGTTGGCGCGCTCCTGCTCGGCGACGGCCCGCTTGGCGTGCGCGTCGTCGGCGGCCGCCTTGGCGTCCCGCTCGGCCTGCTGCGCCTGCTCCCGGTCGGCCTTGGCCCGGGCTGCGGCCTGGGCCGCCTGGTCGGCCTGGGCCGCGGCAGCGGCGGCGGCAGCCTTGGCCTGGTCCGCGGCCTCCTGGGCGACGGCGCGCTGGAACTCGGCCTGGGTGGCGTGGGTCTGGGTGTCGGCCAGGGCGTAGAGCGCGGCGCTGTCGGCCTGGCCGGCGGCGACCGCGTTCAGGGTGGTCTCGATCGCCTTGGACGCCGTCTGCGCGGCCGCCGCCGATGCCTTGGTGACCTGCGCCGACTGCAGCGCGTGGGTCAGTCCGCGGCCGTACGGGGTGCCGCCGGACTCGGCGATCTTCCCGGCCTCGGTCTGCGCGGCGGTCGCCCGGTCGGCCTGCGCCTTGGCGGAGGCCGCGGCCTGTCGGGCGATCGCCAGCTGGGCGCTGATCGCGTTCCGGGCGTTCGCCATCGCCGCGGTGGCGTTGGCGAAGGTCTGCGGCTTCGGATAGTTGGGGTCGTTCGACGACTTGCCCTGCCAGTACTTCTGGAAGACCAGCATCCGGCTGACGATGAACGCCTGGCCCTGGGCCTCCACCATCGCGCTGGTGGCGGTCCGCAGGTCCTGGTAGGCCGTCAGGTCGGCGGAGACGATGTCGCCGCGCTGCTTGGCCTGGTCACCCAGCTCGGCCTGCCACTCGGCGCTGGCGGTGGCCACCACCTCGTTCAGGATGTGCTGCGGGTCGAGCGGGTCGCTCGCGTCGCAGCCGGCCCACTGGGCCTTGAGGTCCTCGACCTCGGTGCGGAACTCCACCGAGTCCTTCGCCGGGGCGACCGTGGGCAGACCGCCGAGCCGGATGAAGCGGGCGATCTGGTAGGCCGACAGGCGCTTGAGGACGTCCTCGTTGACGAAGAACCCGTACCAGCTCGGCCCGCCGTTGTTCCCGGCCGCCGCCCGGCGCTCCTGGTAGATCGCGATCGCCCGGTCCAGGGCGGCCTGGGAGGGCTTCGGCGGGCCCGTCGGGTCGACGAGCTTGCCGTCGCCCAGGAAGGCCCAGATCGGAGCGCCGTAGCCGGGCTTGTTCAGGAAGGACATGTAGTCGGGGCCGGAGACCGCGAACGGCTTGGTGATGTCCGTCCAGGCGCCCTCGCGGGCCAGCTCGGCGTCCTGGATCGCGCGCTGGTCGCGCTGGTCGTCCACCGAGGCGGCCGCGATCGGCCCGTACCCCCACCCGCTGTTCGCCGCGTTGCGGACGTCGGCGACCGTGCCGGCCAGGGCCTTGGCGGTCAGCGCCTTGACCTTGGGTCCGCCCGCGTGCAGCGCGACAGCCAGCGAGCAGCGGTCCTCGCGGACCACGCTGTCGGCGATCGCCACGTTCGACGCCTCGACGTCCGACAGCGCGCGCTGCCAGATCCGGACGTCGGCGATCCGCCCGGGGAGGTGGTCGCCCGGCTGGCCGGCCCACATCCCGCGGCCGATGTTCAGCTCGCCGGTGGCCTTCCAGGTGACGGTGTGCGGGGTGGTGGCGACCTTGACGCCGTTGACGTACAGCCGGATCACGCCGGCCGCGGCGTCGTACTCGCCGGTGAGGTGGGTCCAGCCGCTCTTCTCGGTCAGTGCGACGGTGCCGTCCGCGGTGTCCCAGCCGACGGTCTCCGAGTCGCCCCGCGGCATGCCGAACAGCGGCTTGCCGTCCGGGTTCACCTTCAGGTAGAAGCCGGAGACCCGGCTGCCGCCCTCGGTGACCACCGAGTACGAGGCGTCCGGCTTCTTGTCGAGCTGCACCCAGGCGGAGACCGTGAAGGACTGGTCGGTCGGCACGGTGAGCGGGACGGAGTCGTACTGGTTGGTGCCGTCCAGCCGGAGCGAGCGGACGGTGTGGCCGGGGATCCCCCAGATGACCTCGTTGTCGGTCCCGGGCCCGGCGTGCGCGCCGTTGTGGTGGACGGCGCGCGGGCCGCCGTCGATGAGGTTCGGCGCGGTCTTCTCGTCGCTCCACTCGTAGTCGTAGTGGGCGACCTCGCCGTTGACCGCGAAGGCGGGCGCCGCGGGCACGTCGGCCGGGGCGGCGGGGCGGTCGGGCGCCGCGTGCGCCGCGGAGGTCACCAGGGACATCGCCGTGGCGATCGCGGTGATGCTCAGGACCCTGGCCACGGCGCGGCGCGCCCGGCGTGAGCGGATCGGTAATCTGGTCTGCATGGGAGTGGCTGTTCTCCTGGATGGTGGCCGCAAGATGAGCCGCCCGGCGTCCGGACGGGAGCACCAGGAGCGCGCGCTGCCTCGGGACGGCGCGATCGTGCGGGCCGACGCCCGGTCAGCTCACGGGCCGAGCACGGCCCCTGCTGATCCGTCGCCCGCACCGCACCGTTCGCGTCGTCCGCGTCGGTTCGCGCGTGAGTGGTCGATCGCCGGCCGACGCGTCGACGCACGCGGGCAGGCCGAAACACCTGCCGCGTGGTCCCCCCCGGTTCCTGCGGTTCTTCCCCCCGGAAGCCGGCCGCCCCGCCGGTGAGGGCCGAGGGCGGCTCGGCCATCCCGCAACTGATGACCGCTCAGATCGTTCCACTCGCATACGACGCATCGATACCGCCGATCGACGGGGCGCCGCCCCCGCCGATCGGCGGGGCCGCAGAACCGCCCGCTGCGACCCGGGCGGCCTCGGACACGTCACAGGCGCCATGGCTCGGGGTCGGATGTCCCCTCGTCCTCCCCGCGGCTGCGGGGAGGACGGCACCGGGTGACCCGGATCGCACACCGCCGGGGTGAATCGACGGTGTGTCAGATCGGCTGCGGTCCGGGGCTCGAGCGCTCTGATCCACAGTGTCGGAGGGCAGGCGCCCCCTGCCGCAAGATCCCCTCCTTCCCCCTTCCGGGAGCAGATCGTGAAGTTCTCACCGCCGGCCGCCGCCGGTCAGCCGAACGCGACGGCCATCAGGCCCCGTACCGGTTCGGCCGGTCGCAGCGGACCCGCGCTGGCCGCCGTGGCCGGCATGCTCTGTGTCGCCGGCCTCGCCCCGGTGGCGCTGTCCGGGACCGCCCACGCGCAGGGCTCCTGCACGGTCTCGGGCCCCACCACCACCTGTACGTTCGCCTTCACCGGCGCCGAGCAGACGTTCACCGTCCCGGCCGGCGTCACCCAGGTCGACGTCACGGCGATCGGCGCGGCCGGCGGCCTGGAGGGTGTCAACAACACGCCCGGCGGCCGTGGCGCGCAGGTCGCGGGCACGCTCACCGGACTGTCCGCGGGTCAGACCCTCTACGTCGAGGTCGGCGGCACCCCCACGCTCGACACCTCCGCCTGCTACGTGTTCTCGCCGTGCCTCGGCGGCTTCAACGGCGGTGGCACGACCCGCTTCGGCGGCGGCGGAGGCGGGGCCTCCGACGTCCGCACCCAGCCCCGCACCACTCCCCTCACCACCACCGACTCCCGCCTCCTCGTGGCCGCGGGCGGCGGTGGGGCCGGCGAGGTCTTCAGCTCCTCGTGCCCGGGAAGCCAGGGCGGGGACGCCGGTCAGGCGGGCGCGAACGGAACGTGCAACGGGGGAACGGGCGGCGGGGCGGGCACGGCCACCCAGGGCGGGGCCGGCGGCGTGGCCACCGGCGGCACGAACGGCGCGCCCGGCACGCTCGGCACCGGCGGCAACGGTGGTGCCGGCACGGGCGGAGCGGGCGGCGGGGGCTACTACGGTGGCGGCGGCGGTGCCAGCCTCAACGGCCTGACCACTCCGTTCGGGAGCGCGGGCGGTGGCGGCGGCGGGTCGTCCCTCGTCCCCGCCGGCGGCACCGGCCCCACGGTGACCAGCACCGCCGCGAGCGTGACCATCAGCTACACCACTCCGGGCAAGCCGGTGAACACGCGCCTGATCGCGCTGCCCCAGAACTCCCGGCTCGGCCGGCCGGTGGTGCTCGACGACCTGGTCTGCCCGGCCGGCACGGGCGCCACGACCCCGCCCACCGGCACCGTGACGTTCACCGACACCACGACCGGCACCGCCCTGGGCACGGCCCGCCTGGTCCTCAACGTCGGGAACTGCGCCGCCGCGGGGCGCGTCGTCTTCTTCCGGACCACCGGCGCGCACGTCATCACGGCCGTCTACAGCGGTGACACCGTCTACCAGGGCAACAGCGGGAACCCCGAGACCATCACGGTGACGGTGACCCCCTGAGGACGCCGCGGGGAGCGTCGGTTCCGGCTCGGGCCGGAACCTACGCTCCCCGCGCGAGGCGCCTCTTGACCGCCGGTCAGGCCTGCTCGGCCTTCCACTCCCGGGCGAGCGTCGCGTAGACGTACTCACTGCCCCAGCGCCCGCCGTCGAGGTCGTTCTCGACGAGGTGCGCCTCCCTGCGCATGCCGAGGCGCTCACAGACCCGCATCGACCCGGTGTTGAGCACGTCGAGGCGGGCGTAGAGCCGGTGGGCGTCCAGCTCGGCGAAGGCCAGCTCGGCCACCGCGCGCGCCGCCTCGGTCGCGTAACCCCGGCCGGTGTACGCCGGGTTGAAGCTCCAGCCGATCTCGACCTGGCGGGCCGCCGCGCTCGCGAGCTTCATCACGATCTCGCCGACGACCTTCGCCTCGCCGTCCGGGCAGACGGCGACCGCCAGGTCGTCGCCGTCCTCGGACCACGCGGTGCCGGCCGCCCGCCGCTTCAGGCTCTGCACGCACTGCTCCCGGGTGAGCGGCGGCCGGTAGAGGTAGCGGGCGACCTCGGGCAGGCTCTGGAAGGCGTGCAGGTCGTCGAGGTCATCCGGCGTGAACGGACGCAGCAGGAGCCGTTCGGTGCTGACGGGCAGCAGCGAGAGCACAGTCATCGATCGTTTCCTCCCCGGGAAATGCCCGCCAGCCTAACCGGCCGGACCGCGACGCCCCACCGAATAACGGCCGTCGCGCCGCCGTGGTCCGCCCTGGTCCGCCCTGGTCCGCCCTGGTCCGCCGAACCTGAGTACCCGTACTCAGGCCGTCCCCGGCGGCCGTGCGACAGAATCGGCCGCCGGAGCGAGATCGCGGAGGGGACGGCGGGAGCGTGGGCATGCCCTGGGGGACGTCGCGGCGGATCGGCGGGATCGCCTGGTGGCGGGCGGTCGTGGGATCCCGGACGGCCAGGTCGGCGCTGGTGGGGGCCGGGCTCGGCGCGGTGGCGCTCCTGCTCGCCGCACTGCCGTGGCAGCGCCTCCTCCCGTGCGATCCGCAGCAGGGCTGGAGCTGCCTGGGGTGGGCGCTGCTGCTCGCCCCGGTGGCAGCCGTCCTCGCCTTCCTGACGAGCTGGCTGGCACTGCGGCTGGCGGACGTCCGGCCGGCCTGGCGGGTGGCCGCCGCGGCCGTCGTCCTCTCCTGGCTGCAGTTCGAGCTCGAGAACCGGGCCGGAGCCCGGAGCCTGCCGGACGGACTGCTGCCACTCGCCGAGGCGGTGCTGTTCGCGGTCGCGGCCGCCCTGACCGCGCCCGGGCCGCTGCTGCGGCGGCGCCGGGTCGTGCTGCTGGTCGTCCTCGCCCTGCTCTGGCCGCTCTCGGCGCTCGTCGGGAACCACCGCGCGGACGAGCGCGCCCGGAACGAACTCGCCGACGTGGGCGTGCCGTTGTACGCACCCGATGTCGCCGGCTACCGCGTGCGGACTCCGCTGACCAGCAAGCCCGGCTCGTGGTTCGGCTTCCTCCTGCTGCCCGACCGGCCGGGCGTCGACCCCGACGACCTGAACCGCTGGGCCATCCGGGTGACCGTGGAGCCCGTGACGTCCGCCTTCAGACCGCCCGTCTGCGATGCGACGAGCCTCGGCAGCACGGTCAGAGCCGAAGGCTGCGAACAGGTCTCGCCGGACACCTGGCGCAGGGCCAATCCCTACGTCGTCTTCTACTTCGTCCGCCGCGACGACCACCTGATCGTCATGTCGGCGGACGGGAAGGAGAACACCGAAGCCGATCTGCGCAAGCTGGCGTCGACGCTGTCCGTCCGAACCCCCGACTACTTCCTCCACTGAGCCGCCCACGCTCCCGGTGGTCTCCGGGGCCGGCACGGGCCGCTGTTCACCCGTACCACGGCCACCCGCCCCGTCCACCTAAGCTGTCCCCCACGCGGTGACCGGGGAGGGACAGCGGGTGGACCAGTACAACGTCACGAACACCATCGACGGGGGGACCCAGAGCACGGTCGTCCAGGTCGGCCACGTCGATTCGATGACGGTCCAGACAGCCTCCGCCCCGGCCAAACCCGCCCCGTCGAGCGACCCGTGGGTCCGCGCCGTCCTGGACTCCGGGATCTGGGCCCACACGGCGCAGCGCGATGCCGGTCCCCATCGGTGGCACGCGGCCCGGCTGGCCGAGCGGCTGGCCGCCGTCCGGGGCGGTGCCGAGCGGCGCACCGCCGGAGACCCGTGGGCGGACCCCGGGTTCGCGACGCGGTTCGCGGACCGCGTGGAGTGGCTGCTCGGTGAGCCCGACGGTGTGCTCGACCTCTACCCGGCCGAGGCCGGGCTGCTCGTCCTGCTGCCCTACCTCTACCAGACCCACCAGCTCCTGCTCCTGTCCTCCCGGCTCGACGCCGACCCCACCGACCTGCGGCCGCGGCGCGGAGCGACCGGATGGCGCGCCGGCTACCAGGCCTTCCTGGCCGGTCACGACCTGCTGGTGAACCGGGCCGAACTGCGCCCGCAGGCCGCGGCGGCGACCGGGTGGTGGCTGTACCGCCGCTGGCTCGCGCAGGACGACAAGGGGATGACGGCCCTGGTCGACCTCGACGCCGAACTCACGGCGGAGAGCGGCCCGTTGACCGAGGCGGTGGGCATCCGGCGCCTGGCCAGGCTCCTCGCGGGCCTGCGGATCGGCGCCGACATCTGCAACCCCGAGCACCTCGGCCGGCTCGAAGCCGACGAACTCCTGCCCGGCCCCGGCCGCCAGCGCATCCGCGAGCGGCGGGCCGGCCTGCTGCTGGCCGTCGCGTACGGCGCCGCGATCGAACCCGCCGTGCTCCCCGACACGGTGGTCGAGCACATCGGGGTCCCGAACCCGGTCGACCTCGACGGGCTGCGGCGGACCCTGACGGCGACGGCGTGGGGCGGCTCCCCCGAGCTGCCGGTCCTCAAGGCGGTCTGCGAGCACGAGGCCGTCGTGGAGGCCCTGCGCGAGCACGCGGCGCGTCTGGACGGGCTGCTCCTCGCCGTCGGGCGCGCCGTGCCCGACCGGATCGCCCAGCCCATGCCGCCCCTGCCCACGCGGATCTCCGCCGACGGCGTCGTCCCGGCGCAGGGGACCTTCACCAGCGGCGCGCGGTTCCGGCTCGACGACCGCCGGGTGCGCGGCCTGCTGACCGGCACCCAGCTCTACAAGGACCGCGACCTCGCCGTACGCGAGCTCTACCAGAACGCCCTGGACGCCTGCCGCTACCGCAGGGCCAGGACGCAGTACCTGGAGCGCTCCGGCCGGCCCTTCCACCCCTACGAGGGCCGGATCGACTTCGTCCAGGGCGTCGACGAGGACGGCCGCGAGTACCTGGAGTGCACCGACGACGGCATCGGCATGGGCGAGGCGGAACTGCGCGGCGTGTTCTCCAACGCCGGCGCCCGCTTCGCCGAACAGCCCGACTTCCTGCTGGAGCGGGCGCAGTGGGAACGCGTCGAACCCCCGGTGCGGCTCCACCCCAACAGCCGGTTCGGCATCGGCGTCCTGTCGTACTTCATGCTCGCGGACGAGATCCGGGTGGAGTCCTGCCGCATGGGGCTCGACGGCATGCCAGGGCCACTGGTCGAGGCGCACATCCTCGGGCCCAACCACCTGTTCCGGATCGTCGAGAAGGAGGAGCACGGCAGCAGGCCCGGCACCCGGGTGCGGCTCTACCTGCGGGAGCGGCTCCGCTCCTGGTCCGGGCTGGACGCCCTCGCCAAGGTGCTGTGCATCGCCGAGTTCCCGACGGCGGCGCGGCACGGCGGGCGGAGAGGGGAGTGGAAGCCGGGGGTGTTCGGACCGTCGGGGACCGGACCGACGGACGACACGATGCACGACCACCTGGTGGAATGGGCCGACAGTCCCGAGGGCGCGCAGGTGATCTGGTGCAGGGACGGCGGCCAACTGCTGGTGGACGGCCTTCGGATCGAACCGCGCGAGCGCACCGGGGTGCTGTCAGGCGGCCGGGGCGCCATGGTGAACCTGTGCGGGGACTACGCCCCGAGACACCTCAGTACTGACCGCCTCACGGTGCTCGAGGACGTGTCCCCCCGCGTCGAGGAACTGCTGGCGGGCGCGGCACCCGCCCTGGTGGCGAGCGGAGCGAAGTTCGTCACCCCGACGTGGCTGCGGAACGTCACCGAGGCCAGCCCGCGGACGGCTGATCTGGTGGCGGAGGCGATGTACGAGTCGGGAGCCGGCTTCGGTGAGCACGGGCGACCGACGGCTCTCGCTTCGGCCGGTTGGTTCCCGCTGGACCAGGCGATCCACAACGGCCTCCTGACAGCCAACAACCGCACGCCGCGACCGACGGCGTCGTCCTTCCATTCGCTTCCTGACCACATCCTGCTCTGGCGGACGCTGGCCCACGGACGCACCGATCTGCTGCGTCAACTCGTCGAACTGGTACCGGAACTGGCTGAACCACGCCAGGTGGCCACGGCCTGGCCGTCGGACCTGGAGGTGCTCACCGCAAATCGTGGTTTCGGTGAGACCATCCGGTCGGACGTGTTCACGGCCGCTCGACGGCTCGGCTACGCTCCGGCCGGCCCGGCGGAACGGCGGAGACTCTTCGGAGTGGACGACCTCGTCGTCGCCGAGACGGACGACCCGGATGATCGGGACGGTTCGGGCCTCTGGCTCGACGACCGGCACGGTCGCCGCCGCTCGTTCAAAACGGTCGGTGACCTGCTGGAGGTCGCCGCGGCGCTCGGAGTGAGCGCCGCACAAGCGGCGGCGCGGCTGCGGGAGTACGGCATAACCGTCGTGCCCGGGGATCTGCCGGAAGGCTCCCCTGACGAGGTGGACCTCCAACTGCTCTACCAGGACGGCGAGATCGGTGAATACAGGCAGATCTGGGACGACGGATCCGTGCCACCCGGCCACGTTGCCCAAGCCGCTCTGCGGACCGGACTGAGCCCCCTGGAGATACGGCGTCGACTCGAACGCTACGGCCTGGCAGTAGAACCGTTCGCGTTCCCCGAGCGGCTGGACCAGACGTATCTCGACTGGCTCAGTCGGGACCACGACGGGAGGTGGCCGTGGGTGAGTGCCGACGGGCCCCTTTCCCCCTGGCAGCTGATGTCCGCCCAGGAATGGTCGGGCCTGTCCGCCGACGACGTCCGAGCCGAGTACGAGCACCTCGGATTCACCCTGCCGCCACAGCCGACCTGCCGGGAGTCACTGGACGACTTCGACCTGCTGGCCGGTGAGTGGGAGGTCGACTGGTCGCCCTTCCGGACGGACCGTGCCCCGACCTTCCACCAGCTCATGGAAGTGGCCGAGAACCTGGGGCTCAGCCTGCGGGTACTGACCAGCCGGCTGGCCGCGTACGGGGTGCGAACGGGCATGGTCCTGCCACAGCGCCAGACCGAACTCGACCGCGAGCTGTTCCGCTACGAGGACATGGCCCAGAGCGTCTCGGACGAACTGCACGATGTCTGGTGGTTCTGGCTGAGCCCGGACGACGAGATCCCGTTCTACCTGCTGGTCCTGGCCGCCAGGGACCTGGGCCGACGTCCCAGGGAACTGGCGACCCGGCTGCGCTCCTACGGCCTGCGCGTGTCCCGCGACGACCTCCCGCCCGGCCTCACCCAGGGGGCGGCGCTGCGCCTGCTGACGGCCGACGATCTGGTGATGCCGGGCCCGAAGGACCCGCCGATGCGGCTCGTCCAACTCGTCCGCATCGCCCGGTGCGTCGACCTGCCCGTGGAGGAGACCGCCCGGCACCTGCGCGACCTCGGCGTCCACGTCGGTGACCTCGCGGCCACCGTGCGGGCGGCTCTGGCACGGGTACCGCTCGCCTGACCGGCCAGGACGCCCCCGGCGTGGCACCGCAGGCCCTGCACCGGGGACCGGCCGGACCCTGCCGAAGTCGGCGTTCGGTGGTGCCATGGAAGTACGGAAGGTACGGGCGGCCGGGTCCACGGGCCCGTCCCCGTACCGAGCCGGTCGAATACCGAGAGTCACCGACGGCGACGCCTCACCGGCCGAGGAGGACCACCATGACGTCCGCAAGCTCCGACAACCCCGGCGGTCCCGTCGTCCTCGGCGTCGACGCCCACGACACCGGCTCGATGGCCGCCGCCTGGGCCGCCGACGAGGCGGCCCGCAAGGGCCTGCCGCTGCGGCTGGTGCACGCCGTGCCCTCGCTGTACCGCGAGTTCCGGCCGTTCGACGAGGGCCGCTACCACAAGGCCCTGCGCGAGCGGGCCGACCGGGCGCTCGACCGGGCCGCCGCCGTCGCCCGGGAGCGCCATCCCGGGCTGGCCGTGACCTCCACCGTGACCGAGGACGTCCCGGCGCCCGCGCTGTGCCGGGAGTCCCGCCGGGCCTCGCTCGTCGTCCTCGGCTCCCGGCGGCTGAGCCGGGTGGAGGAGGCGCTGAGCACGTACTCGGTGGCCGTGCCTGTCAGCGCCCAGGCGCACTGCCCGGTGGTCGTGGTCCGCGACCCCGAGCACACCACCCAGGACCCGCCGTACGTGGTGCTCGGCGTGGACGGCAGCCCGTCCTCGGAACCCGCCGTCGACTTCGCCTTCGCGTACGCGGACGAGCGCCGGGCCGCACTGCGCGTCCTGTGGGTCTGGCAGCGCCCACTGGTCGGCAGCGCGGACGAGCCCGCCACCGAGCAGCTGCTGCACCGCCTGCTCTTCGAATCCACGGCGGGACGCCACGAGCACCACCCGGACGTGACCGTGACCCACGAGGTCGTGCACGGCCACCCGGTCGAGGAGCTGGCCCGCGCCGCCGAGCACGCCCTCGCCGTGGTCGTCGGCCGGCGCGGCAACGGCGGTTTCACCGGCATGCGCCTCGGCTCCGTGCCCCACGGCCTGCTCCGCCGCGCCCACTGCCCGGTCGTCACCGTGCCCGCTCACCCGCAGTGAGCGCGGATCGGCCGCGTCCTGCGTTCGGCCCGCGCTCGCCCCGCCCCTTCCGCCCCCGAGGAGTCCGCCAGTGACCGACCACACCCGCACCCACCTGCTCACGGCCATCGACCTCGCGGCCTCCGCCCGCGCCCACGGCAACCACCCCTTCGGCGCGCTGCTGACCGACCCGTCCGGAGGCGTCCTGCTCACGGCCGAGAACACCGTGCTGACGGACCACGACGTCACCGCCCACGCGGAGACCAACCTGGTCCGGCAGGCCTGCCGCACCCTTGCCCCGCACCTGCTCAACGGGACCGTCCTGTACAGCAGCACCGAGCCCTGCGCGATGTGCGCCGGGGCGATCTACTGGAGCGGCATCCGGCAGGTCGTCTACGCGCTCTCCGCCACCGACCTGAACTCCATCGCCGGGGTGGACCCGGACGAACCGGTGCTCGACCTGCCCTGCCGCCAGGTCTTCGCCGCCGGCGGCGGCACCGTGGAGGTCTCCGGCCCGCACCTCTACGAGGAGGCCTCCGCCGTGCACACCGGGTACTGGGGCTGACCGACGACCGGGCAGGAGGCCGGACCCGACGGGGCGCGCCCGGCCGGATCAGCCGGGCAGGGAGGCGAACGCCACGCTCGCGGACTTCGTCTCCGCGAGTACGAGCAGGTGCTTCGACGCCGTGTCGTAGCGCAGGCCGAGCGAGGTGAGGGTGGGCAGCACCTCCTGGGGGACGTCCTGGAGGAGGTCGAGCTCCAGCGCGTCCGCGAGTTCGCGGACCGTGATGCCCGGGGTGCCCTTCCAGCGGGCGGTGATCACGCGGCCGGTCGGATCCTTGGCGTAGTCGACGGTGAAGGTCAGGAGGCGTTCGGTGCCGTCGGCCAGTGGTACGGCCAGCCGCATCTCCCGGTGACGGCGGTGCTGCCCTTGGTCCGGTCGGCGATGACGGACACGACGAGGGACAGGGCGGTGCTGCCGACGTCGACACCGGTGGCACAGGCGAAGGTGAAGTGGCCACGGGTGTCGAAGGCCACGGCGAGTTCCTCGACGGTCAGGCTCCTGAGCTGCTCGGGCGGGGTGATGCCCAGGTGCTTCAGGATGTCGGCGGGCCGGAGCCCGACCGCGTGGGCGGCGAAGGCCCACCCGGTGGCGGAGGACCACGTGCCCGTGACGTCCAGCACCCCGGTGCCGAGCCGCCATTCGGCGGTGACTCCGGCGTACGTGAGCCCCACCTGGTGCGAGACGGTGAGGGTGACCGCGGCGAGTTCGACGCCGTCGGTGACCTTCCAGACCTCGGTGAGCGCGAGGTCGAGTCCGTAGCCCCGGTTGTTGGCGCCGGTCGCGAGCTCGGCCCACAGTTCGAGCTCGCCGACGGTCAGCGTCTTCGGGACGGGGATGCCGGAGAAGCGGTCCGCCACCAGTTTCCCGAGGTCGAGGGGCTCGGTGAGGACGCCTCTCAACGAGCGCTCCGGCAGGCTCACCTCGACCTCGACCGCCACGCCGCCGGGGAGCTCGACCCGGCCGTCCAGGGTGGTCAGCAGCTGGGGGTGGGAGAAGGGGTCCAGCACGGCGAAGTCCGCCCGCAGGCCCTTCACGGTGACCCCCTCCACCGGTTTCCACTCCCGGCCCAGGACCACCGTCGGCCGGATCGCCAGGATCCGGTCCTTGCCGCCTCCCCCGGAGGTGCCGCCGTCGACGACGCAGCCGATCGTCAGGGCGGTGAGCGCCGGGCCCGTGCCGGGCGCGAGGTCGGAGGGCAGGTCGAATCCGCCCTTGGCCAGCGAGGCGAAGGAGCGGAGGGAGTCGAGCCCGGTGAGGGCCACCGGATCGAACGCGGCCTGGAACAGCCAGATGTTCCCCTTGGCCGGCGGATACCCCCACACGTAGGGCTTGGGGTGGGCCTTGGAGTCGGGGAAGTCGAGCTCGGCTCCCGCTCCGACCAGCGCCTGCGGTGTCCTGTCCACTCCCGGTTCGACGCCGAGCACCAGGTGGAGGGTGCCGAGGCCGAAGCGTTCGAGCGGGACCAGGCCCCTGCGCACCTCCTTCGGGAGTCCCGTCCCGCCCCCGGGAAGGGCGGCGTCGATCCGCACGCCGACCACCGTGGCGCCTGCCGGGTCGGTCAGGAAGCGGACCGTCGACGGTGCCGTGCTCCCGCCGGACAGCGACAGGGGACCGGTGACCGTGAGCCCTTCGACCCGGACGGGGTCCAGCTGTAGCGCGCCGTCCTTCAGATGGCTCTTGAACAGGCCGGCGGCCGGGGCCAGTCGGAGGTACTCGGGCTGCATGAGCAACGAGCCCTTCTTCGCCGCGGCGGTCAGGGTCTCGGTCAGGCTCTTCACTGACAGGGGCATCTCGGGCCTCCTACTGGTACGAGATCTCGTACGCGCCGGGACTGTACGAGCCGTCCGGCGCCCGGTCGATCCACAGGATCCAGTCCCGGCCGGTCCATTCGGCCGTGGCCTTGCCGCCGGTGTCGAACCGGCGTCCGCCGAAGGTGCTGAAGACACCCTTTCCGGTCGCGTCCTTGTTGGCGAAGTCGGACAGAGCCACGACGTTGTTCTGGTAGGTGTAGTCCCAGTGCCTCTTGAGCGGTTTCTTCTGCGAGGTGACCTTCGGCTCCGGAATGTTGTGCCTGGTCCTGACGTCCTCCCAGTTCTTCAACAGCTCCCCGTTGAAGTCGCTGTCCGTGCAGGTCGCACTCTTTCCTCTGAAGAGGACCCTTCCGGTGCTGACGAAGAGCCCATCAGGGGTGACGTAGTCCAGCCAGTCCTTGCACGTCGAGGTCTTGCTGCCGTGGTGACCGACCTTGAGCCACAGATTCTTCTCCCGCTTCAGGAACCCGTCCGCACGGTCGTAATCGATCAGGTATTTCTCGTTCTTCTCGAGGGCGTCGGCCATCAGGAGAACCTTCTGCCGCTTTCCGTTGCCGTCGGGCGCGCCGGTGAGAACGAAAACAAGGCTGTTCAAGTTGGAGATCGTCTTCGCGGCGTTCTCGTAATCACAATAGAGATACGCCGAGGTGTTCACCAGATAGAGATTCGGCCGGTCGGCGACCTTCGGAAAGAGCGCCTCCGGCCGGTCGTCGATCGGCCGCCTTTCGGGGTGCTTCTCCACACCGTGACCGGCGGAACTCTTCAGACTGCCCGGCTCCATGAGCAGCTTCTCCATGAAACGGAAGGAGCTCCGACCCTCCAGGTAGTCCTTGTGGCCCATCGAGTACAACACGTTCTTCAGCGTGTATCTCAGCTTGTTCGTGCCGGGGTCGAGCAGGACGTCCCTGAGAAGATTGAAGTGATCCTCGTCAGGATGGCTGACGATCAGATAATCAAGGACGCCGGGATTCTTCAACCCTTTCAGGCAGTCGTCGATCTCCCGCCGCAAGTGCTCCGTCATGCGCTCCCTGGCGGTACCCGTCGCCGACGCTCCAGCCGACGCCCGAGGTGCCACCTCGCCGCCCGCCTTGGATCCGCAGTCCAGCAGGACGGCCGCGTGCGCCTGGGACGCATGCGGCTCATAAAATGTGATCAGCGTGCAGTCACCCTGGCCCACGTTCAAGAACATCACCTTGGCCGGCACACCGCTCCTTTCGCATCAGATTCGTGCACGAAAGACATTCTGCTCCTTGCGTTCGCACGCCACCCCGGACATTGACAGCCCTCGTCTATCCGACCGGACCGGGAAATTCAAGTCACGTCCGCCGCCCGGGTGACATCACCCGGGCGAACACCGGTGGCGTGCGGCCGATACGGCCCCCGTCGGCTACAAAGCGGTGGGGTCCACAGAAGCAAACAGTTCGTATCGGATCAGCCTGGGCCATCGGCCTGGGCTATCGGCCACGCCCCCCTCAAGCGTCCGCTCGCGGACGTCTACGCCTCCGGCCTGGGGATGCAACCCGTGCGCTTCCGCACCCCCATCGACCTGAGCACCGACGCACTCCCCGGCACGTCACCGATCACGGCGAAGGGCACCGTCATCAAGGGCTCCGCCCTGAGGGCCACGGGAGACAGGTCGAGCTGGAGCATCTCGGGCGACGGCAGGCACGGCTTCCTCGTCAACGACACCAGGATCGTCGCGGTCGACCTGACCGAGATCACCGGCGACGACCCGGTGATCCGGACGAAGACCATGGACAGGACCCTGTGGGACTGCGCGCTCAGCCGTGACGGCGAGCACCTGTGGACGGGCGGCTTCGAGACCAGGAAGCGGCAGAAGATGCTGCACCGGGTCGACGTCGGCAAGGTGGACTCCCAGGACCTCACGGTCACCTCGTACGACGTCTCCGGCGCGGTGTTCGGAGTCGCCCTGTCAGCCAAGGGCGACAAGGTCTACCCGGGCGTGCTCACCGAGACCAACAGCCTCCAGGTGCCGGTGACGAACACCCTCGACGGCTCCCTCATCAACACGCTGTCCGGGGACAACGGGTTCGGCAAGCCCCTCGTGGCCGTCAGCGTGGACGGCGGCACGGTCGCACTCGTGGTCGGCGACGGCGGCGGCTCGGTCAAGGCGTTCAAGGGGCAGGACGCTCCCAGGACGATCCCGGTGGGCAACCAGGTGTACGGCCTGGCCGTGACACCGGACGGCACGCTGTTGTGCGCGGTGGCCGCCAAGGACACGTACTCCGCGGCCGTCGTCGACCTGACCACGGCCAACGGTGAGGTCCGGCACATCGAACTGCCCGGCATCCGCTACCCCCGCGGCGTGGCCATCGACCCCAACGGCCGCTACGCCTACGTGGCCGGATACGTCTCCTCGGACTCCGGCAGCACGGCGCGGCTCTGGGTCATCGACCTCACCGCGGCCGAGCACTGCGCCTCCGTCGAGGCCGACTGGGGACCGACCGAGACCGAGATCGACGACGTCGAGATCGCCTGGCGCTGGGAATAGCCGGACCACGCCGAGCCGGACCACGCCGAGCCGGACCACGCCGAGCCGGACCACGCCGAGCCGGACCACGCTGAGCCGGACCACGCTGAGAGGGCCCGCCCCCATGACCGACGACCAGCCGCTCCTCGCCTACGCGGCGCCCACCACGCCCTCACCCCTCCCGGTCTCCGTCGCGGGATCCGAACCCGCCAAGGGAAGCCTGACCGTCACGGTCACCAACACCTCGGCCGCGGAACTCACCTGCAACTCCATCACCCTGGAGCTCTCCCTGGGAGAGGAGGCCGGCGACTTCACCCCGGTCCACCGGGCGGGTGGCATCAAGATCGAGCACTCTCCCGGCTGGGCCGTCGAATGGGCGGAGGACGAGCCGGGCCTCGCCACGGCGAGCCCCAACGACCAGGGCTCCGCCACCGTCCGGCCCGGCAGTCCACCGCTGTCCTTCGAGCTGTCCAACATCGCGGTGAACACCAGGGAAGGGGACGCGAGACTCTCGGTCGAAGAGGACCTCGAAGACGAGGAGAGCGGCGACAGCCATACCGCAAGCATCGTCCTGTACTGCACGAAGGGGCCGTCAGGGCTGACCCTCACCGACTTCCGGCCCCTCAGGCAGGTCGTGCCCACCACCGAGGACGCCGAGGTGGTCTGGCAGTTCACGCCCACCACCGGCAGCACGGTGGAACTGGAGTACTTCGACGCCGGGACCGGCAAGCCGAAGACGGTGGACGTCACCGGCAGCCGCAACCACAGGGTCCGGCTGTACCAGGACACCGTCTTCGCCCTGCACGCCTACACCGGCGACAGGGACGCCCCCACGTTCGACTACCGGCTCTTCACCTTCGTGACCGTCTCCGAACCGTACCTGACCACCAAGGACCTGACGGTGGGCGGCGCCCTCTCCCTCCTCGGCCGGCGGCAGACGCACCCGACGCAGGAGGAACTCGCGCCGCCGCCCACGACCGCCACCGTCAGGACGCGGAAGAGGTTCCGCGCGCGGACGGACGGGCTGCTCACCGGCTCGCTACGGACGTTCTACAAACACACCAACGCCAAGCTGACGGTGACCGTGGAGCCTCCGGACGCCCCCGACACCGAGCCGCACATCGCCCAGATCCACTCCGCCGGCACGGTGGACAAGCGCGTGTACGCCCCGGGACCCAACCTGGCCGTGCCGGTACCGAAGGGCAGCACGGTGACGGTCAGGTGGGACCTGGTCAAGTCCGGCAAGTTCACCGGGCCGGAGAACACCTTCCTCTTCGCCACGGACCTGCGGTGGCACCCCTTCGGGACCGGTGACCTGGTACCGCTCTGACCTTCTGACCTGCGGCACGAGTCCTGCCCGCCCTCACCCGGACGGACCGCCGATGCTGCGGGCCCCCGCCCGGCGGGCGGGGTCAGCCGAGGTCGAAGGTGTTCGGCAGGCCGAGGCGGTAGCGGGCCTCGTCGACCAGCTTGAGCGGTTCCAGCTCCGGGGGCCGGAACAGGCCCCGGATCCGGCAGCGTTCGGCGGTCGAACCGTCAGCGTCCAGCAGGGCGTTGACGGCGCGGCGGGCGGACTCGTTGGCGCCCTCCATGGTGGCCAGGTCGACCTCGGTGCGGACGTAGTCGCCGGCCAGGAAGAAGTTGCCCACGGCGGTCGTGGCGGAGGGCCGGCGGTAGAGGGTTCCGGCGGGGTGGACGAGCAGTTGCTCGCGGTTGGCCGGCGCCGGCCCGCCCAGACCGGTCACGGCCGGGTCGAGGAACCACGAGTGCACGTCCGCGTCCGCCGGCCACCCGGCACCGGGCCGGTCGAAGGCCCGCCGGCACTGTTCCCAGACCTCGCGGGCCACCTCCTCGCGGCTGCACTCCTTGGCGGTGCGGCCGTAGAGGATCCCGGGCCGGTCCCACTCCGAGACGCAGACCGACAGGCAGTCACGCACCGTTCCGTCGCCGTAGGCGGCCGCGAAGTCCCGGTCCCAGAACTGCGCCTGGCCGACCGCGGTGAGCGACCACGGGGAGTCCAGGCAGACGGCGTGGCCGTGCACCAGCCGCACCGGACGGCGCAGGTAGAACTGGATGCCCGTCATCCAGTCCGTGCCGATCGCGTCACAGCGCGCCAACTGCGGATCGGCGGCGCGCAGTCGCGGACCCCAGGTGGCGCGGGCGTGCTCGACCGGCAGCGCGCTGAGGTAGTGGTCGGCCCGTACGGTCCCGGGCGTGCCGCCGCCGGCCGGTGCCACCCGGACCCCGGTGATCCGGCCCTCGGCGTACAGCACCTCCAGGACCTCGGTCCCGGTGCGGAAGTCGACGCCCAGCGAGGTGAGATGGGCCACCCACGGGTCGATCCAGGCCTCGCTGGTGGGGCCGTTCAGCACCCGGTCGGGCTGTCCGTCGCCCCCACGCCCCAGCAGGCCGTTCAACAGGAAGGCCTCGACGACGGTGCGGGCCACCGTACGGGTACTGGCCTGCTCGGCCCGGGTCGCGACCAGGTCCCGGGTCAGACCGACCCCGAGCAGGCGCTGGTAGTCGTGGGACATCCGCCCGGCCCCGATGAAGTCCCACCACGGCACCCGCTCCCACTGCTGCTCGCGGCGCAGGTCGCAGCTGGTCAGGTGGACCAGGAGCCGGTCCACGAAGTAGGCCAGCTCGTCGGCGGGCAGGTGCAGCACCTCGTCCAGCGCGCCGGCCAGGATCCGCCGCAGGGTGTCCGGGGCGAGATCGCCCAGGTCGAGCGGCCGGGTGAGGGACTGGAACGGGAGCAGCAGGCCCGCCACGCTCCGCCCCGAGCCGCCGCGGGCGCCGGTGCCCGCGGCGCGCGGGAGCGCGGCGGCACCGGCCGCTTGCCCGACAGCCATGGCGCTGCCCAGCGCGGCGGCTCCGGCGAGGAACTGGCGGCGCGTCCGCCCGTTCGCCGCGGCCTCCGGCAGGCCTTCCGTCAACCCCATGATGCGCGCACCTCCACTCCCTGGCCGCACCGGACGGCGGGTGCGGCCCCCGGTGTGCAACGACCGGAACCGGCGCCGGTCACCCGTCACCGGTCCCGGTGCGGGCCGCGTGGCCACCAGGGCGACCTCCTCCGCGTAGGCGAAGGCCGGGTCCGAGGTGTGGTCGCCGATGCCGCTGGTGTGGTCGAGCAGTTGGGGGACCCGGAGGTCCTGCTCCCAGCAGCCGCCGTTGTGGCCGCCGTCGCACTGGCCGCCCCAGGTGGAACCGTCCCCGTAGTCGACGTAGTGGTAGGGCATGCCCAGGGCGTCCATGGCGTCCTTGACGTGCTTGGCCGCGCCTTCGAGCCAGAACTCCGGTTGGGTGACCACGCCGCGCCCGTTGCCGACGTAGACGGAGACCCCGACTCCGGCGAGCCGGTCCATGTGCCGGGACGGGTCGACCTCGTTCCACCGCCAGTCCGCGTTGAGCACCGGGTAGGGCGAGCCGAACAGGGCGTCGCTGTCCACGGCGGGCTTGTACGGGGAGTTCGCGGGGTCGCAGGAACCCGAGGACAGGCCGCAGATCACGCCCTGCCCGTCGACGAGGGAGGCGACCACGGCCAGCCGCAGGTCCATGGAGTCGATCGAGAGGTCGATGTCTCCGGACAGGGAGGCGGTCTGGCCGAACAGTTCGGGGTGGTCCTGGGCGTAGTGGAAGGCCCCGAACCCGCCCATGGAGACCCCGGCGACGGCCCTGGCCTTTCTGGTGGCGACGGTCCGCAGGTTGGCGTCGACGAACGGGATCACCTGGCCGAGGTGGAAGTTCTCCCAGTTCTGGGCTCCGGCCGGGGTGTTCTGGTCCCGCCAGTTGGCGTACCAGCCGCGGGCGCCGCCGTCCGGGATGACGGTGATCATCGCGTTCGAGGTGGTCAGCGCCGGGTAGGTCTGGTTGAGGGGGTTGTCGGGCGAACCGTGCAGGAAGTACAGCACCGGGTAGCGCCTGGCCGGGTCGTCGTAGTAGCCGCGCGGCAGGATGATCTTGAGGTGGTGCCTGCCCGCGACCTCGGGCGTGGTCACGGTGAGGTGGAAGTCGGTGGGCCCGCCCACGGCGGGGGCGACCTGGGTCAGGCCGAACCCGTCCGCCATCGGCGGCGGCGCGCCGATGCCGATGGCGACCCTCGCCACACCCACCACCGTACCGGCCGAACCCGTCGCCGTACCCGCCGTCGCGGCCATGGCCAGGGCGGCGGCCACCAGGGCCACCGCCGGCCGCCACCGACCCGCTGTCCTCGTCACGATGTACCCCTCCTGAGCCGGCCAACCGAAGTCACCGGACGACCGTGGCAGCGGTCGATGACATCCCGATGACACCTACCGCCCGATTCCTCCGGTTCGCTTCGATCAACTGACGCATCGTCATACATACGTCTGGGCAAGGAGATCCCGGCAATTCCAGACAGGGATTACGGTTCGGGATTCCCGCCACGCGGCCGTCGCAGCGGAGCTAGGGTCGGTACACCGACGAAACGCGTCCCGCAGAGGAGCGAACATGGTGGGCATGGAGCTGGCGGTCGGATTCCTCTTCGCATGGGCGGTGCGCAAGGCGAAGCGGGTGGCGGGCCGGGTGGACACGGAGGTCGACCAGGCGCTGGACGCCGGGATGGACCGCCTGCACGAGGTGGTGGCGGTCCGCCTGGGCACCGACCCGGCCCTGGAGCGGATGATCGAGGAAGCCGATTCCGGCCTGCCGGAGCCGACCGACCGTACCCGGCAGCGGCTGCGGCTGGCCCTGGAGGAGGCGGCCGAGAACGACACCGGGTTCGCCGGAACGCTGCGGGAGGCCGTGGCGGAGGTCCAGGCCGCCGAGGCCGCCGCCGGTCCGGCCCACGGCGGGAACACGATGACCGGCAACACCTTCCACGGGCCGACCGCGATCGCGGTCGGTGACCACAGCCGCCAGGAGAACCACTTCGGGTCCTCATGACCGCTGCGGAGCCGGGCAACGGACCGGGCATCGTCTTCTACGGCCCGACCGCGATCCTGTCGGGCGCCAACAGCGTCCAGAACAACTACTTCACCCTGCGCTTCCCCGACCGGCTGGAGACGGCGGCGCAGCAGCTGGGGAACGTGGTGCTGGCGCAGTGGCGGCAGGAGGCCGCCCTGCGCGGCCTCCACGGTCCGGCGCCGATCCCCGTCCGATGGCGTGCGAGGCCCGGTGGGGAGTTCGGCGACCACCCCGACCTGACGACGGGTCCCGCCGACCTCGTCGATCCCGCCGATTCCGTCGCTCCCGTCGCTCCCGTCGAGGGAAGCGCCGCGGACCTGGCTTCCTTCGCCGGCGCGTTCCTGCGCCTGCCGCGGCGCAGGCTGGTCGTGCTGGGCGGGCCCGGCAGCGGCAAGACGACCCTGGCCGTGCTGCTGGTGGTCGAACTGCTGCAGCGGATGCGCGAGGGCGAGCCGGTCCCCGTCCTGCTGTCGCTCGCCTCCTGGCGGCCCCGGGTGGACCACCTGGCCGACTGGCTGGACCGGCAGCTGCTGCGCGAGTACCCCTACCTGAGCCTCGAGACGGTCCGGCTCCTGCGCCTCGGCCGGCGCATCCTGCCCGTGCTCGACGGCCTGGACGAACTGCCCACCGGCGAACAGTCGGTGGCCCTGGACAAGCTCAACGCCCTCGAGGACGGATCCCCCCTGGTCCTGACCTGCCGGACCGAGGACTACGCCGCGGCGATCGGCTCCACCGAGGTGCTCCGCTCGGCCGCCGTGGTCGAGGCCGAACCGCTGACCGCCGAGGAGGCCTCGCGGTACCTGCTCAGGAGCGCCACGCCCCAGCACCAGACCCGCTGGCGCCCGCTCGCGGACGCGCTGACCGCGGACCCGTCCTGCCCCGCGGCCGAGGTCCTGACGGTTCCGCTGATGCTGTGGCTGTGCCGCACCGCCTACCAGCGCCCGGCACCGGACCGACAGCCCGGAGACCTCGCCGACCGGTGCCGCTTCCCCACCCCCGAGGCGATCGAGAGCCACCTGCTGGACTCGCTGGTCCCGTCGGTGTACCCCTCCGGTCCGCTCCCTCCGCCCCAACCCGGCCGCAGGACTTCGGCCAGGTGGTCGCGGGAGGAGCGGAACCGGGATCCGGAACGGGTGTCCCGCTGGCTCGGCTTCCTCGCCCGGCACCTCGAACGGAGCGGCCGTCCCGACCTCGCGTGGTGGGAACTGGACGGCGCCATGCGGCTGGTGCCGCGCATGCTCCTGACCGGGCTCCTGACCGGGGCCTGTGTCGCCCTCGTCATCGGCACCCTGGACGGGGCGGCCGTCGCCTTCCACGACACCGGGCCCGGGCCCGCGCGCGACCTCACGACCAGGTTCGCGGACGGGTTCACCATCGCGGTGCTGGACGGACTGATCAACGGTCTTCCGGCCGTCCTGGTCTCCACCCTCGCGCACGGGATCGCCTTCGTGCTCCGAGACGGGGCCCTGCAGCCGTCGCGCGTCCGGATACGACTCGTCGGAAGGACGGCGGGAGCGGGTGCCAGGTCCGGCCCCGAGATCCTCGCGCGTGCCGGGATCGGGCTCGTGGCAGGGCTGGTGGGCGGGGCCGGGGTCGGCCTCCTGCAGGGGATCGGCAGAGCCCTGACCTCGGGGGACGCGGCGTGGTACCGAGTCGCACCGGTGTACGCCGCGTTCTTCGGTGCCGTGTTCGCCCTCGCGGCCGCACTCACCGGGGCGCTGATGGCCTGGGTCGAATCCCCCGTCACCATCGCGTCCGCCCCCGGCCCCCGCGACCTGCTGGACATGAACCGCAGGACCGTGCTCCTGCAGTGGCTCATGATCGCGCCGGTGTTCGGATGCCTGGTCGGGGTCGGCAGCCGGCCCCTCCTCGCCCTCGTCCACAACTCCCTCTGGGGCATCCGGCTGATCTGGGACGCCGGGTACGCGCTCAGGATCGGAGTCCTCTCGGCGTTCGCGATCGGGCTCGGCACCATGCTCAGCCTGACCGCGTGGGGCCAGTGGACCGTCCTCGCGCGGACCTGGCTGCCCCTGACCGGACGGCTCCCGCTGGCGGCGATGACGTTCCTCGACGACGCCCACGAGCGGGGCGTCCTGCGCAAGGTCGGCGCGGTCTACCAGTTCCGCCACGCCCGGCTCCGACAGCACTTCGCCCGGACACCGGTCCGGCACAGCCAAGCGTCAGAGCACCATCGGACGATCTGACGAACCTATCCATCGCGCCGACCGGGCGCTAAGCTGCGGGCTTCCGAGCCGGCACCTGACGGGCCGTGCCCCGGTTGGCACTTCGGGCCACCCCTCACCCGGATCCGGCCAACCACGGCGCATCCCGTCCTCTTCGGGGCCGGGGACGTTGAAGGGATCCGAAGGAGGGGCGGATGGAGTCGTATCCCGCACGGGTGGTGCGGTCCGGCAGACGCAGGGCCGACGTCTTCTCCCGCGGCTACCGGCGGGTGGCCCCCGTCGTACTGCGGGCCAGCGTCGGGCTGGTGTACCTCTGGTTCGGGATGCTCAAGTTCATCCCGGGAGCCAGTCCCGCCGAGGACCTCGCCACCCGCTGCATGAGCCTGCTGACCTTCGACCTGGTACCGCCCGGCGTCTCGCGGCCGCTGCTGGCGGTCATGGAGGTCGCCATCGGGGCCGGCCTGGTCACCGGGCTGCTGCTCCGCGTCGTCCTGGCCGTGTTCTTCGTGCACATGGCCGGGGTGTTCGCGACGCTCGTCCTGCTGCCGAACGACGTGTGGGTGCACGGCGTCCCGCCCGTCCCGACGCTCGAGGGGCAGTACATCCTCAAGAACGTCGTGCTGATCGCGGCCTGCCTGACCGTCGCCACCCGGGGAGCGGAGAGGGCGCGGTCCGGCCCGGCCTTCCGCCGGGCGCCCGAGCCGGCCCCGCACGACGACGGCCGGCTCGCCGCCGTCACGCCCGCGGCCGACGCGGCTCCCGGCCCCCGCGCGTCCGCCGTCGACCGCCTGACCCTCTCACGGCCCGGCGTGTAGGGCCGACACGCTCGACGGGTGACCGACGTGCCCTCGGCCGTTCATCCGTCACCTCCGCCGCGCCGAAGTTCCCGGAGAAGGCGAAAGGCGGTCCGGTGCGCTGGCATCCCGTATGCGCGCCGGCATGACGGAGAGGGCGGACCGATGTCCGGAATGACCCGACGGAGGCTGCTGGGATCGGCGGCCGGTGTGCTGGGGGCGGCAGCGGCGGCGAGCCTGCTGCCACCGAGTGTCCAGCGGGCGGTGGCGGCGGGGGTGCCGAGGGCCGGTTCGCTGCGGGACGTCGAGCACGTGGTCCTGCTGATGCAGGAGAACCGGTCCTTCGACCACTACTTCGGCACGCTGGCCGGCGTCCGCGGCTTCGCGGACCCGCACGCGCTGCGGCTGGAGAACGGGCGCTCGGTGTTCCACCAGCCCGACAGCGAAAACCCGGACGGCTACCTGCTGCCGTTCCACCTGGACACCCGCACCACGAGCGCGCAGGCGATCCCGTCCACCAGCCACGCCTGGTCGGTGCAGCACCAGGCGTGGAACGGCGGGAAGATGGACCGGTGGCTGCCCGCGCACCGGGCCGCCGACGGCGTCAACGGCCCGTACGTGATGGGGTACTACACCCGGGAGGACATCCCCTTCCAGTTCGCCCTGGCCGAGTCGTTCACCATCTGCGACAACTACTTCTGCTCGGTCCAGGGACCGACCTGGCCCAACCGGCTGTACTGGATGACGGGCTCGATCGGCGCCGACGGCGGCCAGGGCGGCCCCGTCATCAAGAACTCGGCACCCGAGCCGCTGACCTGGAAGACCTACCCCGAACAGCTGGAGGCGGCCGGCGTCAGCTGGCAGGTCTACCAGGAGGCCGACAACTACGGCACCAACGTGCTCTCGCTCTTCAGGAGCTTTCAGCGGGCCGCGCCCGGCAGCGCCCTGCACCACAAGGGCATGACGGCCCGGCCCGCCGGCAGCTTCGAGGACGACGCGCGCAACGACCGGCTGCCGACCGTCTCCTGGATCCTGCCGACCAGCCACCAGTCCGAGCACCCGGACTACCTGCCGGCCGCCGGTGCCGACTACGTCGCGTCCAAGATCGAGGCGGTCGCGTCGAACCCCGAGGTCTGGGCGAAGACGGTGTTCATCCTCGACTACGACGAGAACGACGGCCTGTTCGACCACGTGCCGCCGCCGGTGCCCCCGGCCGGGACCCCGGGCGAGTTCGTCGACGGCCTGCCGATCGGCGGCGGCTTCCGGGTGCCGTGCATCATCGTCTCGCCCTGGACGGTGGGCGGCTGGGTCGCCGGTGAGGCCTTCGACCACACGTCGGTGCTGCGGTTCCTGGAGCGGATCACCGGGGTCCGGTCGGCCACCGTCACCGACTGGCGCCGCCGCACCTTCGGGGACCTCACCTCGGCCTTCCAGTTCGACCGCGGCGTGCGCCGGGCCCCGGCGCTGCCCGCGACCGCCAAGCAACTCGAGCTGGCCGAGTACGAGGTGGCGCACTGTCCGGCGCCCGCCCTGCCGGGCGCGGGCCAGCAGTTCCCCGTCCAGGAACCCGGCTACCGTCCGCACGTGCCCCACGGGCCCCACGGGCCCCGGTAGCGCTCGACCGCCTTCGGCCCGGGTTCAGGTCCGGGTCCGGATTCGGGTCCGGATTCGGGTCCGGATTCGGGTCCAGGGCATCTCGGTCCTCTCCCACCGTGATGACGACGACGTCGGGCCCCCGACCAGTGGGGCCCGGACGGGTAGGAGTTCGTGATCCGACGTCGGCGGACTCCGGACGGCTCCCCGCCATGCGGGTATCGGCCGGCCGGCTACGAGTCGGTGAGGGCGCCGTCGCTCCCGGCCTGGACGACGCTGGTGCCGAAGCGCCACGCATCGATGTCGCGATAGCGGATCGGCCCGGGGCCACGGCCGATGTTGCTGCCGACCAGGTGGAGACGTTCGGTCCACCACGGCCGGCCCACGAACCCGGTGAGCCCGGCCGCGGCCTGCGGAACGCTGACGGCGTCGTCGCGGCGGGAGCGTGCCAGCGTCAGATGGGGGCGCAGCGGCCGCTCCCTGAACTCGATTCCGCAGGACCTGACCAGGTCCCGGACGTCGGCGGCGAGCAGGTGCAGCTGCTCCAGGTCTCCGTCGATCCCGCTCCACAGCAGTCGCTGGTCGAAGTGGCCGCCGCCGCGCAGCCGCAGGTTCAGGGCGGGACGCGACGCGGCCGCACCCGCCAGCGCCGATCGCAGCGGCGGCACCGCCGTCGACGGCAGTTCGCCGAGGAAGGCCAGGGTGATGTGCCAGTCCTCGATCCGGTTCCACCGCAGTCGCGGGTACCCGGCGTAGGCGGGTTGCAGGGCCCGGGCCAGCTCGTCCTTGGCGTCGTCGGGCGGGGCCAGTGCGATGAAGACGCGCAGGGTCGAGGGTTCGGGGTGATCGTCCACGAGGGGGGAGGGTAGCCGAGGGCGGGTCGCCCGTGCTCGCCGCTGCCGGACGGGGCCCAGGCCGGGCCCGACGAGCCGGGCCGAGCTGGTCCCGGCCGGCCGTGCTTCGGCTGGAGGACGGCCCGTCGGCCCGGACGACGTCCTGCGCGGTCCCGGGCGACGCCGGTAGGCCGCCGCCCGGGCGATGGTGGGCTCGGTAGATCAGCTCAGTAGATCAGGTAGCCCGGACGGTGCCCTTCGTCGTCGATCTCCCCGGTGGCCTGGGTCCGCAGTTTGTGGGCCAGTGACTCCAGGGCCCGGGAGGCCGCGACCTCCTCGCCGATCCTGGCCAGCGGACGGTCGTCCGCGCTCTTCGTGGACTCGCCGTGCGCGCTCAGGCCGGGCGCCCTCGCGCCGGTCAGCCTGGCGTCGCACGTCGTGTGCACGCCGTCTTCGTCGAAGCTCAGCTCCACGTCCCACTGGTTGTGCATGCCACACCTCCTGGTGGCGGCCCCCGTCGCGCTGTCCGGACCGGCACGGACGGAGACCCGCGGCGGCCGCTCCCACCAGCGTGCGCCTGCCCGGCCGATGGCGGCAAGCGCTGCCGGGAGCGCCCGGCGCCCGCCGCGCCGTGGTGTCGCGCGACCGGCCCGGGCACCGGCCCGGCGGTACGCTGACGGGAGCGGCCGCGACGCCCGACCCACCCCTCGGACTCGTCGGCGCGGCGCGGGCAGCGACAACCTGGTGGTCCCTCCGTGGCGGTCTTCCTCCTCGCTCTCAGTGCGGCCTGCTGTCTGGGGCTGGGCTTCGTCCTCCAGCAGCACGCGGCGCAGCAGGCCCCGCGTTCCGATCTGCTGCGCTGGCGGCTGCTGCTCGACCTGATGCGGATGCCGCAGTGGCTGCTCGGCACCGGGTTCATGGTCAGTGGGCTGATCCTCTCCGCGCTCGCCCTCAACCAGGGCGAGGTGTCGCTGGTCGAGCCGCTGCTGGCCACCAATCTGATCTTCGCCATGGCCCTGGCCCGGGTCTTGACCCGTCAGACCCTGGGCCGCTCCGGCTGGGCCGGGGTGCTGCTGCTGGCCCTCGGGGTGACGGCCTTCATCGTGGCCGGGCAGCCGACGGGCGGCGGGCCGCCCGCCGGGGAGCTGCGGCACTGGCTGGTGGTCGGCACGGTGGTCGGGCTGGTCCTGCTGCTGGTCTCGCTGGCCCGGCGGCTGCCGCTGTTCGACGAGGCGACCCTGCTGGCGCTCGCCGCCGGACTGCTCTACGGCCTCCAGGACGCGCTGACCCGGACCACCACCCAGCGCCTCGACCACGAGGGCCTGGCCGCGGTGCTGCGCAGCTGGCAGCCGTACGCGGTGGTGGTGGCGGGGGTGGTCGGGCTGCTGCTGGTGCAGAGCGCCTTCGAGGCCGCGCCGCTGCGGATGTCCCTGCCGGCGCTGACCGCCGCCCAGCCGCTGGCCGGGATCGCCTGCGCGGTGGGCTTCCTCGGCGACCGGTTGCGGGTGACCCCGGCCGCGCTGGCCTGGCAGGCGGCCGGGATGCTGGCGATCGTGATCGGGGTGATCGTGATCGGCCGCCATCCGGCGATGCCCGGAACCGCCCGCGACACCCTGGAGAGCATCGGGGCGCTGCCGGAAGAACCGGAGAAGTCGGAGGAGACCAGGACGGAGGGAAAGGCGGAGGAAGCGGCGGAGGGAAAAGCGCCGGACGAGGCGCGGGGAGACGCGCGGGCAGACAGACGGGGAGACACGCGGGGAGACGCGCGGGGCGGGCCGGAGGAGAAACCGACCGGCGCTCCCCCGGAGAGCGGCCGCCCCGGGAGCAGCGGTTAGGCCGCGATGTGCTTGAGCGCGCGGGCGGACGCCGTGACCGGTGGGGTGGTCGCGGTCGCGGGGGTGGCGCGCCTGGTCCGTGCCCACCGGTGCGGGTGCTGTCGTCTGTGCTCTGCTCTGGCGCCTCGCCTTCGTCTCCACCTCGTGTGCCCTCGCCGCTCTTGCCAGCCTGGTGCTGCTCCACTGGGCGGGCCGTCGCCCGGCGGACGCTTCCGCCCCTGCCGCCGGCCGGGCCCGTCAGCCGCGCCGACGGGCGGCTTACGCGCTGTGCACCGGTTCCGGCTCGGCCGCCGCACCGCCCGCGTTGCCCGCACCGTCCGCGCTGCCCACCTCGCCCGCGCCACCCGCATGCCCGCGGAGGCGGTCCATCTCGCGCCACTCGGGGCGCAGCCCGGCCAGCGTGGTGGTGGCGAAGTACAGGGCTCCGCTCGCGAGCAGGCTGGGTATCAGCCCGACCATGGCGACCGCCGCACCGGCGACCAGCCCGCCGAGCGGGATGCCGGCCCAGGCGAGGGAATCGCCGAGGGCGTGGACGCGGCCCAGCAGGTGGCGGGGCACCCGCTCGAAGAGCACCGCGCCGAGGATCGGGTTGAGGAAGCCCGCGCCGAAGCCGCCGATCGCGAAGACCGCGAGCACCAGCCACATCGGCGCGCCAAAGGCGAGCACCAGGAAGCGCGGTGCACCGCACAGCAGGAACCCGGCGAAGAAGACCGTCCGGCGGGGCAGCCGGGAGGCGACCGCGGCCGCTATCAGGCTGCCGACGACCGCGGTGGCACCCATGACGGCCGCCACCAGGCCGATGGCGGCCGGGCCGTTGCCCGACTCCCGCGCCCAGACCGGGACGAGAACGGTGGTGAATCCGGCGTCGATCAGGTTGGTGATGCCGACCATCACGGTGACGGTGAGCAGCAGCGGCTCCGAGCGCAGGAAGGTGAAGCCCTCGCGGAACATCCGCCAGTAGCCCGCGGGCTGTTCCCCCTCGGACGGGTCGGCGGCCGCGGCGGGCACCGCCGAGCGCCCCATGCCGCGTGGGAGCGCGACCGCGATGATCAGCGACCCGAGCGCGAAGGTGCCCGCGTTGACCGCCAGCCCGGCGAGCGGGCCGACGAGGGCGACCAGCCCGCCGCCGACCGCCGGGCCGACGGTGGAGGCCAGCCGCTCGGTGACGCCCGACAGGCCGGTGGCGCGCTCCATCGGCACCCGGGCTCGGTCGGCCGCCTCCGGGACCATGACGGACTTGGCCAAGTCCCCCGGGCCACGCATCGCCCCGATCACCGCGACCATCACCAGCAGCACCCAGAACGGGAGCAGCCCCTGTGCGTGCAGCAGCGGGACCAGCCCGGCCGCGACCGCGCTGACCGCGTCCGTCGTCCAGGACACCGCCCGCGGCCCGAGCCGGTCCACCAAGGGACCGGTCAGTGCCTTGACCGCCACGTACGGCGCCATCTCGGCGAAGGCGACCAGGCCCGTCATGGTGGCGCTGCCGGTGGTGGCCAGGACGAACCAGGGCAGGGCGATCGCCGAGACGCGGGTGCCCGTCACCGAGACGACCGAGGCGGCCAGCACCCCGGCGAGCGGCCGGAAGCTGCGCCCGGGCCCGTCGACGGCGGTTCTCGCGGTGGTGGTGGTGCTCGTCATGTGGTTTCCCCCTCGTCGGCGTCGTCGCGCACGTCCGGCAGGACGTGGACGACGACGGACACCTGTTCCGATCCCTCCGGGACCGGCCCCTCGGCGCCCACCCAGCGGTAGCGCCGTATCACCTCGCTCAACTCGCCGGACAGCTGCTCGGCCTCGGCGGGCGTCAACTGCAGCACCAGATCGCTCAGGTTCACCGCCTTGCGCCAGGCCCGCGGCATCGCCTCGAAGGCGTCCAGCGTGCGCTGGGCCGCCAGGCTGTGCGCGGCCAGCACGGACCGCAGGTACCCGGCGGCCTCGCCCAGTTGCTCGTCCGCCATGTCGTCCACCGTCCAGACCGTGAGCCGGTGGGCCGAACGCCACCAGCGCTCGCGGGCGTTGCCGCGCCCCTCGTCCTCCTCGACGAAGCCCGCGGCGGCGAGCTGGCGCAGGTGGTAGCTCGTCGCGCCGGAGTTGATCCCCAACTCCGCGGCGAGCCGCGTCGCCGTGGAGGGGCCGTACTTGCGCAGCAGCCCCACCACTCGCAGACGTACGGGATGTGCCATCGCCCGCATGCTCTCCGCGGTGAGGGCGACGGCGCGCTGGTCGTCGCTGTGCTTCCAGCCGTGCTCTTCGGTCATGACAGGAGACTAGAACCGCAAAGAGTTCTTTGCAAAGGGTTTTTTGCGAAGAACTCTTTGCGGTTCGACTCCGTGCGGTCCGTCGAACGGGACCGCGCCCGGGCTCCGGCCCCGCCGGTCGGCGGGTGCCCGGTCGGCCGCTCGGCGGGGGCCTGGGGACGGACCGCGGACCGGAGCGGGATTGTCACCCGGGCGGCCGAGGGCGCAGGCTGGCAGGAAGGGCCCGGAGGTCGGCCCACCGCGGTCGGCCGCGGATCGGATGACGGCCGCCGGGGAGCACGAGGGGCAGGGCGATGGCACGCGGGAGGCTCTGGGGCTACGTCGCGTCGGGGGCCCGGGCGCTCGGCGCGCTCGGCGGCACCGTCGGGGCCGTCGGGGCGGGCGGCACCGGACGCCGGGGAGGGCCCGGACGGGTGGGCGCACGGGCGAGGGCCGAGGCCGAGGAGGGTCCCGGCCCGTACTCGCGGGGCGCGCCGGCCGCGCCCAGGGCGCTCAGCCGCACGGAGCTGGAGCGGCTGCGGTGGACCGGCCGACAGGAGGGCTGCGAGCCGATGGCCCGGCACGTCCAGGTGGCCGAGGTGCTCCGCCGGGTGGTGCGCGGCGGCGACCGGGCGGCGGCCGTGACGGTGCGGGTGGCGCCCGGACTCCCGGTGGTGGCCGGGGACGCCCGCCGGCTGGAGGCCGCCCTCGCCGGGCTGGTCGACCACGCGATCCGGCGCAGCCCGCCGGGCGGCCGGGTGCTGGTCCGGGCCGACGTGGCGGGCGGCACCTCCGTGCCGCGGGCACCCGGCAGGACGGCGGAGACCCGCGGCCGGGTGGAGATCCGGGTCTCCGACCAGGGCACCCACGAGCCCTCCGAGGCACGCGAGTGGCTGATCGGGAGCGGGCGGACGGACGGCCCGGTGGGGCCCGCCCTGCGGAGCCTGGTGGTGGCCTCGGGTGCCCGGCTCGCGGTGGAGCCCACCCCCGGCGGCGGGCTCACCGTCATCCTGCTGCTGACCGTCGCGTACGACTGACCCGAGGACGACCGACGACCGCGGCCCCCCGTACGGCCCTCCCCGGGAGACCGCCCCGGGAGACCGGCCCCGGGCGGCCCGCCCCATACGACCCGCGGAGTACCCCCGCCCACCTCCGCTCCACCCGACGGAGCACACACCCGGAGGAGCACACCCGGCAGGCCCACGCCGCCGAACCTAGACTTGCCCCATGCCCCGGCTCAACGACCAGGTCAGGGAGCTGCTCCAGGAGTACGCCGACCTGATCAACATCACCGGCGGGGACGCCTTCCGGGCCCGCGCCTACGAGAAGGCCGCCCGCGCGGTCGGCGGCCACCCCGAGGACCTGGCCGGCCTGGACGTCAAGGGCCTGCAGCAGATCCCGGGAGTCGGCAAGTCCACCGCGGAGAAGATCGCCGAGTACCTCGCCACCGGGACCGTCGCCGCCCTGGAGGCGCTGCGCGCCGAGATCCCGCCCGGCGTACGGGAGATGATGGCCGTCCCCAGCGTGGGGCCGAAGCGCGCCCTGGCCCTCTACCGCGACCTGGGGATCGCCTCGGTGGACGAACTCGCCGCGGCCGCCCGCGCCGAGAAGCTCGCCGACCTGCCCGGCTTCGGCGAGCGCAGCGGCGAGAAGATCCTGCACGGCATCGATCTGATGCGGCAGTCCGGCGGCCGCACCCTGCTGGACACCGCCACCGAGCTGGCCGAGCAGCTGGTCGCCGCGCTCTCCGCCGTCCCCGGCTGCACCCGCTGCGCGTACGCCGGCTCGCTGCGCCGGATGCGCGAGACGGTGGGCGACATCGACGTGCTCGCGACCGCCGAGGACTCCGCCCCGCTGATGGCCGCGCTCACCGAACTCCCGTACGTCGCCGAGGTGATCGGCAGCGGGAGCACCAAGACCTCGGTCCGTACCACCCAGGGCGTACAGGTGGATCTGCGGGTCGTACCGGAGGAGGACTGGGGAGCGGCGCTGGTCTACTTCACCGGCTCGAAGGCTCACAACATCAAGCTGCGCACGATGGCCGTCCGGGCCGGGCTGAAGCTCTCCGAGTACGGGCTGTTCGAGGTGGACGGCGGCGCCAAGGTGGTCTCGGAGACCGAGGACGAGGTCTACGCGGCGCTCGGCCTGCCGTGGATCCCGCCGCCGCTGCGCGAGGACCGGGGCGAGATCGAGGCCGCGCTGGACGGCGGACTCCCGGACCTGGTCCAGGAGTCCGACCTGCGCGGCGACCTGCACACCCACACCGACCTGACCGACGGGCTGGCCACCCTGGAGGAGATGATCGACACCGCCGCCGCCCGCGGCTACTCCTACTTCGCCGTCACCGACCACGCCCCGGACCTGGTGATGCAGCGGATGACGGACGAGAAGATGCTCGCCCAGCGCGAGCAGCTGCGGCAACTCGCCGACCGGCACAAGAAGTTGCGACTACTGCACGGCACCGAGCTGAACATCGGCCCGGACGGCGGGGTGGACTGGCCGCCCGGGTTCCTGGCCGGCTTCGACGTCTGCGTGGCCTCCGTGCACTCGCACTTCGCCCTGGACCGGGCCGCCCAGACCCGTCGGCTGATCCGCGCCTGCGAGAACCCGTACGTGCACGTCATCGGCCACCTCACCACCCGCCGGATCGGCCGACGCGGGCCGATCGACGTCGACCTGGACGCGGTGTTCGAGGCCGCCGCGCGCACCGGCACCGCGATCGAGATCAACAGCTCCCCGCAACGGCTCGACCTGCGCGACGAGGACGTCCTGCGGGCCAGGCGGCACGGCGTGCGCTTCGCCGTCGACAGCGACGCGCACGCCACCGGCCACCTCGCCTACCCGCGCTACGGCATCGGCACGGCGCAGCGCGGCTGGCTCACCGCCGAGGACGTGATCAACACCTGGACCTGGCAGAAGCTGAAGCACTTCCTCCGCAAGGACGCGGTGCCCAAGTAGCTCCGGGGCCCTGAGACTTACCGGGCCCAGGCAGCTCCGGGCCCCAGGCAGCTCCGAGCCCGAGCGGCCCCGGGCCCGAGCGACCCCGAGCCCGAGCGGCCCCGGGCCCGAGCGACCCCGGGCCCCACCGCGGCCGCGCTCAGCGGAAGCCCGCCGAAACGTCACTCCCCGCCCCAGGAAGCCCCGGGCGAGGCCAGCACCCGGGCCGCGCTGCGGTGCCCGAGCCCAACCGCGCGCGCGAGGTCCCCGGTGTCCAGGAAGCCGGCCAGGAACCCCGCCGCGAAGGCGTCCCCAGCCCCCGTGAGGTCGCGCACCTCGGCGACCGGCGGCACCGGCACCACGAGCGGCGGCTCACCGGGCACGTCGACGACGGTCGGCCCGGCGCCCGCCTTGGTGACGACCGTGGTGGCCGCCAGCCGGGCGCGCTCCGGCCCGGGCAGACCGCCCACCAGCAGCCCGAGGAACTCCGACTCGGAGCGGTCAGCGAACACGAAGGTCGGCGCCAACCCCGCCAGCAGCGCGAGGAACCGCTCCCGGCCGAACCTCTCCAGCATGCCGGTCGAGGAGGCGTCCACCGAGGTGGTGCCGCCCGCCCGCCGGACCCTCACGAGCGCGTCCACGGCCGTGCCGCCGACCGGTTCGCCGTCGAAGGAGTAGGCCGGCACGTGCAGGTGGGTCAGTCCGGTCAGCCACGCGTCCGGGACCCGCTCCAGCAGTGTGGCGGCGCCCCGGTCGGGCAGCATGGTCCGCTCGCCGTCCTGGTCGATCAGCACCACCACGCTGCCGGTCCGGCCACGCCGGGAGACCCGTACGTCGACGCCGTGGCCTGCCAGTTCGGCGACGACGCCGTCCCCGACCGCGTCCGCGCCGACGCAGCCGAGGAAGCGCGCCGGGTGCTGCCCGGCGGCGAAGCGGGCGACGTTGGCCGCGCTGCCACCGCGCCGGCGGAACACCCGGGCGCCGGAGTCGGTGCCGTGCCGCAGCGGGCCGTCGGCCCAGACCACGATGTCCTCGACGAGGTCACCGAGCACCCCCAGCACGGCTCAGGCCCCGGTCTCGGCGGCGACGGCCGAAGCGGCGCCACCCGCGCTGTCGGCCACGCCACCGGCAGCACCACCCGCGGCCAGCGCGGTCGCGATCTCCCCGCCGAGCCGGACGTTGCCCCGGTACACCTCGACGTTGACCTCCAGGCTGCGCCCGCCGGTGTCCCGCCGGATGAAGTCGAGCAGGAACGGCGTGGAGGCGTTGCCGGTGACGCCCTGCCGCTCGGCCTCGGCCCGGGCTCGCGTCAGGATGCCGTCCAGTTCCTCCGGCGGCAGCTGCTTGGCCGGGTCGACCGGGTTGGCGATCAGAACGGCCTGCGGCAGGGCGAGCCGGTCGCGGGCCTCGATGACCCTGGCGGCCTGCTCGGGCGACTCCACACTGAAGTTGATCTCGTGGCCGGAGTCGGTGACGTAGAAGCCGGGGTACTTGCGGGTGCGGTAGCCGATGACCGGGACGTTGTGGGTCTCGAAGCGCTCCAGGGTGGCCCGGATGTCGAGGATGGACTTCACGCCCGCGCTGATCACGGTGACCGGGGTGGCGGCCAGGGTGGTGATGTCGGCCGACTCGTCGAAGCTCTCCGAGGCGCCGAAGTGCACGCCGCCCAGGCCGCCGGTGGCGAAGACCCGGATGCCGGCGCGGTGGGCGAGGAAGGCGGTGGCGGCGACGGTGGTGCCGCCGTGCCGACCGAGCGCGGCGACCACCGGGAGGTCGCGCAGGCTCACCTTGTCCAGGCCGTCGGTGGCGGACAGTTCGGTGATCTGCTCGGTGCTCAGCCCGACCGTGGGCACCCCGGCGTGCACCCCGATCGTGGCCGGGACGACACCCGCCGCCCGCAGCCGCTCCTCCGCCTCCAGCGCGACGGCCAGGTTGCGCGGCCTCGGCAGGCCGTGGGTGAAGATGGTCGACTCCAGGGCGACCACCGGCCGGCCGTCGGCGAGCGCCCGGGCGACCTCCTCGGACACCTCGATGGCGGAAGCAGCGGAAGCGGCAGGCGCAGCGGGAACGGCAGGCACAGCGGGAACGGCGGGAGCGGCGGGGCGAAGTCCGGTCATGATGCGAACTCTCTGTGAGGGTGCCACTACGACGGAGCAGGATGCCGCTCAGCGTATGGACGGTTCGTGCCGGCAGCCAGGGTGCGTCCCCGGGGTCGCACTCGCCGGCCTCGGCGAAGCGGGCCGCCCCGCCGCCGGAGACGCGGCGACGGACGGACGCCCTCCCTTGACGCTGGCATGCCACCCCCGGAAGGATTCCCGGATCATCCGACCGGCCCGCGGCACCCGTCCGCGGGCCGCCCGACCCCGGGAACCCGCCTTGGCCCTGCGCCCGTTGCTCCGCCGCGCCGCCGGTCTGGTCGGCGCCGCCGTCCTCACCCTGGCCGGCACCCTCACCGCCGCCGCTCCGGCCCATGCCGACTTCGGCACCGACTACCACGACCCGGTCACCGCCACCAAGCCGCTCACCCGCCCCGACACCCGCGCCTGCACCGTCGAGGTGATGCACGAGCGCGAGTTCCGCAACGGGTACGGCAACCCGCCGGACACCCCGTACGACACCACCCTCACCCCGCCCGCCGACTGCGCGGGCCCCTGGTCGGCGGTGGTCCTGGACCTCCACGGGCAGGTCGCCGGGCGGCAGTTCGACCGCATCTTCAGCGTCCGCGTCGGCGGCGTCCAGGTGCTGCTCTCCTCCACCCCGGAGCCGTCCAAGGACGGCATCGCCTGGAACGTCGAGCACGACGTCACCCGCTACGCCCCGCTCCTCGCGGGCGGCCCGCAGGACTTCTCCTTCGATCTCGCCAACGTCACCGACGCCACCTACACCGGCGTCTTCACGATCAGCGCGAGCCTGACCTTCTACACCACGGACGACCACTGGCCGGCCGCCCGCACCGCCGACCGGCTGCTCACCACCGGCCCGTTCGGGCTCACCCAGGCCGCACCCACCGCCGGACGGGACCTCACCTTCCCGCAGAACCTCGAACGCCTCACCGCCGAGGTCTACGCCCGAGGCGGCGGCGCCTGCGAGGAGTTCGCGTACGCCTCCGCACCGGACGCCTTCGCCGCCGCCAACCCGGGCACCGGCATCTGCGGCAAGGGCCCGTTCCGCGAGCTGCGGCTCACCGTGGACGGCCGGATGGCCGGAGCCGTCTGGCCGTACCCGGTGATCTACACCGGCGGGTGGGACCCGCTGCTCTGGCGGCCCGTGCCCGGCGTCTTCGCCTTCGACCTGCCCGCCTACCGGCTCGACCTCACCCCGTACGTCGGGCTGCTGCTGGACGGCCGGCCGCACACCGTGGGCATCACCGTGAACGCCGCCGAGGCGCAGAACAACGACGTCTGGACCGGACAGGTCAACCTCTTCGCCGAGACGGACCACGGCGCCGCCCGCACCACCGGACAGCTCACCGACCACCGGGTCGCCCCGGAGGCCACCGTCGCCACCGACCTCGCCGACCACGGCGGCGGCAGCGGCGACTGGACGGTCACCGCCGCCCGGAACGACCTCGCCCGGGGCTGGGTGCAGACCTCGCACGGCCGGATCACCACCGAGGTCCGCGACGAACTCGCCTTCCGCTCCACCCAGCGGCTGCGCGACGGCGGCAACGACCTGACGCTGCGCAACGGCACCGACCTCACCCGCACCACCGCCACCTGGGGCGGCGGCCCGCGCCGCACCACGACCGTGCACGAGGGCGAACCGCTGGACGTCTCCTACCGGGTGAGCCGGGACGCGGCCGGCAACACCGACCAGAGCACCGCCATGGAACTCGGCTACCACCGCGAGGCCACCGCGGCGACCGGCGGCCACGTCACCGAGCGCTCCACCGTCGACCACACCCTGCGCCCCACCGCCGTGCGGCACGACGGGGACCGCACCGTCCGGACCGGCAGCAGCACCGAGGAGTACCGCAGCACCGGGCCCGAGGGGCCGTACCAGCGGACGCTGAGCTTCGTGGACGGCTGGCCGCGCACCTGAACCCACGTACCTGACACCCCGCACACCTGCAACCCGCGCACCTGAAGCCCGACTGTCCGACTGTCCGACTGCCCGGGTTGCGAAAATTGCCCGGATTCGTGCCGTACACCCCTGGTGCACGGCGCGTGGGAGGCGCATGATGGGAGATGGACCTGTGAGGCAGCTGAAATAGTTCGACCGCAGGAGGCAGTGGCGACAGATCGAGACGGATCAGGGTCTGCCGCTGGGCACTACCTCGGTCGACGATCGAACTACCGGCCGGAGGACACCACGTCCGGAGGCCACCCCAGTCTCACAGGTTCCACGCGTCCACGGAGCATCCCCTCGGCCCCGTGGACGCGTTCCTGTCTCTTCCCTCCCGCGGCCGCCGCCGCCCCGAGGCTCTCACCGCGCCGCCCAGCCCATCTCCCAGGCGTGCACCGCGATCCCGACCCGGTTCGCCACCCCGAGCTTGCGCTGGATGCTGGCGACGTGGGTCTTCACCGTGCCCGGTGAGATGAACAGTTCCGCGGCGATGTCCGCGTTGGTGCGGCCCGCCGCGACGTGCCCGGCGATCTCCACCTCCCGCTCGGTCAGCGGCACCACCGGCGCCGCCTGACGGCGGTCCGGGCGGCGCGGCACCGTCACGTGCCGCAGCAGCCGGACGGTGACCGACGGGCTGATCAGGCTCTCCCCGTCCGCCGCCGCCCGTACCGCCTCGGCCAGCAGGGACGGGCCGGAACGCTTCAGCAGGAAGCCGGACGCCCCGTGCCGCAGGGCCGGGTACACGTACTCGTCCAGGTCGAAGGTGGTCAGCACCACCACCCGCACCGGCTCCGCCACCCCCGGACCGGCCAGCCGCCGGGTCAGTTCCAACCCGTCCATCCGCGGCATCCGGATGTCCACCAGCGCGACGTCCGGCCGCAGTTCGGCCGCCAGCTCCAGCGCGGCCAGCCCGTCCGCCGCCTCGCCCACCACCTCGATGTCCGGCTGGGCCGTCAGGATCCTCCGCACACCGCGCCGGACGGCCTCCTGGTCGTCCGCGATCAGGGTGCGGATCACCCGCCGGTCCTCGCCGTTCGCACTCGTCACGCCCAGCAGTGTGGCGTACGGGTGAGCGGCGGGAAAGTTCACGCGGTGGACCGGGCGCGGTTCACCTTCGTCCGGTGGGCTGGCCGCCATGAACGAATCCAGTGGGCGCCTCTCCGTCAGCCGCCGCGGCCTCCTGGCCGGTGCGACCGGCGTCGGCCTCGGCGGCGCCGTGTCCCTCTCCAGCCTCTCGGCCACCCCCGCCGCCGCCTCCCCGGTGCTGTGGCAGCGGCCGGGCCGCTCCGGCGCGCCGCGCGTGTCCGGCCTGCACCTCCAGTTCGGCTCGGACGCCTCGCGCGAGGTGGTGGTCTCCTGGCACACCACCAGCTCGGTCGGCAACCCCCGCGTGATGTACGGGACTTCGAACAACGGCTTCGGCCGGACGGTCCAGGCCGCGACCCGCACCTACCGGGACGCCGCCTCCGGCACCGAGGTCCAGGTGCACCACGCCCGGCTGACCGGCCTGCGCGCCGACACGGACTACGTCTACGCCGCCGTCCACGACGGCACCACCCCCGAGCTCGGCACCGTCCGCACCGCCCCGCGCGGCCGCTCCGCCTTCACCTTCACCAGCTTCGGCGACCAGGGCACCCCCACCCTCGGCAGGAAGACCGCCAACGGCTACGTGAACGACAACCTCGGCAGCCCCGCCGCCGGCGACACCACCGCCGGGGTCGAGCGGATCGCCCCGCTGTTCCACCTGCTCAACGGCGACCTCTGCTATGCGAACATCGCCACCGACCGGGTCCGCACCTGGTCCGACTGGTTCGAGAACAACAGCCGTTCGGCCCGCCACCGCCCCTGGATGCCGGCGGCCGGCAACCACGAGAACGAGAAGGGCAACGGCCCGATCGGCTTCGGCGCCTACCAGGCGTACTTCGAGCTGCCGGACGCCCGCTCCGACGCCGAGACGGCCGGCCTCTGGTACTCGTTCACGGCCGGCTCGGTGCGCGTGATCAGCCTCAACAACGACGACGTGGCCTACCAGGACGGCGGCAACAGCTACGTCCACGGCTACTCCGGCGGCGCCCAGCAGCGCTGGCTGGAACGGGAGTTGATCGCGGCCAACGCCGACCCGGAGATCGACTGGATCGTGGTCTGCATGCACCAGGTGGTGATCTCCACCGCCGACAAGTTCAACGGCGCCGACCTCGGGATCCGCGAGTCCTGGGTGCCGCTGTTCGACAGGTACGGCGTGGACCTGGTGGTCTGCGGCCACGAGCACCACTACGAGCGCTCGCACCCGATCCGCGGCCAGCAGCCGACCGACACCCGCACGCCGATCCCGGTCTCCACCGACACCCGGACCATCGACACCACCAAGGGCACCGTCCACATGGTCATCGGCGGCGGCGGCACCTCCGCCCCGTCCAACCAGCTCTTCTTCAACCCGCCCAAGGCCCGGGTGATCACCGGCGTCGGCACCGTCGACCCGGCCACCGGCAAGCGCCCGCCCGTGTACGTGATCGAGGACGCCCCCTGGTCCGCCTTCCGGGACGCCGACAACCCGTACGGCTTCGCGTCCTTCGACGTCGACCCGGGCGGCCGAAACGGGCAGACCACCATCGGCGTCACCTACTACTCCGTCAGCGGCCCGTACGGGGACCTCGTCCCGGTCGACCGCTTCACCCTGACCCGCCCGCGCGGCACCCGCGGCGGCGGCCGGGGCCACTGAGGCCTGCCCGAAGAGGGGGGACAACCCCCCTCTTCGCCGACCTGCTGCCCCGACACGGCATCCACCTGCCGACGCCATGGTCCAGCCGATCTCGAACGTACAGGCTGAGCACATCCGAATCCCCGAACGGAAGGAACCGTCCGTGTTCAGCCCCAAGCCGTCCCGTCGCCGTGCCGTCCGCGCCGCAACCGTCGGGACTCTCGCCGCCGTCGCCTGCACCACCCTCATGGCGGGAAGTGCCGGGGCGATCGTCAACGGCGGTGACTCCTCCGAACGCTACCCCTTCATGGCGGTGATCCCGATGTCCGCTCCGGAGGCCGGCCTGCTCGACGGCAACTGCGGGGGGTCGCTGATCGACCGCCAGTGGGTGCTGACGGCGGCGCACTGCGTGACCGGCGCGATCGAACTCGACGGCACCGTCCGCATCGGCAGCGACCGGCGCAAGACCGGCGGAACCGTCCGGAAGATCGACCGGGCCTTCGTCCACCCCGGCTATGCGAACGGCGACAATCAGGGCCCCAACAAGAACGACCTCGCCCTGATCCGCCTCGACCGGCCCGTCTCCGAGCAACCCATCAAGATCGCGAAGGAGGCGGGCGGCCCGGGTACCCCGACCCGGCTCCTCGGCTTCGGCACCACCGTCGACGGCGAGTTCGACTTCCCCGACCACCTGCAGGAGCTGAACACCCGCCTGGGCGCCGAGTCCGAATGCGCACCCGGCTTCGCCGACCCGACCAGGCTGTGCACGGTCAGCCCCAAGCCCAAGGCCATGGCGTGCCACGGCGACTCCGGCGGCCCGCAGCTCCAGAAGGCCCGCAACGGACGGTGGGAGCTCGTCGGCGTCACCTCGGGCCCCGGCGTCCTGGGTGTGCCGTGCTCGACCGGCCCCGGGCTGTACACCAGCGCGCCCGCCTACGCGCACTGGATCAAGCAGACCATGAAGGCCAACAGCAGCCACTCGGTCAACGAAGCCGACACCGTGCTCGCCGACCGGATGGCGGACACCGGCGCCACGTCGGCCGAACTCCCGTGACACGCACGGCAGCTGACGCCACCACGGCAGTCGGCCGGCCGGCCCCGTCGCCGTTCGCACCAGGCCCCGCCCTCGTACGGGCCATCATGTGCCGGCCGGGCCCCTGGCCGACAGGCGCAGGGTGTACCTGACGGCACCCGTCGGGCCGGCGGAGACCGCCCGAAACGCGTCACCCCTGCGCCGTGCCCCTCCGCCGTCCACGGAAGCGGGGGGGGCCCCCGCCGGGCGGGCGCCCGTCCGCGGGCGCGGCCGGGGGCCCGCCCGGGGGCACGGGCCCCCCGCCCCCCCCCGCGGCCCGGGCGCCCCCCCCCAAACCCCCCACCCCCCGCCCGCGCCCCCCCCCCCCCCACGCGACCGCGCGCCCCCCGGGGGGGGGGCCCCCCCGCTTCCGTGCGCTCCTCAGCGTCCCGGCAGGGAGCAGCTGACCCGCCAGCCCGCGGGCGTGCCCGGGCCGGCGGTCAGCGTTCCCCCGTGGGCGGCGGCGCGGGCGGTGAGTCCGGCCAGGCCGGTGCCGCCGGCGCCGGGGCGGCGGCGCAGCAGCGGCTTGCGGGCGGGGCCGCCGCCGTCGGTGACGGTCAGCTCGACGCCACCGTCCTCGCCGAGCGCCACCCGGACGGTGACCTCGGTGGCCTGCGGGGCGTGCCGGCGGATGTTGGTGAGGGCCTCCAGGACGACGGCGTACGCGGTCGCCTCGGCCTCGGCGGAGAGCCGGCCGGCGGTACCGGGCGCCAGCTCGGCGGTGGCGCGCAGGCCGCCCGTGGTGCCGAAGCGGGCGACCAGCTCAGGGAGGTCGGCCAGACCCAGCCGGCGCGTGGTCGCCCCGCCGGTCCGCTCCTCCAGGTCCCCCCGTCCGGAGGCTCGGCCACCCCGGCCCTCCGGACCATCCCGGTCGTCCGGACCGTCCCGGTCGTCCGGACCGCTCGGCTCGCGCAGGGCGCCGACCATCTCGTCCATCGAGTCCAGCGCCCGCAGCCCGGCCTCCTCCAGGCGGCGCAGCAGTGCGGTGGTCTCCTCCGGCTCCTGGCCCGGGAGTTGGCCGGCCTGGGCCTCCAGCACGATGCCGGTGATCTCGTGGGCGACGAAGTCGTGCAGCCCCCGGGCCACTTCGAGGCGCTGCTCACGCCGGGCCCGCGCCACCGCCCGCTCCCGGCGGGCGTCCAGGACCCGCAGGTAGAGGGCCGCGCCCGCGACGCCGAGCACCGGTGGCAACGAGAGCAGCACCCCGCCCACCGCCCCGGCCACGCCGCCCTGCGGCACGCGCAGGGCGAACCGCAGCGGCAGCAGCACGGCCGCGAGCCCGAGCAGCCCGCTGACCGCCCAGACGGATCGGTCGGGCAGCCGGCGGACGGCCCGGAAGAGCAGCCCGAGCAGGGTGAGCCACTCGAAGGGCATCCAGAACGCGGGCAGCCGGTAGGGCCCCGGGTAGACCAGGTCGACCAGCAGCGAGGCGCCGGCCACCGCCCCGGCGGCCGTGCCGAGGGTGACCCGCCCGGTGGGCCACGGCAGCAGCGCCACCGCCGCGGCGAGCAGCGCCGTCAGGGCGAGCAGCGCGGCCGCGCCGCGGGCGTCCGCCTGCGCCAGCACGACGGGCGGCAGCAGGGCCAGCGCGGCGACGGCGGCGAGCCGCCGCCGGATCCGGGCCGACCGCGGCCAGGTGGGATCGGACCGGACGGAGGATGAGTCGGTGCGCACCCGGCCGAGCCTACGGGCAGCTCTCCCGGGGGAGGCGACCTCCTCCTCGGGGGGGAGCGGTCCGCCGTCAACTCCCCTCCGCAGCGGGAGGTCTGCGCGGCCGGGCGGGAGCATGCTCGGTGCCGTCGGAACAACCGCGCCGAAGGAGAACGAACCGCCATGAACCGCCGCCTCGCCACCGCCGCAGTCTCACTCCTCCTGCTGACCGCGACGGTCGCCACCGCCACACCGGCCGCCGTCGCCGCAGCACCGGCCCCCACCGCACAACCGGCCGCCGCGGCAGCCGACTTCGGGCCGGTCAGCGTGCGCGGCACCGGCAACACCGTCCTCACCGCCTCGTTCCACGGCTTCGAGGGCGACCCGGTGCAGATCTCGGTGGACGCCCGCGCCGCCACCAACACCGACCCGCGCAGCACCGCGGGCCACTTCCACGTCCGCCACGTGCGCACCGACGGCCGACTGGTCGCCGACTTCGAGGGCGACATCACCTGCCTGGCCGTCGGCGGCCGGGAGGCGATCGCCACCGGGGTGATCACCAAGGGCGAGGCTCCGTGGTTCCCGGGCCTGGAGCTGACCGGCCAGAAGGTCGCGCTCTCGATGGAGGACAACGGGCGGCGCGGGGACCGGATGGGCTGGGTCTGGGGCGTGTTCGGCCAGCCGGTGTCGGACTGCCAGGGCACGGTACCGTTCATCCGCACGACCAGTGGTGACTTCTCCGTGCGCAGCTGAGACCCGGCCGGCCGGGCCTGCCAGGGCCTCTTGGGCAACGAGCGGGGCTGCGCACCGCCGCGCGAACACCCGGAGACCTGGAGGCCCCGTTGTCCCTGAACCGTCCGACCATCCCGCCACTGGCGGGTGCGGGGTTCAACGACCGAACAGGGGACGGCCGTTGAACCCCGCACCGGACCGTCAGCCGCCCGACCACACCCGACTCGCGGCCGTCGGGCCGTACTTCGCGCTGGACACCTCGCCGGACGGGCGGCCGCCCGAGGGCTTCCGGCCACTGGCCGAGTTGTACGGCACCGGGCCCGACGCGCCCTTGGCGGCGCGGCTGCCGGTGGTGGCGCGGCGGCTCGGCACCGGCGAACCGCGGGTCGCCGCCTCGATCCTCCACCTGGGGCTGGCCGCCCGCTTCTGGTCGGTGGGGCTGGGCTCGGCCGTGCTGCTGGGGACGGTCCCGACGCTGGAGGACGCCTGGGTGCGGATCCCGGACCAGGGGCCGCTCGACCTGTGGATCCCGCCGGAGCCCGCCCGGCCTGGCGGCGGACCGATCGGCGGACCGACCGACGGACCGACCCCCGGGACGCTCGCCGACCGGCTCCACGAGGCCGTTCTGCTCGGCCAGTTGGAGCCGTTGGCGGCGGCCGTCCGGGCCTTCGCCCCGCTCTCCCCGCGGCTGCTGCTCGGCAACGCCGCGTCCGCGCTGGCCGGGACACTGCGGGTGCTGGACGCCCACGCGCCCGTCGCCGCTCGGGCGTTGGCGGCGGAGCTGCTGGAGCGTCCGCCGCTGGCCGGCGTCGGCACCCTGCGCACCGGGCCGCGCGGCACGGCGTTCCGGCGGAACAGCTGCTGCCTCTACTACCGGGTCGGGCCGGGCGCCGGGCTCTGCGGGGACTGCTGCTTCAGCACGCCGCCCGGGCGCGGGAAGCGGAACGAATAATACCTTCACAAATGAAGGTCATACCGGACCCCAGAGGCCCGCACCGGCCGGCCCGCACCGATCAGCCCGCACCAGGGTCGATCCACCCCCCTCAGCTCCGCACCACCGTCCAGTCCACCGCCGCCGACGGCACCGCGGCCCGCTCGGCCCCGGGGTCCGCACGCAGCCCGCGCGCCAGCGAACCCACCGGCAGGGCCGGGGTGGTGGCCGCCAGCACCCGCCCTTCGCCGTCGAGCAGCGCGGCCTCGCCGGGCAGCGCCCGCAGCGGCGGCACCAGCAGCCGCTCCAGCGCGGCCAGCGGGACGTCCCCGGCCGCCACCCCGACGAAGCCCGCGCCCGGGACGACCACCGGCCGGGCGAAGCACAGCACGTACCGGTCGGCACAGAGCAGGTCGACCTGCGGCCCGGTCACCGCGGCCCGCCCCTCGTCCCGGGGCCGGGCGAACCAGGGCAGCGCCCGGTAGTCGTAGAACTCGGCGTCCGCCGGGTCGAGCGCGAGCCGCAGCCGCCGCTCCCCCGTCCCCCGCGCGCCGCGGTACCACCACTCCACGTGCAGCTCGGCGTCGGCGAGCGCGCCGGGCGCCACGACCGCCCCGCAGCCGAACCAGCGCGAGCCGGGACGCGCCAGCAGCTCGCTCACCGCCCCGTGCACCGCGGCGAGTTCGGCGGCCTCGGGCCGGCGCCCCGCGGCGGCCGCCCGGGTCCAGCAGTCGGCCGCGGCCGCCCGCAGGCCGTCCAGTTCGGTGAGTACCGCGTCGACGGCGGCGGCGACCTGCCGGGCGCACCGCCGGACGGCGGCGAGCCCGGGGGCGGCGGGCAGGGTGGTGCTGGACGCGCTGGTCATCGGGGCTCCGGCGGCGGTGAGGGTTCCGGGACGGCGGTACGGCCCCCGGCTCAGCCGTCGTCCGCCAACTCCAGGTGGCGCCGGACCAGATGGTGCACGCAGGCCACCGCGTGCGCCTCGGCGGCGGCCCGGGCGCCGGCCGCGTCACCGGCCAGCACGGCGACCAGGATCTCCCGGTGCTGCTCGGCGAACCGCTCCTGGTCCGGCCCGTACGGGGCGGGCAGCCAGAGCAGCGGGCCGAGCTCCGCCTGCAGCCGGACGGCGAGCTGGGTGAGCCGCACCGACTGGGCGGCGACGGCGAGTTCGATGTGGAAGCGGGCGTCGGCCCGGCGCTGCTCGGCGGGCCCGACGGCGTCCCGCAGGTCGTGCACCAGCCGGGTGAGCCTGGGGCCGAGGTCGGCCGGGGCGCGTTCGGCGGCGAGCCGGGCGGCGGTGCCGAAGACGGCCAGCTCCTCGTCGCCGAGGTCGCGCAGGTCGACGGTGGCGAGGTCCCGCAGCCGGGCGAGCTGGAGGTGCTGGGAGCCCTCGCCGGGGGTGCGGACGAAGCTGCCGCCGTTGCGGCCGCGCCGGGTCTCGATCAGTCCGGCCTCGCGGAGCAGCGCGAGGGCCTCGCGCACGGTGCCGTTGGCGACGCCGAGTTGGTCGGCCAGGTCGTTCTCGCTGGGCAGCTGGTCCCCGTCGGCGACCAGCCCGAGGGCGATCGCCTCGGTGATCCGGCGGGCCACCGCGTCGGCGCGCCCGAGGTCGGCGAGCGGCGCGAGGACGGCGCTGAGCAGCGGGGTCGCACTGCCGATGGTCGTCATGCCCGCCCCTCCTCCATCGCCGCCGCCAGGCCGCCGCCCGGTCGTCATCACGCTCGTCGCCCGACCCGCCACCGGGCCGCTGCCGGGCCGCTGCCCGGTTCACCGTCCGCCCGGATGTTTCCCGCAGGGTACCCCCGGTCGAGCGCGCACTCTTGCCGCTAGAAACCCAATCTCGTATGTTTTCCCGCAACCTCGGCCCGAGCAGCACCCCCGCACCCCCGTAGCGCTCCCCCACGCATCACGACACGTTCCCAGGAGCAGGTCATGACCGATGCCAGTGCCCGTGCCACCCTCCACTCCCCCGACCCGGACGCCGAACGGCTGGCCGCTCTCGGCTACACCTCCGAGTTCAAGCGCGACATGAGCCTCTGGGCGAACTTCTCGCTCGGATTCACCTACCTCTCCCCCGTCGTCGGGGTGTACACACTCTTCGCCTCCTCGCTGCAGACCGCCGGGCCGCCGATGGTCTGGAGCTTCCTGATCGCGGGCCTCGGCCAGCTGCTGGTGGCCCTGGTGTTCAGCGAGGTGGTGGCCCAGTTCCCGGTGGCCGGCGGGGTGTACCCGTGGGCGCGCCGGCTCTGGGGCCGCACCTGGGGCTGGCTGACCGGCTGGGTCTACCTGCTGGCGCTGATGTCCACCATCGCGGCGGTCTCCTACGGCGCCGGCCCCTACGTGGCCGCCCTGGTGGGCGTCGAGCCGAGCACCACGACGACCGTCTGGTGCGCGCTCGGCCTGCTGGCCCTCGCCACCGTGATCAACCTCGGCGGCACCCGGGTGCTGTCGGCGGCGGCGATGTTCGGCTTCGCCGCCGAACTGCTCGGCGCCCTGGCGGTCGGCGCCTGGCTGCTGCTGACCCACCGCTACCACGGCCTCGGCGTGGTCTTCGACCGCTTCGGCGCGGGCGGCGACGGCGACTACACCGACGCCTTCCTGGCCGCCGGGCTGATCGCGGTCTTCCTCTTCTTCGGCTTCGAGGCCTGCGGCGACGTCGCCGAGGAGGTGCCCAACCCGGGTCGACAGATCCCCAAGTCGATGCGGCGCACCATCTACGTCGGCGGCGCGGCCGCGATCGGCGTCAGCCTGGCCCTGGTGATGTCGATCCGGGACATCGGGGCGGTGGTCTCCGGCGACGACACGGACCCGGTGGCCACGGTGCTGCACGAGGCCTTCGGCGCGGCCGGCGCCCGGGTGGTGATCGGCGTGGTGCTGATCTCCTTCCTGTCCTGCGTGCTGAGCCTCCAGGCGGCGGCGAGCCGGCTCGCGTACTCCTTCGCCCGGGACCGGATGATCGTGGGCAGCCGGCTGCTGGCCACCGTCTCGGACCGGCTGCGGGTGCCGCCGTACGCGCTGCTGCTCGCCGCGGCGCTGCCCGGCGTGATCATCGTGGGTGCCTCGGCGCTCTCCGAGGGCGCCCTCACGAAGATCATCTCCTTCTCCAGCATCGGCATCTACCTGGCCTTCCAGATGGTGGTGCTGGCCGCCCTGCGGGCCCGGCTGCGCGGCTGGCGCCCGAGCGGGGACTTCCGGCTCGGCCGCTGGGGCCTGGCGGTGAACGTCGGCGCGCTGGTCTACGGCGTCGCCGCGATCGTCAACATCTGCTGGGGCCGCACCCCCGACGCCGCCTGGTACGACAACTACCTGGTGCTGCTCTCGGCGGTGGTGGTGCTCGCGGCCGGCGGCCTCTACCTGCTGCTGGCCCGCCCGCACCTGCGTGGCGACGCCCCCTCGGGCGACGCCACGGCCGCGGACGGCGCGACGGTCACCGCCGGAGCGACCGGGGGCCGGGCGTGACCGGGCTCCCGCTGGACGGCGTCCTGGTCGCCGACTTCGGCCGGGTCCTCGCCGCGCCGTACCTGACCATGCTGCTGGCCGACCTCGGCGCCGACGTGATCAAGGTCGAGCAGCCCGGCACCGGCGACGACACCCGCGCGTGGGGCCCGCCGCACGCCCAGGGCGAGGCCACCTACTTCCTCTCCGTCAACCGCAACAAGCGCTCCCTCACCCTCGACCTGCGCGACCCGGCCGACCACGCCCGCGCCGTCGAACTCGTCCGCCGCGCCGACGTGCTGGTGGAGAACTTCCGCCCCGGCACGATGGCCCGCCACGGCCTCGGCCCGGACCGCGCCCAGGCCCTCAACCCGCGCCTGGTCTACTGCTCGATCACCGGCTTCGGCTCCGGTCGGGGCGCCGAACTGCCCGGCTACGACCTGCTGGTGCAGGCGGTCGGCGGCCTGATGTCGGTGACCGGTCCGGCCCCCGGCGAGCCGGTGAAGACCGGCGTCGCCATGGTGGACGTGCTGACCGGGCTGCACGCGGCGGTCGGCGTGCTGGCCGCGCTGCGCGAGCGCGAGAGCACCGGCCGGGGCCAGCTGGTGGAGCTGAACCTGCTCTCCACGCTGCTCTCCGGCCTGGTCAACCAGTCCGCCGGCTACACCCTGGCCGACGCCGTGCCCGGCATCCTCGGCAACCGCCACCCGTCCATCGCCCCGTACGAGGTGTTCACCGCCGCCGACCGCCCGCTGGTCGTCGCGGTCGGCAACGACCGGCAGTTCGCCGCGCTCTGCCAGGGCGTGGGCGCCCCCGAACTGGCCGAGGACCCGCGCTTCGCCACCAACTCCGACCGGGTCGCGCACGTGACCGCGCTGGCCCGCGAGCTCACCGCCAGGCTCGAACGCCGCACCGCCGCCGAGTGGTTCGCCGTGCTCACCCCGCTCGGCGTGCCCTGCGGCCCGGTCAACGACCTGGCCGAGGCCTTCGACCTCGCCGACTCGCTCGGCCTGCACCCCCGGGCACCGCTGCCCGGCCCGGACGGACGGCCGCTGGAGCTGGTCGCCAACCCGATCGGCCTCTCCCGCACCCCGCCCCGCTACCAGCTGCCCCCGCCCCGGCTCGGCGAGCACACCGCCGAACTGGCCGCCTGGCTGGACGCCCCGTACGACACGCACCGGCACGACAAGGACCTCGAGGACCGCCCATGAGCACCCCGCACAGCACCGGTTCCGGCACCGCCCTCGCCGACCCGCTCGACCTGATCGACTTCGCCACCCTGCTCACCGACGAGGAGCGCGAGATCCAGGCCACCGTCGCCAGGTTCCTCGCCGACCGGGTCCGCCCGCACCTGCCGGAGTGGTTCGACAACGCCCACTTCGCCCGCGAACTCGCCCCCGAACTCGGCGCGTTGGGCCTGCTCGGGATGCACCTGGAGGGCTACGGCTGTGCCGGCACCAACGCCGTCTCCTACGGCCTGGCCTGCCTCGAACTGGAGGCCGCCGACTCCGGCTTCCGCAGCTTCGTCTCCGTCCAGGGTTCCCTCTCGATGTACTCGATCCACCGGTGGGGCTCGGAGGAGCAGAAGCGGGAGTGGCTGCCGAGGCTCGCCGCCGGCACCGCGATCGGCTGCTTCGGGCTCACCGAGCCGGACTTCGGCAGCAACCCGGCCGGGATGCGGACCCGCGCAGTGCGCGAGGGCTCGGACTGGGTCCTCGACGGCACCAAGATGTGGATCACCAACGGCGGCATCGCGGACGTCGCCACCGTCTGGGCGAACACCGAGGACGGCGTGCGCGGCTTCCTGGTGCCGCGCGACACGCCCGGCTTCACCACCCGCGACATCAGCCGGAAGCTGTCGCTGCGCGCCTCCGTCACCTCCGAGCTGCACCTGGAGGGCGTCCGGCTGCCCGCCGAGGCGCAGCTTCCGGGGGCGAAGGGCCTGCGCGGTCCGCTGGCCTGCCTGAACGAGGCGCGGTTCGGCATCCTGTTCGGCGCGGTCGGCGCGGGCCGGGACTCGCTCCAGGCGGCCCTGCGGTACGCGGACTCGCGGATCCAGTTCGACCGGCCGATCAGCGGCTTCCAGCTGACCCAGCGCAAGTTCGCCGACATGGCGCTCGCGCTCGGCAACTCCGCGCTGCTGGCCGTCCACCTCGGCCGGCTCAAGGACGGCGGGCGGCTGCGGCCCGAGCAGGTCAGCGTCGGCAAGCTCAACAACGTGCGGGAGGCGCTGGCGATAGCCCGCGAGTGCCGGACGGTCCTCGGGGCCAACGGCATCTCGCTGGAGTACTCGCCGATCCGGCACGCCAACAACCTGGAGTCGGTGCTGACGTACGAGGGCACCAGCGAGATCCACACGCTGGTGGTCGGCCAGGCACTCACCGGGCAGGCCGCCTACCGGTAGGGGCCGCCCGGTCGGTCTCCCAGCCGGCCGTGCGGTCGACGCAACCCGTGCGGGCCCGCGCCGAGGCCCGCCCCAAGGCCCGCGTCGAGGCCCGCGTCCGGCTTGTCCAGAGCCGGGCGCGGGCCTGCGATCCCCACCGTCGGTGCCGATGCCCGTGGCACCGGGTGAAGCTCCTCCGAGGGGCGCGGTCAGACCGCGACCGCCTCCTCCATCTCCTCCTCGGCCTCCTCCGGCGTCTCCACCGGACGGCGCCCGCGGCCCTCGTACATCGCCGCGGCCACCATGACCGCCCCGCCGAGCAGCAGCCAGACCAGCAGGGTCACGACGTGCCCGCCCAGGCCCGCGCCGCCGTCGAAGTACAGGACGCTGCGCGCGCCCTCCAGGAAGCCGGCGCCCGTCCAGAAGCCGTGCAGGGCGCCGAAGAACGCGTTCTGCAGCTCGGGCCGGTAGACGCCGCCGGAGGAGGTGAAGTTCAGCATCACGAAGAGCACCATCATGGCCAGCGTGGTCCACTTCCTCAGGAAGGTGTGCAGGCCGATGCCGATCAGCACGATGCCCGCCGAGTAGAGCCAGCCGAGCGCCCAGACCGCCGCGAGGTCGTGGTCGACCACGTGGAAGACCGGCCCGGCGGTGACGATCCCGATCACGCTGACCGCCAGCGAGACCGCCACCCCGACCAGCGCCCGGACCTTCATGCTCAGCCCGGCGCCGGCGGCACCGATCACGGCGACGCTGGCGTAGGAGCCGATGCTCAGCGCGACCAGCAGGAAGAACAGGCCCTGTCCGGTCGGGTCGCCCTCGGCCGGGGTGGTCAGGTCGGTGACGTGCAGCGGCACGCCCTGCCGGTCGGTGACGTTGGTGAACACCGCCGTGGCGGCCACCACCGAGGTGTCCGAGTTCCCCTTGGCCACGATCAGCTCGGGATTCCTGGCGTCCGGCACGAAGGCGCCCACCAGGTCCCGGTCGCGCAGCTGCTGCTCGGCGGCGGCCCGGTCGTCCACGGTGCGGACGTCGAGCGCGTCCCCGGCCTTGCCCTGGATCGCCTGCGCCAGGCCCTGTGCCTGCGGGGTGGTGCCGACCACCGCCACCTTGAGGTGGTGCGGCTCGGGCTGGTGGAAGGCGCCCTGGTAGGCGAGCGCCATGCCCAGGCACATCAGCAGCGGGGTGATCAGGTGGATGGCCAGGTGCTTGAGCGAGTGCCCCAGGGTGGGCGCCGCGGCGGGGTTCCGGGGTGTGCTCATGGTGTTCGTACCGTCCTCCGGTGCTGTCTCTCGATGGGCAAGAAGGTGGCAAATGCAACCAATACAGGTGGTGAATGCAACCAACTATGGATGTAGCTTACAACCGTCCGACATCGATCGGAAGCCGGGCCCGCACACCGACCGGCGCGGCCCGGCTCCCTCACCCAGCGCTCAGCCCAGGTCAAACACCCCGTACGAGAACCCGTCCGCCCGCAGCTCGCCGCCCACGAGCCGCACGCCCTGGACGTCCAGCGGCCGAAGGCCCCCCGGGCGACCCGACCGACCCGACGCGCCCGACAGGCCCGTGAGGCCCGTGAGGCCCGACAGCCGGACCGACGCCGGCTCCCGGCGCGGGTTGACCGCCACCAGGTACCGCCCGGCCCGGGTGTACACCAGCGGGTAGCCGGCGTGCCGGACCTCCACCCCGCCGGCCGAGCCCAGCCCCGGGTGCGCCCGGCGCAGCGCGATCAGCCGACGGACGGTGTGCAGCAGCGAGGTCGGGTCGGCGCGCTGGGAGAGCACGTCCGGGCGGTGCGGGTCCGGGTCCACCGGCAGGTACAGCCGCTCGGGCGGAGCGCTGGAGAAGCCGGCGGTGGGTCCGGGCGTCCACTGCATCGGGGTGCGCGAGCCGGCCCGGTTGAACCGCGGGCCGAGCACGCTGCCCTCGGTGTCGGGCAGGCCCGGCAGGTAGCGCATGCCGATCTCGTCGCCGTAGTAGACGGCCGGGAGGGTGGGCCAGGTGAGCAGGAACGCGAAGGCGGGGGCGAGTTGCTCCGCGGTGCGCGGGCCGGTGGCCAGGCGGGAGAAGTCGTGGTTGGCGGTGGGCAGCACCACGTGCCCGCTGCCCTCGGTGAGTTCGGCGGCGGAGCGCCAGGCGTCCAGGAAGGACTGCGGGGTGCCCCGGCCCTCGGCCTCGAAGTAGCAGGCCTCCTGGTGCCAGAACTCCTCGACCGTCCCCCCGTTGTTGTTCCAGAGCGATCGCAGCGGCAGGCCGTCGTCCTCCCCGCCGAAGTGCAGGAAGAAGTCGGCGTGGAAGCCGGCCGCGACGGCGGCGGCCGGGTCGCCCCATTCCGCGAGCAGGACGGCCTCGGGGTGGGCGCGGTCCAGCCAGTCGCGCAGCTCGGTCCAGAGCTTGGCGGTCTCGGCCTTGCCCGGGTCGTCCTTGACCAGCGAGTAGGCCATGTCCACCCGGAAGCCGGACACCCCGAGGCCGAGCCAGTGCGCCATGATCGCGCGCAGCGCCGCCCGGTTGGCGCGCGGGCCGTCCGCGTCCACGGCCTGGCGCCAGGGCTCCTCCGAACTGCTGCGGGCGTAGCCGAAGTTGAGCGCGGGCTGGAAGTCGAAGAAGTTCGGCCGGTACCAGCCGGGGCGGCTGCCGGGCGAGGCCACGAAGCCGTCCACCGGGCGGTCCGACCAGATGTACCGGTGGTCGGACGGGTCCTCGGCGGAGGCCAGGAACCAGGGGTGGCGGTCGGAGGTGTGCCCGGCCACCAGGTCCAGCAGGATCCGGATGCCCCTGCGGCGGGCGGCCTCGACCAGGGCCGCCAGGTCCTCGCCGCTGCCGTAGCGCGGGGCGGGGGCGAGGTAGTCGGTGACGTCGTACCCGGCGTCGCGGAACGGCGAGGCGAAGCAGGGGTTGAGCCAGACGGTGTCGACGCCGAGCCAGGCGAGGTGGTCCAGGTGCTCGGCGATGCCGGCGAAGTCGCCGATGCCGTCGCCGTCGGAGTCGGCGAAGCTCTGCGGGTAGATCTGGTACAGCACGGCGTCGGCGAGCCAGTCGGGGCCGGGGCGGGTCGAGGTCATGGGCGGTTCCTCCTACCGGGGTCCGGGGCCCGGGGCCTGGCCGGGCAGGGCTGAGCCGGGACGGGCTCGGCCGGGGCCGAGCCGGGGCGCCCCCGATTCTCGTCCAATCCCGGCCGTCCCGACAGCCCGCCTCGCCCCGCCGTCGCCCGCGCCGCTCGGTCCCGCCCCGAGCCGCCCCGAGCCGCGCCGAGCCCGGCCCCTACGAGGACGCCCCCGCGCAGGCCGCCGTGAACGCCCGGGCCCGCCGGGTGATCTCCGCCCAGTCCCCCGCCGCGACCACGTCCGGCGGCACCACGTCCGTCCCGGCGCAGACCGCGAGCGCCCCGTGCGCCAGGAACTCGGCGGCGTTGCCCGCGTTCACCCCGCCGGAGGCCACCAGCGGCACGTCGGGGTACGGGCCGCGCAGGTCCCTGAAGTAGCCGGGGCCGAACGACCGGGCCGGGAAGATCTTCACGGCGGCGGCGCCGAGGTCCACCGCGTGTGCCACCTCGGTCGGGGTGAGCGCCCCGAGCACCACCGGCACCCCGGCGGCGGCCGCCGCCTCGGCCACCTCGGGGCGGCAGCCCGGGGTGACCAGGAAGGACGCCCCGGCCTCGACCCCGCGCCGGGCCTGCTCGGCGGTCAGCACCGTCCCGACGCCGACCCGCCGGCCCGCCCTCGACGCGCTGAGCAGATGCGTCGTCACATCAGGTGTGGTGTAGGTGAATTCGGTCAGGTCGATGCCGCCCTCGGCGAGGGCGGCGCAGAGCGCGGCGGCGTCCGGGATCCGCGGCGCGCGGACCACCGCGATCACCGGCGCGTCACGCAGCAGTTCGCGCAGCAGCTCGCTCGGCGAATCGCTCAGCGGCTCGCTCAGCGGCTTGCTCAGCGGCTTGCTCGACGGCTTGCTCGACGGCTTGCTCGACGGCTCGCGCAGCGGCGAGGGATCGGTCGGGACGGAGAGCTCGGTCATATGGCCAGGGTTCCTCGGTCGGTTCGACGCAGGGCGCGCCCCGGCCGGGCGCCGGTGGTGCGACCCTGCCGGACGACGGCGGTGCCGTTGACGTACACGTACTCGATGCCCTCGGCGGGCAGCCGGGGGCGCTCGAAGGTGGCGGCGTCCCGGACCTTCCCGGGGTCGAGGAGCACCAGGTCGGCGTGGTGGCCGGGGGCGATCCGGCCGCGCCGGTCCAGCCCCAGCCGGGCGGCGGGGCGACCGGTCATCCGGGCGATCGTCTCCTCCAGCGTCAGTACGCCCAACTCCCGGCTGTAGTGGCCGAGGTAGCGCGGGAAGGTGCCCCAGGCGCGCGGGTGCGGCCGGGCACCGACGAGAAGCCCGTCGCTGCCGACGGTGTGCGCGCGGTGGCGCATGATCGCCCGGACGTTCTCCTCGTGCCCGACGTGCTGGAGGATCGTGGTGGCCAGCTCGTCCCGGCGCAGCAGGTCCAGGAACACCTCGGTGCCGGTCCGCTGCTCCTCGTCGGCCAGTTCGGCGACGGTGCGGCCGACCGCCCCGGCGAGCGAGGCCGCGCGCACGCCGGAGATCTGGATCGTCGTCCAGTCGGTGACCACCCCGTGGCAGCCGTCGCTGCCCTTCTCCTCCACCTCGTACCGGATCTTCGCGCACTGCGCCGGGTCGGCGAGCCGCTCCAGCGTCGCGGCCGGGCCGCCCTCGGTGGCCCAACTCGGCAGCAGCGCGGCCAGGGTGGTGGATCCGGGCAGGTAGGGGTAGCTGTCCAGGGTGAGGTCGACACCGTCGGCGAGCGCCCGGTCGAGGAGCTCCAGCAGCTCGCCGGCCCGGCCGCGGTTGAGCCCGAAGTTCATCGTGGCGTGGGTCAGGTGCAGCGCGCACCCGCTCTGCCGGGCGATCTCCACCATCTCCGCGTAGCCCTCCAACGCCCCAGCGCCGTACGAGCGTTGGTGCGGCGCGTGGAAGCCGCCGTAGGCCGCGACGACGGTGCACAGTTCGACCAGCTCGGCGGTGTCCGCGTACATCCCGGGGGTGTAGCTGAGGCCGCTGGACATGCCGACCGAGCCGTCCAGCAGACTCTTCGCCAACACCTGCCGCATCCGGTCGAGTTCGCCGGGGGTGGGCGGACGGTTGGCCCAGCCCATGGCGAGCATCCGCAGGGTGCCGTGCGGGACGAGGTAGCAGGCGTTGACGGCGACGCCGGTGCGGTCGATCCGGTCCAGGTAGCCGGCGACGTCCCGCCAGTCCCAGTCGAATCCGTCCGGATCGCCGTTCCAGCCCGCGAGTTGGCGGCGCAGCGCGGGCAGCGTGGTGTCGTCCGCCGGGGCGTAGGACAGGCCGTCCTGGCCGAGCACCTCGCAGGTGACGCCCTGGGTGACCTTGGCCGGGTGCTCCGGTTCGAGCAGCAGGGCGAGGTCGGAGTGGGCGTGCATGTCGATGAAGCCGGGGGCCAGCACCAGCCCGTCGGCGTCCACCGCCTCGGGGGCGTCGAGGCCCTCGCCGATCTCGGTGATCAGGCCGTCCGCGATCCGGACGTCCGCCCGGTAGCGGTCCGCGCCGGTGCCGTCCACCACGGTGGCGCCCCGGAAGACCGTCGCTCCCCTGCCGCGTCCCTCGCCCGGGCGGGCCGTTCTCTCGCCGGGCATCAGAAGAACGTCCTGACCAGGCCGGTGACCCTCGGCTCGGCCTCGTCCGCGGAGTCCAGCACCGGGATCGCCGTCCACTTGTCGAAGGCCGTGCACGGGTGGGAGACGCCCAGCCGCAGCACCGCGCCGATCGGCGCGAGGTCGCCCGCGTCGCGGAGGAAGGCGTGCTGGTCGTTGAGCGCGGTGATCCGGGCCGGCGTGCCGGTCAGCTCGGCTCCGCCGCGCACCCGTTGCGGCTCGGGCAGGCCCTCGTCGAAGGGCAGGTCGCGCTTGCCGGCGTCCAGCAGCGCGAGCTGCGGCTCGGGCCGGGAGACCACCCGGGCCCAGCCGTGCAGCGCGCCGCGGAACGGCGTCCGCCCGCGGTTCCTGGCCAGCGGGGAGATGCTCCGGTAGAAGCCGTCGTCGTGGGCGATGTACGCGCCCGAGCGCAGCACCACGAAGGCCTCCGGCAGTTTCGCCAGCTCCTCGACCACCAGGTCGAAGTAGGCGCTGCCGCCGGCCGAGACCACCGGCCGGGTGTCCTGCGGGTAGGCGGCCGCCAGCCGGCCGTGCAGTTCGCCGAGGTCCCGCAGGTAGCCGCGGACGGTGGCCAGTGCCTCGGCCGAGGCGTCGTGCGCGAGCGCGCCCTCGTACCCCCCGACGCCCGCCAGGCGCAGGGTGGGGGCGCGCAGCACGGCGGCGGCGACCTCGGCGGCGGCGTCCACGCCGCGGGCACCGGTCCGCCCGCCCGGGCCGCCCAGCTCGACCAGCACCTCGACCGGCCGCTCGGCGCCGGCGGCGCGCAGCGCCTCGTCCATCAGCCGCACGCTCTCGGCCGAGTCGACCCAGGAGAGGAAGGCGAAGTCCGGGTCGGCGGCGAGTTCGTCGGCGAGCCAGGCCAGTCCGGCCGGTTCGAGCAGGGTGTTGGCGAGCAGGATGCGCCGCACCCCGAAGGCCCGGGCGATCCGCACCTGGGGCAGGTTGGCGAGGGTGATGCCGTGGCTGCCGGCGTCGAGCTGGGCCTGCCAGAGCGCGGGTGCCATGGTGGTCTTGCCGTGCGGGGCGAGCGCGACGCCCGCCTCGGCGCACCAGTCGGCCATGGTGCGGACGTTGTGGTCGAGGGCGGCGCCGTCGAGGGTGAGCAGCGGGGTGCCGAGCGTGGAGAGGGTGGGGCCGGTGGCGAGCCACTCCCGCGTGGTGCGGCCCCACGACTGCGGTGGAGCGGCTTTGAACCGCCAGTCGAGCGGCTCGTCGGCCAGGGCGGCCACCGCCCCGCGGGCGATGCCCGGCCCGGTGCCGCTGCTTGCGAAGGTCTGCTCCACCGTCTTCCTCCATCCGCACAAGTTGCAACATGTGCAACGAGGGTTGCACATGCTGGCAACACGGTTCTAGCATCGGCGCCGGATCACGGTCAACGGACCTGACTCCCGGTCAACGGGGTCGACTCACGTCCGGCGCTCACCTACGACGCGGCGCCGACGTGCAACGAGTCGGCCCGGTGGGCCCGCTCTCGACGGAACGGCCGCAGACGAGGAGCCCGCACATGCCGCGACAGGACACCCAGGGCCCGACCCGCCCCGGCCCTCCCCCGACGGCCGTGTGCGTGGGCGAGTCGATGGCCGTCCTGCTGCCGGACCGCCCGGGCCCACTGGAGTCGGTGGAGAGCTTCCGGCTGTCCGTCGGCGGCGCGGAGTCCAACGTGGCGGGCGCGCTGGCCGCGCACGGCGTGCCGACCGCCTGGATCAGCCGGGTCGGCGACGACGGCTTCGGCCGCCGGCTGCTCGCCGAGGTCGCCGCCCGCGGGGTGGACGTCTCGGCGGTCGCGGTCGACCCGCACCGCCCGACCGGCCTCTACCTCAAGGAGGTCGGCGGCACCACCGGCGACCGCCACGACCTCGGGCCCGGCCGCAGCCGGCTGCACTACCACCGGCGGGGCTCCGCGGCCGCCGCGCTCTCCCCCGACCTGCTCGCCGACCCGGCCGCCGCCGCACTGCTGGCCGGCGCCCGGCTGCTGCACCTGTCCGGCATCACCGCCGCGCTCTCCGACGGCTGCCTGGCCCTGCTCCGCGGCCTGCTCGCCGAGCGCCGCCCGAACCGGATGGTCAGCTTCGACCTCAACTGGCGCCCCTCGCTCTGGCGCGAGCGCGACCCGGCCGTGCTGCCGCCGCTGCTGGACGCCGCCGACCTGCTGCTGCTCGGGGCGGACGAGGCCGAGGCCGCCTTCGGCACGGGCGACCCGGCCGCCCTGCGCCGGCGCTTCCCCGGCCCGGCCACCGTCGTGGTCAAGGAGGCCGCCCGGCAGGTGACCGTCCTGGACCGGGACGGTACGGCCGTGACCGAGCCGGCCCTCGCGGTCGAGGTGGTCGAGGCCACCGGCGCGGGCGACGCCTTCGCGGCCGGCTACCTGGCCGGCACCGTCCGGGGCCTGGACCAGCGGCGCCGGCTGCGGCTCGGCCACCTGAGCGCCGCCTGCGCCCTGACCGCCCACGGCGACCAGGCCGAGCTGCCGGACGCCGCCGTGGTGACGGCGCTGCTCGACGCCACCCCCGCCCAATGGGCCGCCACCCGGGTCACCGCGGCGGGCATCACCGGCCCGGCCCTGCCCGCCGGCCACCGGCGCCGGACCGACCGGGCGGCGGCGGCGGCCGACCGGACCCGGTCCGCCGAGCAGGCGTCGGCCACCGACCGGCCCCAGTCCACCGGCCGGTCCCCGTCCGCCGACCGGTCCCGGGCACAATGAGCGGGAACCCCAGCCCTCGAAGCGGAGCACGATGAGCCAGACCGTCACCCGCGCGCTGCGCATCCTCGCCGAGCTCGGCGAGGGCGAGCGCTCCCTCGACCAGCTCGCCGAGGTGCTCGGCGTCCACAAGACGACCGTGCTCCGACTGCTGCAGAGCCTCGAAGAGGAACGATTCGTCTATCGCGACGCGGCCTACCGCTACCACCTGGGCGCCGGCCTCTTCGCACTCTCCGGCCTGGCCCTGGAGCAGCGCGGCGTGCGCCGGATCGCCGCCCCGCACCTGGCCGAACTGAACGCCGCCACCGGCCAGACCGTGCACCTGGCCGCGTACGAGGGCGGCGAGGTGGTCTACATCGACAAGTTCGACTCCCGCCACCCGGTCAGGATGTACTCCCGGATCGGCCTGCGCGCCGCCCTGCACAGCGCCGCCGTCTCCAAGGTGCTGCTGGCCGACCTGCCGCTGCCCGAGCGGCGCCGGGTGGTGGCCGGGATCGACTTCACCCCGCACACCGAGCGCACCCTGACCACGCCCGAGGCGCTGCTCGCCGAGCTGGAGAAGGTCGCCGTCCAGGGCTGGGCGCAGGACCACGCCGAACACGAGGCCTTCATCAACTGCGTGGCCGCGCCCGTCCGGGACGCCAGCGGGCGGGTGGTCGCCGCCGCCTCGATCTCCGTCCCGGACATGGTCCTGCCGTACGAGCAGGTGCTGGACCTGCTCCCCCAGCTGCTCGCCACCACCCGCGCCGTCTCGGCCGACTGCGGCCGCCCCGACCACAACTGACGAACCGTCGAGAACAGCAAAGGAACCCGATGTCCTCCGAGCACCCGCAGACCGACGAGCACCCCCGGACCGACGGGAAGGTCGAGGTCCGCACCGACGGCGCCCCCGCCCCCGCCTGGATGTTCTCCCAGGGCGTCCGCAAGGGCCCGATCCTCCAGGTCTCCGGCCAGGGCCCGCAGGACCCGGCCACCGGCGAGTACCTCCACCACGGCGACGTGAGGGCGCAGACCCGCCGCACGCTGGAGAACGTCAAGGCCATCGTCGAGGCCGGCGGCGCCACCATCGAGGACGTGGTGATGTTCCGCGTCTACCTCACCAAGCGCGCCGACTTCCCGCTGATGAACGAGGTCTACGCCGAGTTCATCGACGAGAACATCAAGCCCGGCGGCGTGAAGCCGTGCCGCACCACCGTCTTCGTCGAGCTTCCGCAGGAGCCGATGCTGGTCGAGATCGACGCCCAGGCCGTGGTCGGCTGACCGCCCCCGCCCGCCGAAGGGCCCGGACGCCTTCCGCGCGTCCGAGCCCTTCGGCCTGTCCGGCCGCCCGCCACACCCTCGACCGCCCGCCCGCCGCACCCCGACCGCCCGCTTGCCACACCCCCCGCCGCACATTAGGTTAGGCTCACCTAACTAACTGGAGGTCCGTCCATGAGCCTGCCCACCGGCGACACCGAGGCCCCCGAGCCCACCACCGCCGAACGGATCCACAGCCTGCTCAGCACGACCTCCTCACTCGCCGTCCGAGCCCTCGGCGAGCACCACCACCTGGACACCCCGGTCTCCGTCCACGGCTCCCGGCTGCGGCTGCGCACCGCCCTGGACGACCCGCTCACCACGGCCGTCGCCGGCGCCGGCGCCGGCGACGGCCTCGCCGTCGTCCTCGACGTCACCGACGTCTCCCCCGTCGCCGTCCGCGACCGGGTCCGCGCCCGCCTGACCCTGGCCGGCCGGCTGCACCTGGCCCACCTCGCCGACGACGGCCTCAGCGTGCACCTGCGGGTGGACGTCGCCCACGCCGTCCTCGCCACCCCGTACGGCACCGGCGCGGTCACCGCCGCCGACCTCGCCCTCGCCGCCCCCGACCCGATGGCCCGGCACGAGGCCGCGATGCTCACCCACTTCGCCGACGACCACGCCGAGGCGCTCGACATCCTCACCCGGCTGCTCGACCCGGCCGTGCTGGTCCACAGCCCGGAGGTCCGCCCGCTCGCCCTGGACCGCCACGGCCTGGTGCTGCGCCTGGACCACCCGCACGGCCACCGCGACGTCCGCCTGGTCTTCCCCGAACCCGCCCGGGACACCGAGGAGTTCGGCCACCGGATGCACGAGCTGCTGGCCGCCGCCCAGTACGGCCTGCCGGTCCACCGGCACTGACCCCCCGTCCCGTCACCGCTCGACCGCGTCCTCCAGCACCACCCGACCGATCCGCACGTACAGCTCGGGCCGCCACCGGCGCACCGCGAGCGCCAGCGCCACCCCGCCCGCGAACACCCCGATCACCAGGTACGGGATCAGCCGGAACAGCAGCGTGTGCGCCGCCGCCCCGGCCGCGGCGTCCTTGTTGAGCACCAGCAGCACCACCACCCCGGCCATCGCCGCCCCGCCCACCAGCGGCGCGACCAGCGTCCGGAACCAGTGGGCGGTCTCCGGGTGCCGCCCCCGCACGTGGAAGTACCCGACCACGGCGAAGGAGCAGAGCGTCTGCACGACCAGGATCGCCATCGTCCCGAGCAGCGCCAGCAGCGTGTACAGGTGCGCGTACGGGTCCATCCCGGCCGCCAGGAACCCCGCCACCAGCCCCACCGCGATCACCGACTGCACCACCGAGGCGACGTGCGGCGAGCCGTGCCGCGGATGGGTGCGGCCGAGCCCCCGGTGCAGCAGCCCCTCCCGCCCGATCGCGTACAGGTAGCGGGCCGCGCACTGGTGGAAGGCCATCGCGCAGGCGAACGAGCCGGTGACGACCAGCCATTGGAACACCTTCACCGCCCAGGCCCCCAGCTGTGCGCCGAGGGGATCGAAGAACAGGCTGTTGCCGTCCTTGCCCGGCACCGCGCCGTTCGCCACCGCGATCGCCCGCTCGACCCCGTTGCCGGACACGATCATCCAGGACACGAAGACGTAGAGCAGTCCGACCCCGATCACCGACACCAGCGTCGCCCGCGGCACCACACGCTTCGGGTCCCGGGACTCCTCCCCGTACATCGCGGTGGACTCGAACCCCACCCAGGACCAGAACGCGAAGAACAGGCCGAGCCCCGCCGCGGCCGCCGAACTCCCCACCCCCTTCAGTGCGTTCAGCGGGTTCACGGCCGCGAGCACGATCCCGTCCGGGCCTCCGCCGGAGAACAGCACCGCGAACGAGACCGCACTCAGCACCCCGATCTCCAGCACCAGCGCGACCCCGAGCACCTTGGCCGTCAGGTGCAGGTCGAACCAGGCCATCACCCCGATCACCGCCGCACCGGACAGCGCGTACCAGCCCCAGCCCAGCTCCACCCCGAGCTGCGAACGGACCAGCCCACGCAGCGAGTACGCGAAGAAGCCGAGGGCCGAGGCCTCGGTGACGACGTACGCGAGCACCGCCAGCAGGCCCGAGGCCATCCCGACCACCCGGCCCAGCCCGTGCGAGACGTAGCCGTAGAACGCGCCGGCCGCGGTGATGTGCCGGGCCATCGCCACGTAGCCGACCGAGAACACCGTCAGCACCACGGTCGCCACGATGTACGCGGCGGGCGCGCCGACGCCGTTGCCCTGCCCGACGATGATCGGCAGGTTGCCGGTCATCGCGGTGATCGGGGCGGCGGTGGCGAGCGCCATGAACACCACGCCGACCAGACCGACCGAATCGGCCTTCAGCCGGTCGACCCCGTCCTCCCCGGGCCGCTCCCGGCCGGCCGCCCTCCCCGCCACGCCCCCGCTCCGGACCGCCATCCGCCCTCCTCGCCTCCGGACCCGCCCGCCCGGCCGGACCGACCGGGCGCTGACCGTCCGCCAGCATGACGCTCCGCGGCCATCCGGGATTTCCCCGAAGCCCTCCGCTGCACCGGAGTTGACGCCGCGTTCGAGCCATCCGAACGGACCCGGGAACAGCCGGGCGGCGCGGAAACGGCAGTGGCCGGCCCGGCCGTACGAGGAGTCCTCGTACGGCCGGGCCGGCCTGGGCGTGTCCCGCGCCCATGTCCGCCGTGCGGCGATCACCCGGTCGAGCGGTCACCCGACATGACCATCCCGGAGGATCGTTTCGCCCCGCAGCGGCGGTGGTTCCGGAAACCCTCGGAGCTCAGCCGTGGGTCAGAGCGCGACGCCGTGCGCGCGCAGGTAGGCGACCGGGTTGATGTCCGAGCCGTACTCCGAGCCGTTGCGGATCTCGAAGTGCAGGTGCGGGCCGGTCACGTTGCCGGTGGCACCGGAGAGGCCGATCTGCTGGCCGACGGTGACGGTCTGACCGATCCGCACACCGATCGAGGAGAGGTGCGCGTACTCGGCGAAGTGGCCGTCGGCGAGCCTGATCTCGACCTCGTTGCCGTAGGCGCCGCCGTTGCCGGCCTTGACCACGACACCGTTGGCGATGGCGCGCAGCGGGGTGCCGGTGGAGGCGACGAAGTCCTGGCCGGTGTGGTGGCCGGAGGCCCACATCGAGCCGGCCACGCCGTAGGCGGTGCCAAGCCTCGGGCCGGCCAGCGGGGCGACGAAGCCGGAGGTGGCGGCGGCGACCGGAGTGGCGGTCACGGCCTTGGCCGGGGTGGCGACCTGCAGCTGGGTCTGCAGCTGCGCGGACGGCTTGGCGGCCTCGGTCCGCACCTGGACCTGGTCCTGCGCCTTGGCGGCCTGGGTCGCGGGAGCGGCCGGCTCGGCCGGGGCGGCGGGCTTCGCCGGAGCGGAGCCGGCCGACGGCGCGACGGCGTGGCCCGGCAGCGTGAGCTGCTGGCCCGGGAAGATCAGGTTCGGGTCGGCACCGACGACCGAGCGGTTCTGCTCGTACAGCGCGTGCCAGCCGCCCTCGACGTTCTTGACGTCGGCGATCCCGGACAGGGTGTCACCGCTGACGACGCGGTAGCTCTCCTGCGCGGCCTGGGTGGCCGGAGCGGCGGCCGGAATGGCGGCCGGAATGGCGGCCGGAGCGGCCGACTCGGCGGAGGCGGAGGCGGCGGCCTGCGAGACCGGGGCGGCCGGAGTGGTGTGGGCCTGGGCGCTCATCGCGGTGACGAGCGGGAGGGCGAAGGAGACACCGGTGACGGCGGTGGCGATGCCGATGCGGGCGGCGCGGGGCAGGGTGATACGACGAGCCTGAGCAGGCATGGAAGTTTCCTCTCCGACGCCTGCGAGGTGAGCTGTCGGGTTCGGGCTGGAGTTGCCCGGCCGCATGCGCGGCTTCACCCCTAGCCGGTCCTGGACGCCCGCGCCCTGAGGCGCGAACTCCGGTCCGGCGACTTACCTGTGGGTCCCCCGCTCCTGCCGTACAGAGTTCGTTTCGAACCACCGGGCAGCGGCAGGACTCGGCGTTCCACCCGGCGGATCCGTCCGGACTGGCCGGGCGGTCGCTGAACTAAAACCCATCCGTTCGGGTGAAGCAATGTCGATCTTTGAAAGCGCAACCATCCCCCCTCCCCCGGTGACCCTCCGCAGGCCCGGGCCCACGATCCGTACACAATCCATTCACCCCCCGCCACTGATCCACGACCCTGCGCCGAGATCCGCGACGCTGCGCAGCCGCCCGCTCACACCCCGCCCACCGTCAACACACCCACCGGTGACCCTTGTCACGTGCGCCCCGGCGGCGCAGGATTCGCCCGTGGCCACCTCAGAGGCCGGCACCCTGCGCCTGGGCACCGCGCAGGGCCGCTGGGTACTACTGGCGACGGTGCTCGGCTCCAGCATGGCGATGCTCGACGGCACCGTGGTGAACGTCGCCCTGCCCCGGATCGGCGCCGACCTCGGCGCCTCCCTCGCGTCCCTGCAATGGACCCTGAACGCCTATCTGCTCACCCTGGCCGGCCTGATCCTGCTCGGCGGCGCGCTGGGCGACCGCTACGGGCGGCGCAAGGTCTTCCTGATCGGCGTGGTCTGGTTCGCCATCGCCTCCGCGGCCTGCGCCGCCGCACCGAACATCCACGTGCTGATCGCCGCCCGCGCCGTCCAGGGCATCGGCGGGGCGCTGCTCACCCCGGGCTCGCTCGCCATGCTCCAGGCCGTCTTCCACCCTGACGACCGCTCGGCGGCGGTCGGCCTCTGGTCCGGCCTGGGCGGGGTGTCGGCCGCGGTCGGCCCGTTCCTCGGCGGCTGGCTGGTGGACGGCCCCGGCTGGCGCTGGATCTTCCTGCTGAACCTGCCGCTCGCCGCCGCCGTGATCGCCGTCGCCACCCGGTCGGTGCCGGAGAGCCGGGACAAGGACGCCTCCGGCCGCTTCGACGTGCTCGGCGCCGTGCTCGCCGCCCTCGCCCTCGGCGCGATCACCTACGCGCTGACCGCGGCCGGCGAGGGCCTGTCCCCCACCGTCTGGGTCAGCGGGGTGTTGGGAGTGGTGCTCGGCGTCGCCTTCGTGGCCGTCGAGCGCCGCGCGCCCGAACCGATGCTGCCGCTCGGCCTCTTCTCCTCCCGGCTGTTCACCGCGGTGAACCTGGTCACCCTGTGCGTGTACGCGGCGTTCAGCGGCGTCTTCTTCCTGCTGGTGGTACAGCTCCAGATCGTGTCCGGGTTCTCGCCGCTGGCCTCGGGCTTCGCCCTGGTGCCGATCACCGTGCTGATGCTGCTGCTGTCCGCCCGCGCCGGACGCCTCGGCAAGCGGATCGGCCCGCGCATCCCGCTCACCGTCGGCCCGATGCTGTGCGCCGCCGGGGTGCTGCTGATGCTGCGCATCGGCCCGGACTCCTCGTACTGGGTGGACGTGCTGCCCGCCGTCACGGTGATGGGCTGCGGCATGACGCTGCTGGTCGCACCGCTGACGGCGACCGTGCTGGCCGCCGTCGAAGTCCGCCACGCGGGCATCGCCAGCGGGGTCAACAACGCCGCCGCCCGCGCGGCCGGCCTGCTCGCGGTGGCCGCCCTGCCGGCGCTGGCCGGACTGAGCGGCGACGCCTACCGGGTGCCCTCCTCGGTCGATGCCGCCTTCCACACCGCCATGCTGATCTGCGCCGGCCTGCTGGTCGCCGGCGGGCTGATCGCCTCCGCGACCGTACGGGGCAACGTGCTCGCCCCCGACGAGCAGTCGGTGGCCGAGCCGAACTGCGACTGGCCGTGCGGGCCCACCGCCCCGCCGCTCGACCCCGGCCACGTCACCGTGACGCGCGAGGGCCCCGCCACCGGTCCGGCGGCGGGGCCCTCACCCAAGGGCTGACGCTACGTCAGAGGATGTCGCCAGGCGCGTACTTGGCGGCCTCCGGGTAGGCGGCCGCGACGGCCTCCACCTGGCGGACGACCTCGGCGACCTGGGCACCGGCCGCGCCGGTGAAGGACAGCCTGTCGGCCAGCAGCGCGTCCAGGGCGGCCCGGTCCAGCGGGATCCGCTCGTCGGCGGCCAGCCGGTCCAGCAGCTCGTTCTCCCGGGCGCCGGCACGCATCGCCAGCGCGGAGGCGACGGCGTGCTCCTTGATGACCTCGTGCCCGGTCTCCCGGCCGACGCCGGCGCGCACCGCGCCCATCAGCACCTTGGTGGTGGCGAGGAACGGCAGGTAGCGGTCCAGCTCGGCCTCGATCACGGCGGGGAAGGCGCCGAACTCGTCGAGGACGGTCAGGAAGGTCTCCAGCAGACCGTCGAAGGCGAAGAACGCGTCCGGCAGCGCGACCCGGCGCACCACCGAGCAGGAGACGTCGCCCTCGTTCCACTGGTCGCCGGCCAGCTCGCCGGTCATCGAGGCGTAGCCACGCAGGATGACGGCCAGGCCGTTGACGCGCTCGCAGGAGCGGGTGTTCATCTTGTGGGGCATCGCGGAGGAGCCGACCTGGCCCTCCTTGAAGCCCTCCGTCACCAGCTCGTGGCCGGCCATCAGACGGATGGTCTTGGCCAGGCTGGACGGCGCGGCGGCCAGCTGGACGAGGGCGGTGAGCACCTCGAAGTCCAGCGAGCGCGGGTAGACCTGGCCGACGCTGGTCAGCACGTTGTCGAAGCCGAGGTGCCCGGCGACCCGGCGCTCCAGCTCGGCGAGCTTCTCGGTGTCCCCACCGAGGAGGTCCAGCATGTCCTGGGCGGTGCCGACCGGGCCCTTGATCCCGCGCAGCGGGTAACGGGCGATCAGCTCCTCCAGGCGGCGGAAGGCGACCAGCAGCTCGTCGGTGATCGAGGCGAACCGCTTGCCCAGGGTGGTGGCCTGCGCGGCCACGTTGTGCGAGCGGCCGGCCATGACCAGCTCGGAGTGCTGGGCGGACAGCTTGGCCAGGCGCACCAGCACGGCCACCGTGCGGTCCCGCACGTGCTCCAGGGACTGGCGGATCTGGAGCTGCTCGACGTTCTCGGTCAGGTCCCGGGACGTCATGCCCTTGTGGATCTGCTCGTGCCCGGCGAGTTCGCTGAACTCCTCGATGCGGGCCTTCACGTCGTGGCGGGTGATCCGCTCACGGGCGGCGATCGAGCCGAGGTCGACCTGGTCGATCACCCGCTCGTAGTCGGCGACGGCCGTCGCCGGCACCTCGACGCCGAGGTCCTGCTGGGCCTTCAGGACGGCCAGCCACAGGTGGCGCTCGAGGACCACCTTGTGCTCGGGGGACCACAGCTGGGCCAGGGTCGCCGAGGCGTACCGGGAGGCCAGGACATTGGGGATCTGGGGCTTCGCGCTCACGCTTCGCAAGGGTAACAGCCGAGGTCACGCCGGACGTCGGCGGATGGGGTAGGCTGGGTCAATTGAGCGCCCTTCAGATGACACTCCAAAGCCTCCTCACCGCAAGGATATCACATCGATGAGCGAAGCACCAGCGGCCACGGGGAACCCCGGCGAGGCCCTCGCCGTGGCCCTGCGCACCGAGCAGGCCCACCTCACCCGGCTCTACGCCCGGCTGGACGCCGTCCGCGAACGCGCCCGCCGCACCGCCGACGGCGCCCACGACGCGGCCGCGCCCGGCGGCACCCACCAGGCCCGGCTGGAACGCGAGGTGCGCGCCCGCGAGGCCGCCCGCCACGCCGCCCGACTGGACGCGGTCGAGCGCGGCCTGTGCTTCGGCCGGCTCGACGAGCGCGACGGCACCGTCCACTACATCGGCCGCACCGGCCTGACCGACGAGGCGTACGAACCGCTGCTGCTCGACTGGCGGGCCCCGGCCGCCCGCCCCTTCTACACCGCGACCCCCGCCCACCCCGGCCCGGTGGTCCGCCGCCGCCACCTGCACACCCGGGGCCGCACCCTCACCGGACTGGACGACGAGGCGCTCGACCTCGCCGGACTGGACGAGTCCGGCCGGCGCGGCCTGGTCGGCGAGGCCGCCCTGCTCGCCGCCCTCGACCGCGAGCGCACCGGCCGGATGGGCACCGCCGTCGCCACCATCCAGGCCGAGCAGGACCGGGTGATCCGCTCCCCGCTGCCCGGCGCCCTGGTCGTCCAGGGCGGCCCCGGCACCGGCAAGACGCTGGCCGCCCTGCACCGCGCCGCCTACCTGCTGTTCACCCACCGCGCCGCGCTGGAGCGCCGCGGCGTGCTGGTGATCGGCCCCAACCCCGGCTTCCTGCGGTACATCGACGAGGTGCTGCCCGCCCTCGGCGAGACCGAGGTGGTGCTGCGCACCGTCGGCGAACTCCTCCCCGGCGTCACCGCCACCGGCACCGACGCCCCCGCCACCGCCTTCGCCAAGGGCGGCCCCTGGATGGCCGGGGTGCTCCGGCGCGCCCTGGCCGCCCACCAGACGGCCCCCGCCGAGGGCCTGGACCTCGGCGAGGGGCTGAAGGTCTCCGCCCGGGCCTGCGCCGAGGCCCGCGACGCCGCCCGCGGCCTGCGGCTGCCGCACAACCGGGCCCGCGGCTTCTTCCTCGGCACCCTGCTCGACGCCCTCGCCATCGCCCAGGCGCTCACCCTCGGCCGCCCCTACGACGACGAGGAGGCGCACTACGCCCCGCGCGAGTTGTGGGAGCGGGCGGACGTCCGCACCGCCCTCGACCCGCTCTGGCCCCGGCTCACCGCGCAACAGCTGCTCGAACGGCTGCTCACCGACCGGGAGTTGCTCACCTCGGTGACCCCCGAGCACGCGGCCGCCCTGCTCCGCCCGCCCGGCTCCGGCTGGACGGTCGAGGACGTCCCACTGCTCGACGAGGCCGCCGAACTCCTCGGCGCGGCACGGGAATCCGCCGCTGCCGACCAGGATCCGGAGGAACTGGCCTTCGCCCAGGGCGTGTTGACCATCACCGGGCAGACCGGCGACGCCCTGCTGGACTCCGCCGCGCTGGCCGGGCGCTTCCGCGACGACGGCCCGTACCGCTCCACCGCCGAACGCGCCGCCGCCGACCGCACCTGGGCCTACGGCCACGTCGTCGTGGACGAGGCCCAGGAGCTGTCCGCGATGGCCTGGCGCGCCGTGCTGCGGCGCGTCCCGACCAGCTCGCTCACCATCGTCGGCGACCTCGCCCAGACCGGATCCCCCGCCGGCGCCCACAGTTGGGCCGAGATGCTCGACCCGCACCTGCCCGGCCGCTGGCGCGAGGAGCGACTGACCGTCAACTACCGTACGCCGCGACCCTTCATGGCCCTCGCCTCCGCCGTACTGCGCACCGCCGTACCCGGCCACCGGCCGCCCGAGTCCATCCGCCCGGGCACCGAGCGACCCCGCGCCCTCCACGCCCCGGAGGGCGACTTCGCCGCCGCACTCGCCCGGCTGCCCGCCGGCCCCGGCACCCTGGGCGTGATCGCACCGGACGCCCTGGCCGCGGACCTGGACGCGCTCACCGTGGCGGACGCCAAGGGGCTGGAGTTCGACGCGGTCGTGGTGGTCGAGCCGGCCGGACTCGCCCCGCGCGACCTCTACGTCGCGCTGACCAGGGCCACCCGCTCACTCACCCTGCTCCACCACCGACCGCTGCCGCCGGAGCTCGCCGGGCTGCTCTGACCGGCACGACCGACGGCAGCAGGACGGACGGCGCGACCGACGGGCGGCGCGGGTGGCACGGGCGGCGCGGCGTCCTACTGCGCGCCGCCCGTACGGGCCAGCACCGGCAGCACCTGGGAGCAGATCGAGTGCAGCGCGATCCGCTGCTCGTCGGTCATCGCCTCGAAGGCCTGGTGGGTCCGGGCCATCTCGCCGCGGATGCTGTTCAGGATCTCCCGGCCCTCGGCCGTGATCACCACGATCTTCACCCGGCGGTCACCGGCCGCCGCCTCCCGGTTGGCCAGGCGCAGCGACTCCAGCCGGTCCACGATCCCGGTCACGTTCGACGCGTCGCAGCCCAGCCGCCCGGCCAGCGCCCGCATCGGCACCGGTTCCTGCACCGCGCCCAGCGCCTTGGCCTGCGAGGAGGAGAGGCCGTGCCGGGCGGCGGCCGCCGCGAAGTCCTGGAAGTACGCGGCACCGACGGCGGCCAACACCTCCATCAACTCGGCGTTGGTCGGTACGGTCGTCGTCGCTGTCGAACCCATGGGGTCAGCGTACGACCAGGTGCTTCAGTAACTCAAGCTTTGACCACGGCAACCGTCGGCGAGCCGCCTCACACCGCCCCGGGGTCAGAGCACCAGCTGGTCGAACAGCCGCCGCAGCTCCGCCTCCGGGTCCGCGGTCAGCCCGGTGTGCACGGGCCCCGGCTGGACGATCGCGCTGCGCGGCGCGGTCAGCCAGCGGAACCGCTGCCCGGGGCTGTCCCCCGCCGCCGGACCGGCCTGCGGGCCGCCCTGGCACACCGCCTCGATCCCGTGCAGCGCCCGCCGCACGCCCTGGACGTCCGCCACCGGGTCCAGGGCCAGCAGCCGGGCCTGGTCCAGGTGGGTCCGGGCGGCCAGGTGCGAGCTCTGCCGGCAGTACAGCAGCACCCCGACGTTGACGCACTCGCCGCGCTCGACCCTCGGCACCGCGCGGATCACGGCGTACTCGTAGTCGTGCAGTTCGACGGCGACCGGCAGCATGGACAGCACGGGCTCGGTCATGCGGGCACCTCCGGCAGCCAGTCGCGCGGACCGGCCAGTCGTCCGGTCAACTGGGCGCGGTACGCGGCGCGCACCTCGTCGGGCGAGTCGAAGCCGAACTCGTCCGCCAGCCAGACCTCGGGGATCTGCGCCACCGCGCCCTCGATCGCCGCCTCGGCGAGCGGCGCGAGCGCCTTGTCGGCCGCCGCCAGGTCCGGCCGGGCGCGCAGCAGCGCATGGTCGGAGGCGTCGTACGGACGGCGGATCCAGGCGGCGGCGCCGGACCAGTTGTGGTGGAAGATCAGGCTCGCGCCGTGGTCGATCAGCCGCAGCCCGCCGGTCGCCACCAGCAGGTTGGGGTTGCGCCAGGAGCGGTCGACGTTGCCGATCAGCGCGTCGAACCAGAGCACCTGCCCGGCCGACTCTGGGTCCACCTCGAAGCAGAGCGGGTCGAAGTTGAGCGCGCCGCTGACGAAGGCCATCCCCAGGTTGGTCCCGCCGCTGGCCCGCATCTGGTCCTGGATCTGGTGGTCCGGCTCGCTGCGCGCGAGCACCGGGTCCAGGTCGACCGTGACCAGCTCCGGCACCGGCAGCCCGAGCCGCCGGCCGAGCTCGCCGGCCAGCACCTCCGCGACCAACGCCTTGCGGCCCTGCGCCGCACCGACCCATTTCAGCGCGTACAGCCGCCGATCGTCGGCCTCGACCAGGCCCGGCATCGAGCCGCCTTCTCGCAGTGGCGTCACGTACCGGATCGCCGTCACCTCGGGTAGCACGGCCGACAGCCTATCGGTGTCTCCGCCCCTTCCTCTCCCTTCGCCTCCGCACCTCCCCCGGCGCCTCCCGTCCCTCCCCCGTGGCCCCGCCCCGGTGGCAGCCCCCGCTTCCCCCCACACCACCCGTCCCTCCCCACCCCCACAGCCCCGCCCCGGTGGCAGCCCCCGCTGCTCCGTGCGAGTGTGGCGGACAGTACATGGGGACCTTCACGGCAAAGGGATGAGCGATGGAACGACCTCGGATCCTGATCGTGGGCGGTGGCTTCGCCGGTCTGGAGTGCGCCCGCCGCCTCGAACGCAAGCTGTCACCGTCGGAGGCCGAGATCTCGCTGGTCACGCCGTTCAGCTATCAGCTCTACCTCCCCCTCCTCCCCCACGTGGCGGCCGGCGTCCTCACCCCGCAGTCCGTGGCCGTCTCGCTGCGCCGCTCGCTGCGCCGCACCCACATCGTCCCGGGCGGCGCCATCGGCGTGGACCCGGCCTCCAAGGTGTGCGTCGTCCGCAAGATCACCGACGAGGTGGTCGCGCTGAAGTACGACATCCTGGTGCTCGCCCCCGGCAGCGTCACCCGCACCTTCGACATCCCCGGCCTCACCGACTACGCCCGCGGCATGAAGACGCTCGCCGAGGCGGCCTACGTCCGCGACCACGTGATCGCCCAACTCGACCTCGCCTCCACCACCCTGGACCAGAAGGAGCGCGAGTCCCGGCTCCAGTTCGTGGTGGTCGGCGGCGGCTACGCGGGCACCGAGACGGCCGCCTGCCTCCAGCGGCTGACCACCGCCGCCGCCCACCGCTACCCGCGCCTGGACGTCCGGCAGATCAAGTGGCACCTGATCGACATCGCCCCGAAGCTGATGCCGGAGCTCGGCGACCCGCTCGGCGAGGCCGCCCTGGAGGTGCTGCGCGACCGCGGCATCGAGGTGTCGCTGGGTGTCTCGGTGGCCGAAGTCGGCGCCGAGACGGTCAAGTTCACCGACGGCCGGGTGCTCCCCTGCCGCACCCTGATCTGGACGGCCGGCGTGGCCGCGAGCCCGCTGATCGGCACCCTGGACGCCGAGACGGTCCGCGGCCGGCTCGCCGTGACGGCGGAGATGCGGGTGCCGCAGTTCGAGGGCGTGTTCGCGCTCGGCGACGCCGCCGCCGTCCCCGACCTCGCCAAGGGCGACGGCGCGGTCTGCCCGCCGACCGCCCAGCACTCCGCCCGCCAGGGCCGCGCGGTCGCGAACAACGTGATCGCCTCGCTCCGCAACCAGCCCCTGGAGCCCTACTACCACAAGGACTTGGGCCTGGTGGTCGACCTCGGCGGCAAGGACGCGGTCTCCAAGCCGCTCGGCGTGGAGCTCCACGGCGTGCCCGCGCAGCTGGTGGCGCGCGGCTACCACCTGATGGCGATGCGCACCAACGTGGCCAAGTTCCGGGTGGGCACCAACTGGCTGCTCAACGCGACCGCCGGCGACGAGTTCGTCCGCATCGGATTCCTCGCCCGCCAGCCCGCCCGGCTGCGGGACTTCGAGTACACCGACGCCTATCTGACGAAGGATCAGGTCCGCGCGCACGCCCAGTCGCTGCTCGCCAAGGGCTGAGCGCGGCAGGCCGACGGAACGGCGCCCCCGCCGCCAGGACCGGCCGCAGGGGCGCCGAACCGCGCCGTCACCGTACGATCACCGCGCGGTCAGGTACATCCCGCTCGCGTCCTGCCCGGCCGTGTTGCGGCACGCGTAGTCACCGCTCGGGCGGGCCCACAGCAGCGTCAGGCAGCGCCCGACCGCCTGCTGGCCGTAGTAGTCGGGGTGCATCGACTCCTGCAGCACGCCCTGCGTGGAGTTGAGCCCGCCGTCCAGGAAGCGTGCCCACTCGCTGGTGGTCGCGGACGGGCCGGAGCCCGCGGTCGGCTGCCTGGTGGCCGTCGAGCAGACCTCGCGGCCCTGCAGCATGTCCGACAGGTCCAGGAACTGCGCGCCCTTGGCGGCGGCGACGCCCGCCAGCGCCTGGGAGATCTGCGGCACCATCGAGTCGCGGGCCCAGTCGGCGTCCCCGTCCCAGAACGGGCAGCCGCCGGTGTCGGAGCGGGTCCAGCCGCTCTCCGGGTAGCGCATCTCGGCGCTGCGCGGGATCGGCGACGGGTAGGACTGCAGCACCAGGCGGTAGTCCGACTGCGCGTAGCCGGCGTCGGCCATCACCGCGCGGATCTCGTCGATCGACTTGCCGACCCCGGCCATCGCCGCGGGCATCCGGTCGTCGATCCGGGACTGCGCGGAGCTGTGGCAGTAGGAGTACCAGATCAGGTAGTCCTTGACGCAGGTGGAGATGACGTCCGAGAAGCCCAGGTCGTTGCCGCCGATCGACAGGGTGATCAGCTTGACGTTGTTCTGCCGTGCCACGGTGGCGAGTTGGTCGGCCTGCGGGGCCTCGCCCTTGAGGGACTGGCCTCCGTTGGAGGCCCGGAAGACGTTCGCGGTGACGGCACCGGAGCAGGCCAGGTCGATCTCGTTCTGGGCCCCGGTCGAGGCGCTGAGCACCTCGGCGACGTCCGAGCGGTCGCACCCGCTCGCGGCGGTGGCGCCGTAGACCCGCGAGGCGTCGTACGAACTGCCGGTCCAGGCCCGGTCGGTGCCGTTGCGGCTGCCGCTGGTGCCGGCGGAGTTGCCCTTCCAGCGGCCGGCCTCGCCGGAGATGTAGCTGTCGCCGAGCGTGACGCTGGCGGTGGGCCCGGACGGCACGGCGGCCGGTGCGGACGTCGCGGCGGAGGCCGGCGAGGCGACGGCCAGGCTCGCGACGGCGAGCGGGAGGGCGAGGGCTGCGGCGAGCAGCCGGCGGCCGGGTCGCGGGGTACTGCGGGTGATGCTCGAACGGTTCTCGGGCACTGCGGAACTCCTGCGGCTCGGTCTTCCCGCGGATCGGGGCACGGGAAGACGCCTGGGTGAGGGTGGGCCGCCGGCCGGTGGCGCGAAGAAGATGACATGCGCGCGCAGGCCGCCGCTAGGAGTCTGCGGCAGGTTTCCGCTTTTGTTACCGACGGGTTCAGACCAGGCGGGCGCATGACGACCGGATGCCGCCCGCGGTTCACACCCGCCACATCCGCCCCACGACCTCCCGCCCCACGCCCGTCCGCCCCGCAGAACCCCCGCCCCACGCCCGTCCGCCCCGCAGAGGCCCCGCCCCCGACTCCCGCCCCGGGCTCACACCAGCCGCGACCCGCCCCCGCCCGTCCCCAGCACCGCCGCCAGGTCCTCGGCCAGCTCCCGCGCCTGCGCCGCCTCCAGCCGCGCCGTGGTGAACCGCAGCCCGGGCGGCGACTGGATCCGGTACCGCGCGCCCGGCGCCGCGACCCAGCCGCGCTGCACCAGCGCCGCCAGCACCGAGGTCTCGTCCGGCACCGGCACCCAGACGTTCAGCCCGCTCCGCCCGTGCGCAGCGATCCCACGGGCCGCCAGCTCGCCCAGCAGGGCGTCCCGCCGGGCCCGGTACGCGGCGGCCACCCGGTCGGCCGGCGCGGCGTCACCGGCCCACAGCTCCGCGACGGTGCGCTGCAGCAGGTGGCTGACCCAGCCGGCGCCCAGCCGCAGCCGCCCGGCCACCCGTCCGATCGTCTCCTGGTCGCCGACCGCCACCGAGACCCGCAGGTCCGGCCCGTACGCCTTGGCCGCCGAACGCACCACCGCCCAGTGCCGGGTGCCGGCGCCGACCAGCGAGTGGTACGGCTGGTCGACCATGCCGTGCCCGTGGTCGTCCTCGATCAGCAGCACCCCCGGATGCTCGGCCAGTACGGCCTTCAGCGCCTCGGCCCGCCGGGCGGTGAGCGCCGCCCCGGTCGGGTTCTGCGCCCGGCTGGTGACCACCACGGCCCGCGCGCCCTCGGCCAGCGCCACGGCCAGCGCTTCCGGCAGCGGGCCCTCGTCGTCCAGCCGGACGGGCGCGTGCTTCAGCCCCAGCGCGGGCAGCAGGTCGAGCAGGCTGCCCCAGCCCGGATCCTCGACGGCCACCGCGTCGCCGGGGCGCAGCCGGGCGCCGAGGATGCGTTCGACGGTGTCCAGCGAGCCGGAGGCGACGGCGATCGGGCCGCCGGGCAGGCCGTCGGCCTCGAAGGACGCGCGGGCGAGCGTGAGCAGCAGCGGGTCGACGGCGGCGTGCCCGTACAGCACCGGGTCGGCGCGCGCGGCCTCGGCGGCGGCCGCGAGGGCCGGGGCGAGGTCGGGCAGCAGGGCCGGGTCGGGGTTGCCGGTGGACAGGTCGCGGGCGTGCGGCGGGACGGGGATGCGGATCTGGTCGCGCGGGGTGAGGGCGGGCCTGGGCAGGATGCGGCTGCCCTTGCGGCCGGCGGTCTCGATCACGCCGCGGTCGCGCAGCAGCCGGTAGGCGGCGGCGACGGTGTTGGGGTTGACGCCCAGTTCGGCGGCGAGGTCGCGCAGCGGGGGCAGCGCGGTTCCGGGGGCGAGCTGCCCGCTGCTCACGCCCTGCTCGATGTGGGCCGCGATTTCGCTGGCGCGTCGCCCTTTCAGCGGATAGTCTCCTAGCACAAAGTAAATTATGCACTAGTACATAGAGGATGTCATGTCAGCCACCGCGGAGGGTTCGCCCAGCTACTCCCGTACCCCGAGGACCACCCCCACCCGCTACCGGGACCGGGCCACCTGGGAGCAGGAGGCGATCCACGCCATCCTCGACAGCGCCTACATCTGCCACCTCGGCTTCGTCGTCGACGGCGCCCCCGTGGTCCTGCCGACGATCTTCGCCCGGGTCGGCAGCCGGCTCTACGTCCACGGCTCCACCGGCAGCCGCCCGCTGCGCAACGCCTCCGGCGAGCAGGGCATGCCGGTCTGCCTCACCGTCACCCAGGTCGACGCGCTGGTGCTGACCAAGTCCGCCTTCAACCACTCGGTGAACTTCCGCTCGGTGGTCGCCCACGGCACCGCGCACCAGGTCACCGACCCCGAGGAGCTGGACGTCGCGCTCGCCGCCCTGGTCGACCACGCGATACCGGGGCGCTCCGCCGAGGTCCGTCCGGCCAACGCCAAGGAGCTCGCCGCCACCGCCGTCCTCCGCCTGGAGCTGGACGAGGTCTCGGCCAAGACCCGTGAGGACGGCGCCGACGACGACCCCGAGGACGCCGACCTCCCGCACTGGTCCGGTCTGATCCCGGTCACCACCGTGCACGGCACCCCCGAGCCGCACCCCGGCACCGCCGTCCCGCTCCCCGCGCACCTGCGCGGCTACCCCCGCTGACGGGAGGACCACCCGTGCTGATCAGATCCTGGGACCGCGGCGACGAGCAGGAGTGGCGCGCCTGGCTGGCCGAGGGCCGCGACTTCGGCCTGCTCGCCGCCAACGGAGGCCCCGGCGAGGGCCCGGTGCTCGTCCCCACGCACTTCCTGCTGGACGCCGAACGCGGCGAGATCCTGCTCCACCTCGCCGCGCCCAACCCGCTGCTGGCCGCCGTCCGGGCCGACCCCCAGGTCACCCTCGCGGTCACCGACGGCTACACCTTCGCCCCCGGCCACTGGCGCGGCGCCCCGGGCACGCCCACCAGCTACTACGCCTCGGTCCACTTCCACTGCACCGCCGAGGTGGTGGAGTCCGCGGCCGGCAAGGCGGAGATCCTCAACCGCCAGCTGGCGCACTTCCAGCCCGAGACACCGGAGGTCCGGGTGGTGCCCGGTGAGGGCACGCTGGCCCGGCAGCTGCCCGGGCTGCGCGGGCTCCGGCTGACGGTGAACGAGGTGCGGGCCAAGTTCAAGTACGACGACAAGAAGCCCGCCGAGGAGCAGTACGCCATCGCCGACCGGCTCGCCGAGCGCGCCGACGGCCCGGGGCGCGGCCACGACCAGTACGCCGCCGCCCGTACCCAGCTGCTCCGCCGTCACCGACGGCGCACCGCCTAGCCGGGCACCCCGAACACCCCGAACACCCCGAGCGCCGCGGGGCACCGACGGCCCCCTGGGCCACGCCCCGCGCGTCGACCACTCACGCACCGGCGGCCCCGCGCGCCGACCGGCCACGCGCCGTCGGCTGACCCCGGATCACCCGGTCGGGCGCCAACTCGGGCAGGTCGCCCGCGGCGCTGCTCGAATGTGAGACGAGCCCTGCCCACTCACCGTCAGAGCGGGCCCGTCCACCCCGGGAGCGCGCGTGTCCTCAGTCAACAGCCAGCGGGCGTCCGGCGAGGCCCACCTCGGCCACGTGGTGTTCATCTCGGCGGCCGCCGCCATGGGCGGTTTCCTGTTCGGCTACGACAGCGCGGTGATCAACGGTGCCGTGACGGGCATCCAGAAGCACTTCGCGGTCGGTCACGGCACCACCGCGTTCGTGGTGGCCATCGCGCTGCTCGGCTCGGCGGTGGGCGCGGTGCTCGCCGGACGGCTCGCCGACCACCTCGGCCGGGTCCGCACGATGCTGCTGGCCGCCGTGCTGTTCGCGGCCAGCGGCATCGGCTCGATGTTCCCGCCGAACATCGAGACCCTCGCCGTCTGGCGCGTGATCGGCGGCATCGCGATCGGCATCGCCTCCGTGATCGCCCCGACGTACATCGCCGAGGTCGCCCCGACCGCCTACCGCGGCCGGCTCGCCTCCTTCCAGCAGATGGCGATCGTGCTCGGCATCACCGTCTCCCAGCTGGCCAACTGGGCGCTCAACCAGGCCGCCGGCGGCGAGTCCACCAACCACCTCGGCGGCATCCAGGCCTGGCAGTGGATGCTCGGCGTCGAGGCCATCCCGGCCCTGGTGTACGGGCTGATGGCGCTCGCCATCCCGGAGTCGCCGCGCTACCTGATCGCCGACCACCGCGAGGAGCAGGCCCGCAGGGTGCTGGTCGAGGTCGAGGGCGAGGGCGTGGACCTGGACGCCCGGGTGGCGGAGATCCGCTCGGTGCTGGAGTCCGCCCGCAAGCCCCGGATGAAGGACCTGATGGGCGGCCGCTTCGGCCTGCTGCCGATCGTCTGGGTCGGCATCGGCGCCTCGGTGTTCCAGCAGTTCGTCGGTATCAACGTGATCTTCTACTACTCGTCCTTCCTGTGGCAGTCGGTCGGCATCAACGAGTCCAACTCGCTGCTGATCAGCCTCTCCACCTCGATCATCAACGTGATCGGCACGGTGATCGCGATGGTCCTGGTGGACCGGATCGGCCGCAAGCCGCTGGCCCTGGCCGGCTCGATCGGCATGGCGGCCGCGCTGGGCACCGCCGCCTGGGCGTTCTCCTACCGGGAGGGCAGCGGCGACACCGCCACCCTGGACAACACCCACGCCACCGTCGCCCTGGTCGCCGCGCACGTGTTCGTGCTCTGCTTCGCCTTCTCCTGGGGCGTGGTGGTCTGGGTGCTGCTCGGCGAGATGTTCCCCAACCGGATCCGCGCGCTGGCACTGTCCGTCGCCGCCTCGGCGCAGTGGATCGCCAACTGGGCGATCACCGTCAGCTTCCCGGACCTCGCCGACTGGAACCTCTCCGCGACGTACGTCATCTACGCGGCCTTCGCGCTGCTCTCCATCCCGTTCGTGGCCTTCTGCATCAAGGAGACCAAGGGCCGCGCCCTGGAGGAGATGGGCTGACCCGGCCCCGCCCACCGTCCCTGCCGCAGGCGGCCCGCACCGCCGACCCCCTCCGCTCGCGGCCCGACCCACCGAGAGGAAGCCATGCCTGACCAGGGCGGCTCCCGGCAGAACGTCACCTTCCCGAGCAACGGCCGCACCGCGCACGGCTACCTGGCCCGGCCGCCGCAGGGCGTCGGGCCCGGCCTGGTGGTGGTCCAGGAGTGGTGGGGGCTCACCTCGCACATCGCCGACATGGCCGACCGCTTCGCCGCCGAGGGCTTCACCGTCCTCGCCCCCGACCTGTTCGGCGGCGCCACCACCCACGACGGCGCCGAGGCGGCCCGGTTCAGGCGCGAGCTCCCGGTCGAGCGGGCGGTGGAGGACCTGGCCGGGGCCGTCGACCACCTGCTCTCGCTGGACACCGTGGTCGGCGACGCCGTCGGAGTGGTCGGCTTCTGCATGGGCGGTGGCTTCGCCCTGCTGCTGGCCGCCCGGGCCGGCGACAAGGTGGCCGCCGTGGTCCCGTTCTACGGCCTGCCGACCGACCCGGACTTCGACTACCGCGGCCTGACCGCCCACGTGCTCGGCCACTTCGGCGAGCTGGACGGCTCGATCCCGATGGCCGCCGTGGACGAGGCGGCGATCCGGATCGGCGAGGCCACCGACGTCCGCCCGGAGATCCACTTCTACCCGGCCGGGCACGCCTTCATGAACGACGAGAACCTGATCGGCACCTACGACCCGCTCCAGGCCCGGATCGCCTGGCGCCGGACCCTCACCTTCCTCTGGGGCCACCTCGGCTGACTCCCCTTCCGCCCCGGGCTCCGGTGTGGAAACGGGATGGACACCTGTACGACCTTTCGGCATAGTCTCCGGGTGCCGACCCCACCTCCGCGCCGCTTCGCCTGGGCGAGCCGCAACTTCCGCATCCAGACCGCCGCCACCGTGATCAGCGGCCTCGGCAACGCCGGCGCCCCCATCGCCACCGCCTTCGCCGTGTTCGGCACCGGCGGCACCACCGCCGAGGTCGGGTACGTCACCGCCGCCCGGCTGGTCCCCACCGTGCTGCTCCTGGTGGTAGGCGGCACCCTCGCCGACCGCCTGCCGCGCCACCTGATCATGGTCGCCGCCAATGTGTTCAGCGGGGTCTCCCAGGCCGTCCTGGCGGCCCTGGTGCTGACCGGGGACGTACGGCTCTGGCAGATGCTGGCCCTCTCCGCGGCCGGCGGGGCCGGCTACGCGCTCTACACCCCGGCCTCCGGCGGCATGATCATGCAGGCCGTCCCCCGGGAGCACGCCGCCCGCGCCTTCGCGGTCTTCCGGATGGGCCTCAACGCCTCCCAGATCGGCGGCGCCGCCCTCGGCGGCGCGCTCACCGCCGTCGTCGGCCCCGGCTGGGTGCTCGCCCTGGACGCCCTCTGCTTCCTGGTCGCCGCCGCCCTCCGCTTCTTCCTGGAGCCGGAGCAGGCCCCCGCGCCCTCCGGCGGCAGCATGCTGCGCGACCTGCGCGAGGGCTGGCGGGAGTTCGCCTCCCGCCGCTGGCTCTGGGTGATCGTGCTCCAGTTCTCCGTCCTGGTCGCCTGCATCAACGCGGTCGAGTCGGTGTACGGGCCGACGGCCGCCGAGCAACGGCTCGGCGGCGCGGGCGCCTGGGGCCTGGCGATGTCCGCCTACGGGGTCGGCCTGGTGGCCACCGGCGTGCTGATGACGCGCTGGCGGCCGCGCCGGATCCTGCTGGTCGGCAACTGGGGGGTCTTCCTGTTCGGCGTGCCCGCCCTGGCCCTCGCCGCCGAGGTGCCGCTGCCGCTGCTGGTCGTCGCGATGTTCCTGTCCGGCGTCGGCGTCACCGTCTTCGGCGTCAACTGGATGGTCGCGCTCCAGCAGGAGATACCCGCGGAGATGTTCTCCCGGGTCACCGCGTACGACGAACTCGGCTCCTACTCGCTGGCCCCGGTCGGCACCGCCCTGGCCGGCCCCGCCGCCGTGGCGCTCGGCCTGTCCGGCGCGCTCTGGACGTGCGCCGCCGCCTGCCTGGTGCTCAGCGCGTCCGTCCTGCTGGACCCCCAGGTGCGCCGGCTGAGCCGTCGGGGCACGGCGGACGCACCGGTGCCCGCCGGTGAGCCCGCGCCCACCCCGTGAGCGCCCCGCGCGCCCGGCGTGCGCCTGTCCGGGAGCAACCGGAGGTGCCCGGGTGTCGTCCGGTCAGTCAGGAAACACCACGAGTCTCTGGGGGCCACCGGTGCCGAAGCCACTGCTGTTCCTGGACGTCGACGGCGTCCTGAACCCCGTCCACCCGCATCCGGACGCCGGGTTCGACTCCCACACCCTGTTCGGCTACACCGTCCTGCTGTCCACCCGGCACGGCAGCTGGCTGCGCGAGCTCGCCGGAACGTACGACCTGGTCTGGGCCACCACCTGGGAGGAGAACGCCAACACCCACATCGCCCCGGCGATCGGCCTGGACCCGCTGCCGGTGGTCGCCCTCGCCGGCTACGCCCCGCAGCCCGGCGACCCGCGCGTCCCGCTGATGGAGCTGTTCTCCGCCGCCAAGTGGGCCCCGCTGCTGCGCCACGCCGGGGGCCGCCCCTTCGCCTGGGTGGACGACGTCATCCCGCCGCGCCTGGTCCGCCGCTCCCTGTGGCGCCGGGACCGCCTGCTGCTGCCCGTGGACCCGGGCCAGGGCCTGGAGCGCCGGCACGTCGACCAGCTGCTCGCCCGTCCGCCGCGCGGCCGGGCGCTGTCGGTCAGGGGGTCGGCAGCCAGCTGACGTGCCCGGCCAGCAGCGCGTACCCGACGAAGGCCACCGTGTCGATCAGGGCGTGCGCCGCCACCAGCGGCATCACCCGCCCCCAGCGCCGGTACAGCAGGCAGAACACCACGCCCATCACCATGTTGCCGACCATCCCGCCGACCCCCTGGTACAGGTGGTACGAGCCGCGCAGCACCGAGCTCGCCGCCACCGCCGCGGGCCAGGACCACCCCCTCTGCTCCACCCGGCGCAGCAGGTAGCCCAGGACGACGACCTCCTCCAGGACGGCGTTCTGGCAGGCCGACAGCACCAGCACCGGCACCCGCCACCACACGTCCGGCAGCCCGGACGGCGCCACCGTCAGGTTGTACCCGGCCGCCTGCGAGGCCAGGTAGAGCGCCAGCCCCGACCCTCCGATCGCGGCCGCGACGGCGGCGCCCCGCCCCAGGTCGCGCAGCTTCTGCCCGAGGTCGAAGCCCAGCACCCGCAGCGAGACGCCCTCGCGCACCAGCAGGTAGCCGACCAGCACCACCGGCATCAGCCCGCGCCCGACGTAGTACAGCTGCCACACCAGGTCCAGCCAGGGCCGCCCGGGCGCCCGCGAACCGTTCAGGGTGGCGACCTGCTGGCCGAGCTTGAGCGGTTCGGTGAGCGAACCGGTGAAGCTGATCAGCGCGCTGATCCCGCTGGCCCCGAGGGAGAGACCGAGGACGATCAGCAGTTCCACGCCGAGCAGCCGACGGGTGGGCTTCGCGGTCTCCGGCGCGGTCGGGACGGTGGTCACGGGGGCTCCAGCGGACGGGGCGGTCGCTCCGGCCGTCGGCCGACCGCCGGAGCGATCATCCTGGCACAGCCGCGCGGCCGCCCCGGAGGGGAGGTCTCAGCCCACCGGCCAGGTGTGCACCGGCTCGCCGCCGCGCATGAGTTCGGCGTAGCGCCTGGTCATCGCCGCGAGCGCGGCCGGCCGGTCCATCCCGTACTGCTCGCGCAGCCGGTGGAAGGTCGCGGTCTGCCAGGAGGCGCCGTTGGTGCGGCGCAGGCAGCGCTGCTCGATGATGCCCAGGTAGCGGTCCCGGTCGGCGGGCTCCACGCCCCACTCGTCGAGGCCCTGGTAGGCCATCGGCAGCAGCTCGTTCAGCACCAGGTCGACGGCGGACACGGTCTGCAGCCCGCCGCCGCGCCCGGCCCGGCCCGAGCGCGGCCACTGGAACACCGCGTCGATGCCGTACCGGGCGCCCTGCTGGAAGTTCTCGTCCGCCCGCTCGAACGGCAGCCGGGTCCAGATCGGCCGGGGCTGCGCGGCGAGCACCCGCACCAGTCCGTAGTAGAAGGCGGCGTTGGCCAGCGTGTCGGCCACCGTCGGGCCGGCCGGCAGTGCCCGGTTCTCCACCCGCAGGTGCGCCACCCCGCCGGCGACGTCGTACACCGGGCGGTTCCAGCGGTAGATGGTGCCGTTGTGCAGCCGCATCTCGGCGAGCCTGGGCGCACCGCCGGAGGCCAGCACCTTCACCGGGTCCTCGTCGTCGCAGATCGGCAGCAGCGCGGGGAAGTACCGCAGGTTCTCCTCGAACAGGTCGTACGCGGAGTCCACCCAGCGCTCGCCGAACCAGGTGATCGGGCGCACCCCCTGGGCCTTGAGCTCCGCCGTACGGGTGTCACAGGCCTGCTGGAAGAGCACCGGACGGGTCTCCCGCCACAGCTCCCGCCCGAACAGGAACGGCGAGTTGGCGCCGAGCGCGAGCTGCGGCCCGCAGATCGCCTGGGCGGCGTTCCAGACCGAGGAGAACCGTTCCGGGGTCACCTGGAGGTGCAGCTGGAGCGAGGTGGCGGCGGCCTCGGCCACCATGGTGATCGACTCCAGCTGGAGGTGCTCGACCCCCTCGATGTCCAGCGCGATGTCCTCCCCGCGGGCGGCCAGGATCTGGTCGCTGAGCAGGCTGTACCGCTGGTTGTGGCTCATCGCGTCCAGCCCGGTGTGGGCGTGCTCCAGGGTCGGCAGGATGCCCACCATGACGATCCTGGCGCCCGCCTCGGCGGCCCGCCGGTCGGCGTAGCGCAGCCCGGTGTCGATCTCCTCGCGCAGCTCCTCGAAGACGTGCCCGCAGAGCCGGTGGGGCGTGATGTTGACCTCGATGTTGAACCGGCCCAGTTCGGTCTGGAAGTCGCTGGAACCGATCGCGCTCAGCACCTGCGCGTTGTTCATGGCCGGCAGGCCCTGCTCGTCGGCCAGGTTGAGCTCGATCTCCAGGCCCATCACCGCCCGCGGACGGTCGAAGCGGTCCTCCCGGATCATCCGTCCGAGTGTTTCGAGACACGTGTGGAGCTTGCGCCGGTACTGCTGCCGGTCCGCCAGTTCCGCCCGAGTAGCCACGACCTTCTCGCCCACGGTCCCCTCCTCCAGAGCCACCCCGTCGAGCACCCGGTCGACCGACCGTGCAAGCATCATGCCCACCTCGAAGATCGATACCCGAACGCTTGTACTGGCTTGCATTGCAAGGCATCTGACGGAAAATCAGACGAACTGTAGACTTGCCCGGCACCACAGCCTGTGATAAACAGATCACCCTGCGCACCTGTTCGAATTGGCACAGCGCTCCGGCCGGTCCGCCTCGCCCAGAAGCCCTCGTCGACGGCGGCGACCGTGCCGGCTCCGCGATCCTGCACAACCGGACACGGCCGGGCCCCGTCACCGAAGACGCGTCGCCTCGCCACGCCGGTATGACGCACTCGCACGCCGATCTCGCTTGGAGAGGCGGACCCGCCATGACTCTGCAAACCCCCCAGCCCCCGCCGAGCGCGCTGCGCGCGGTCCTGGGCGCGCTCGACTCGGAGACCGCGCTGCGCCAGCCCGCCGCCGCAGCACTGCGTCATCCGACCGGCCCACTGCTCCCCGCCCACCCGCTCGCGGTGCACGTCCTGAACGGCCCGCGCCCGGAACTCCCGGCCGCCCGCCGCACCGGCTGGCGCTTCCTGATCAAGGACGGGCCCGAGGTGGCCGCCGCCGCCGAGGTGGTGCAGAGCGCCGAGGGCCACAGCTTCTCCCACTTCACCGCGGGCCCCTACCTCGACTCCACGGTCCGGGCGCTGCGCGAGGCCTGGCAGCTCGCCCAGAACTCCCGGACCCGCCGGCAGCCCCGGCTGCTGACCTTTCCGGGCCAGTACGCCACGGCGCTCTGGCTGCACAGCCCAGACGGCGACCCGGCCGCCGACCTGCTGATCCCCCTCGCCCCGGCCCCGCTCGGCGTCACCGCGCACCGCGCCCGCCCGGCCGCCGAACTGCTGCCGCTGCTCGCCCGCGCCCCGCTCGCCAGGCCGCTGCTGCTCGGCTCCTCCTGAACCGAACGGTGCCCCACGGGCCGCCGGGCCCACCCGCCCGGCGGCCCCCACCCCTGCCCGCGCCCCTGCCCGCGCCCCTGCGCCCGCGGGCCCTCATCCGAACGGCGACCACCCGCCCGGACCATCCGGCATGGCCCCATCGGGTCATGCGCCGGCTGACCCAGTGGTGTGCTCTTTCCCGCCGATCCCACCTGAACGGGTGATCTCCACCCGGGAGTTGTGGCGCATGTCACGAAATCCCTGCGCGCGGGTCCCAGGATGCCGACACTGGGAACCAGCGTGGAAGGACCACCTGTCCTACCCACTTGAGCGTCGGTCCACACTTGGCCGGCGTGCGGACAGGATCCGACCACCGCGGCGGTCCCGGACGGCACCACCTCCGGCGACCGCATCACGGGGAGGATCGCAGAGCGAAGCGAGGGTACGCGTATGTGCCAGCACCGTCCTGAGTGCCCATCGGCCGAGTCCGAGGACCGCGAGGCGGCCGTCTCGGTGGCCCGCCACCCGGAGCAGGGCTGGAGCCTGCTCTGCAACGGCGTCGTCCTGTTCGAGGACACCGGAGAACTGCTGCCCGACGGCCGGGTGATCGCCCCGCGCCGTCCCGTCGCCCACGCGGCCTGACCGAACGGTCCGGCCGGTCCGGCCGGACGGCGGGGGCAGCCGCCGACTCGGCCGGCGAAACGGGCAGGGCCCCGGCGGAAGACTCCGCCGGGGCCCTGCCGTCCGATCCGGGCCCGCGGGCCGGGTCCGGTCAGACGCCGTACTCGTCCAGCGGCGGGCAGGAGCAGACCAGGTTGCGGTCGCCGTACGCGCCGTCGATCCGGCTGACCGGCGGCCAGTACTTGTCCGCCGGGTTCACGCCCGCCGGGAAGACGGCCTCCTGCCGCGAGTAGCCGTGCGCCCAGTCGCCGGCCAGCGTGGCGGCGGTGTGCGGGGCGTTGCGCAGCGGGTTGTCGTCGGCCGCCCACTCGCCCGAGCCGACCTTGTCGATCTCGGCGCGGATGGTGATCATCGCGTCGCAGAACCGGTCGATCTCGTGCAGGTCCTCGGACTCGGTCGGCTCGATCATCAGCGTGCCGGCCACCGGGAAGGACATCGTCGGCGCGTGGAAGCCGTAGTCGATCAGGCGCTTGGCGATGTCGTCCACCGTCACGCCCGTCTCCTTGGTCAGCGGACGCAGGTCGATGATGCACTCGTGCGCGACCAGCCCGCCCGGGCCCGTGTAGAGCACCGGGAAGTGCGGCGCCAGGCGCTTGGCGATGTAGTTGGCGTTCAGCACCGCGACCTGGGTCGCGTGCTTGAGGCCCTCGCCGCCCATCAGCCGGACGTACGCCCAGGAGATCGGCAGGATGGCCGCCGAGCCCCACGGCGCGGCCGAGACCGGGCCGACGCCGGTGGCCGGGCCGGCCTCCGCCTGCAGCGGGTGGTTCGGCAGGTACGGCGCCAGGTGGGCGCGCACCGCGACCGGGCCGACGCCCGGGCCGCCGCCGCCGTGCGGGATGCAGAAGGTCTTGTGCAGGTTCAGGTGCGAGACGTCCGCGCCGAACTTGCCCGGCTTGGCCAGGCCGACCAGGGCGTTCAGGTTGGCGCCGTCCACGTACACCTGGCCGCCGGCCTCGTGCACCAGGGCGCAGATGTCGGTGATCTGGGTCTCGTACACGCCGTGGGTGGACGGGTAGGTGACCATCAGCACGGCGAGGTTGTCGCGGTGCTGCTCGATCTTGGCCTTCAGGTCCTCGACGTCCACGTCGCCGTCGGCCAAGGTCTTCACCACGACCACGCGCATGCCGGCCATCACCGCGGAGGCCGCGTTGGTGCCGTGCGCCGAGGACGGGATCAGGCAGACGTCGCGCTGGGTGTCACCGTTGGCGTGGTGGTAGGCGCGCACGGCCAGCAGACCGGCGAACTCGCCCTGGGAACCGGCGTTCGGCTGGATCGACACGGCGTCGTAGCCGGTCACCTCGACCAGCTGCTGCTCCAGCTGGCGGATCAGGGTCAGGAAGCCCTGGGCCTGGTCGATCGGCGCGAAGGGGTGCAGCTGGCCGAACTCCGGCCAGGTCACCGCCTCCATCTCGGTGGTCGCGTTGAGCTTCATGGTGCAGGAGCCCAGCGGGATCATGCCGCGGTCCAGCGCGTAGTCCCGGTCCGACAGGCGGCGCAGGTAGCGCAGCATGGCGGTCTCCGAGCGGTGGCTGTGGAAGACCGGGTGGGTCAGGTACTCGTCCTCGCGCAGCAGCGCGGCGGGCAGCGCGTCGGCGGCCTCGGCGACCTCGCCGGCGGCAACGCCGAACGCGGCCCAGACACCGGCCAGGTGCTCGCGGGTGGTGGTCTCGTCGGTGGAGACGGAGATCCGGTCCTCGCCGTCCTGGTACACGTTGACGCCGTTGGCGCGGGCGGCGGCGGCGATCTCGGCGGCGCGGCCCGGGACGACGGCGGTGACGGTGTCGAAGAACTCGCCGTGCAGCAGCTCGACGCCGCCGGCCCGCAGGCCCTCGGCGAGGGCGGCGGCGTAGCGGTGGGTGCGGCGGGCGATGTCGGCCAGGCCGTCCGGGCCGTGGTAGACGGCGTACATCGAGGCCATCACGGCGAGCAGCACCTGGGCGGTGCAGATGTTGCTGGTGGCCTTCTCGCGGCGGATGTGCTGCTCGCGGGTCTGCAGCGCCAGGCGGTAGGCGCGGTTGCCGTCGGAGTCGACGGAGACGCCGACCAGGCGGCCGGGCAGCGAGCGGGCGTACTCGGTACGCACCGACAGGTAGCCGGCGTGCGGTCCGCCGAAGCCCATCGGCACACCGAAGCGCTGCGTGGTGCCGCAGGCGATGTCGGCGCCCAGCGAGCCCGGGGACTTGAGCAGGGTCAGCGCCAGCAGGTCGGCGGCGACGGCGACGATCGCGCCCAGGCCGTGCGCCTGCTCGATCACCGGGGCGAGGTCGCGGACCACACCGGTGGCACCCGGGTACTGGAGCAGCACGCCGAAGACGCCACGCTCGGCGATCTCGGCCGGGATGCCCTCGGACAGGTCGGCGACGACGACCTCGACACCGGTCGGCACGGCGCGGGTGTTGATCACCGCGAGGGTCTGCGGCAGGGTCTCGGCGTCGACCAGGAAGACACCGCCCTTGACCTTGGTGACGCGGCGGGCGAGCGCCATCGCCTCGGCGGCCGCGGTGCCCTCGTCCAGCAGCGAGGCGCCGGAGGTCGACAGGCCGGTCAGGTCGGAGACCAGGGTCTGGAAGTTGAGCAGCGCCTCCAGGCGGCCCTGCGAGATCTCCGGCTGGTACGGGGTGTAGGCGGTGTACCAGGCCGGGTTCTCCATGACGTTGCGCAGGATCACCGGCGGGGTGAAGGTGCCGTAGTAGCCCAGGCCGATCATCGGCTGGAGCACCTGGTTGCGGCCGGCCAGCTCGCGCAGCTCGGCGAGGACCTGGGCCTCGGTCCGGCCCGCGGGCAGGTCCAGGGCGGTGATGGAACGGATCGCCTCGGGCACCGCGGTGGCGGCGAGCTCGTCCAGCGAGCTGTAGCCGACGGACGCCAGCATCTTCTCCTGCGCGGCGGCGTCGGGGCCGATGTGGCGGTTCTCGAAGGGACTGGCCAGCTCAAGCTCGGTGAGGGTCGAGGCGCCGGTGGGGCGTCCCGCGTTCGGCTGGGCGTTCATGGTGGTCGAGGCCTCCTGGTCACGGACCGGCGGGGGTACGCACGCCGGCCGGCCTCGCCGCTGCGGGCGGCGGACAAACCTGGGCGGGCGGACCCGACAGGCCTCCCCCTCTGTCATCGGGACCTGAGAGCTTCACCCGCACGGGGCGCTGTGGGCGCCCCGCCGGCTTGCACCGTCGGTGAGGGTGGTGATCGCCGGCTTCCGTGCCGACGCTCCTGCCCTGCTTTCCAGAGTGACCTACCCCACACGGTACGGATGCCTGAGAGATTCCGGGGAGGAGTTGCTCCTTCGGCGCCCCGACCAGCGGTTTTCGTTGTCGGAGACTCTCCCGAGCGGGCTCTGCGGTCGCCGCCCAGGGTACCAGCGGGAGGCCTCCCGATCACGGGTGCGTCCGGTCAATCGAGGTCTACGCGCGTCCCCCGGACGGTCGATCGCGCAACCCCGTCCGGCGCACCCCGCTCGCGCCGGTCCGATTCATGGCATTTGGTGTGAAGTGGCGGACGGGACGGGTGCTCCGGCCGCCCTGCTGCGGGAGTTCCGCAGGCCCAGCGCGCGCGGGAGGAAAAAAGAAGTGCAGACCGACATCGACCCCCGGGACCTCATCGGTCACAAGGCCGTCGACCGCAACGGAGACAAGATCGGCACGGTCGACGAGGTCTACCTGGACGACGCCACCGGCCGGCCCGAGTGGGCCGCGGTCCGGACCGGCATCTTCGGCCGGGACGCCTTCGTCCCGCTGACCACCAGCGAGTTCGCGGGCGACGAACTGCGGGTGCCGTACGACAAGTCGCTGGTGAAGGAGTCGCCGGACTTCGGCGTCGGCCAGCACCTGTCCCCCGCCCAGGAGCTCCAGCTCTACCGCTACTACGGGCTCGACACCCCGCTGGACAGCCGCCCGAACGGCGAGAACGGGAGCCGGGCCAAGCAGCCCGACCGCGACTTCGGCACCACGGCGGCTGCTGCCACCGCCACGACGACCGCCGCCGCCCCGGCCAAGCCGCTCACCTTCCACAGTCCCGAGCGCGCCCCCGAGCGCTCCCCCGAGCGCGCCCCGGCGAGGACCCCCGCTGCCGCCGCCGCGCCCGTCACCCCCGACAGCACCAGGACCGCCCCGGAGGCCGACACCCGGCTCCCCGGCACCCCTGCGGCGGCGGCACCCGCCCCCGCCGCGCCCGTCATGGAACCGAAGCAGTCGCACCCCGCCCCCATGCCCGCCCCGGCGGCGGCCACCACGACCGCCACCGCGCACCCGGGCACCGCCACGGCCGCCCCGAGCAGCCCGGTCGAGATCACCTGCCGCGAGGAGCGGCTGGAGGTCACCACCGAGTGGCACGTCCTCGGCACCGCGAAGCTGCGCAAGTACGTGACGACCGAACAGGTCGAGCGCCGCGTCCCGGTGGTCCGCGAGCGCGTCCGGGTCGAGCGGACGCCGATCAGCGAGGCCGAGCGCGCCACGCTCACCGACAGGGAGATCGCCGAGGCCACCGAGGAGGTCACTCTCCGTGAGGAACGCGCGGTGGCCCGCAAGTACCTCGCGCCCGTCGAGCGGGTCCGCCTGGTCGTCGAGCGGTACACGACCGAGGAGGTGATCCGGGAGGAACTCCGTCGCGAGCACGTCGAGGTCCACGACACCACGCCCCCCCACACCCCGCCGTCCGCGTTCACCCCCGACACCCCCCGACCGGCCCCAGCGCGCCCACTCGCCTGACCGCCCCCACCAGCAAGGGCCCCGGACACCGTCCGGGGCCCTTGTCGCGTACCCGACCCTTCGTCTTTGCCAAAGCTTAACCGCTCGATATTTGACACTCTGAAGTATCTCCCTGCATGGTTACTTCAGTTCATTCACTATGTACGGGAGGAAGCAACCGTGAGTGAGGCACCACAGCCCACCACCGCGGCCGAGAAGCAGAGCAGCGCCCGGGTCCTGCCGGCCCTCATCCTGGCGATGTTGTCGTTCAGCGTGGTGCAGACCGCGGTCGTCCCGATCCTGCCCTCGCTCGCCAGGGAACTGAACGTCTCCGCCTCCAGCATCACCTGGCTGATGACCGCCAACCTGCTCTCCGCAGCCGTGCTGACTCCCCTCCTGGGCCGTTTCGGCGACCTCCGGGGCCGCAAGCCGATGCTGCTGATCTCGCTGGCCGGTCTGGTCGCGGGTTCGGCACTGGCGGTCAGCACCCACTCCTTCACCTGGCTGGTCGTCGCCCGCGTCCTCCAGGGCGCCGGCGGCGGTGTCCTGCCGCTGGCGATCAGCATCGTCCGTGACGAGCTGCCCAAGCAGAAGGTGACCGGCGGCGTCGCCGCCATCAGCGCCTCGATGGGCGTCGGCTCCGGCCTCGGCCTGGTCGCCACCGGTCTCCTGCTGGAGCACTGGGACTACAAGTCGATCTTCTGGATGGGCCTGGTCTTCGGCCTGATCGCCCTCGCCCTGGTCGCCTTCCGCGTGCCGACCGACCCGGTCACCGACAAGGAGGGCGGCGCCGACCCGCTGGGCGCCATCACCCTGGCCGGCTGGCTCTCCGCGCTGCTGGTCGCGGTCAGCCAGGGCAACCACTGGGGCTGGACCTCCAACAAGACCCTCGGCCTCTTCGCCGTCGCCGCCGTGGTCGCCCTGGTCTGGGGGATCATCGAGACCAAGGTCGCGCACCCCCTGGTGGACATGAAGATGATGGCCCGTCCGGCCGTCGCCTTCACCAACGTGGCCGGCCTGCTCATCGGCTTCGGCATGTACGGCTCCTTCATGGTCATCAGCAACTTCGCCCAGACCCCGGAGAAGCTCACCCACTACGGCTTCACCGCCACCGTGCTGCACGCCGGCATCATGCTGCTGCCGTCCGCGATCGGCTCGATGGTCGCCGCCCCGGTCGGCGCCCTGCTGATCGCCCGTCGCGGCCCGCGCCTGCCGCTGGTCCTCGGTGGCGTCCTCGGCGCCGTCGCGATGGCCTACCTCGCCGTGCGCCACGGCCGCGAGGGCGACATCTACACCGCCTCGGCGATCTTCGGTCTCGGCGTCGGCCTCGCCTTCGCCGCGATGCCGGCCTACATCAACGGCGCCGTCCCGGCCGAGCAGAGCGGCATCGCCAACGGCATGAACTCCGTGCTGCGCACGGTCGGCGGCGCGATCGGCACCGCCGTCATGGCCGCCATCCTGACCGGCGACACCCTGAAGCTGCCGCCGCAGATCCCGCTCTCCCTGCCCACCCTGGACGCCTACAAGCACGCGTTCTGGACCGCGGCCGTCGTCTGCATCGTCGCCGGCGTCGTCCCGTTCCTGATCCGCGGTGCCAAGTCGGCCGCCACCCCGACCGTCCTCGGCGGCTCGGCCCAGCAGGACTCCAGCCCCGCGCTGGCCAAGACCGACGCCTGACGAGGCGTCCGGCCCCCGCGCCCAGGGACAGGGCGCGGGGCCCCGGTCCCGTACGTCGCGAGGGCATCACGAACGTACGGGGTCCGGCACGGTGATCGGCCCCACCCGGTACCCCCACCGGGTGGGGCCGCTTCGCGTTCCGGGCCCGCTCCGCAGACCCGCCTCCCCCGTCCGCTCAGCCGCCCCCGTCCGACGCGCCGTCCCCGTCCTCCTCCTGGCGCAACGGCAGCGGCCGGGACGGTTCGAGCGCCGGGTCGTCCACCGCGAAGGTCCGCACCCGCCCCGGCCCGCTCCACGGCGTCTCGAAGCGCACGGTGACCCGCCCGACACCGCTGCCCTGCACCCAGCCCGGCCCGAACTCCTCGTGCCGCACGTCCTGTCCGGGCATCCAGCGGCGCACCACGACGACCTCGGGCTCCTCCTCGGCCTGCTGTTCCGCGGCCGCCACCTCGGCGTGCTCCGCGGCCTCCTCCCGCAGCGCCTGGGCGAACAGGTCCTCCTGGGTGTAGTCGGCGAGTTGGGCGACGCCCACGCCGAGCAGCCGGACCCCACCGGTGATGTCCACCTGCTCGGCCAGCCGGCGCGCGGTCGCGGTGATCACCGCCTCGTCGTCGGTGGGCCCGCCGAGCGTCTCCGAGCGGGTCAGCGTCGAGAAGTCGAACCGCCGGACCTTGAGCACCACCGTCCGCCCCGAGCGCCCGGCCGCCCGCAACCGCCGCACGCACCGGCCGGCCAGCGCCTCGACCTCGCGCAGCACCCGTTCCCGGTCGGCCAGGTCGACCTCGTAGGTGTCCTCCACCGACACCGACTTGGCGTCCTGATCGGCGATCACCGGCCGGTCGTCCAGGCCTGTGGACATCTGGAAGATCCCGGCGCCGTGCGCCCGTCCGACCAGCTGCACCAGCTCCGCCTCCCCCGCCTCCGCGAGGTCGGCCACCGTGTTCAGCCCGGCCCGGCGCAGCACCTGCTCGGTGGCCGGCCCGATCCCGGGCAGCGCCCGCACCGGCATCGGCCCCAGCACGGCCCGCTCCTGCCCGGGCTCGATCATGACCAGCCCGTCCGGCTTGGCCTGCTCGGAGGCGATCTTGGCCATCAGCTTGGACCCGGCCGCCCCGACCGAGCCGGTCAGCCCGGTCAGCCGCCGGATGTCCGCCCGCAGGTCCTCGGCCAGCGCCAGGACCAGCCGCTCGCCGGTCTCGTGGTCCGCCTCCAGCAGCGCGGGACCGTACGCACCGGCCTCCAGGTCCACGAAGGCCTCGTCCAGGCTCAGCGGCTGCACCAGCGGGGACAGCTGCCGCAGCAGCCCCATCACGATCTCGCTGTTCTGCCGGTAGGCCTCGAACCGCCCCGACAGGAAGGCGGCGTTGGGGCAGAGCCGGCGCGCCTGCGCCATCGGCATCGCCGAGTGCACCCCGAACCTCCGCGCCTCGTACGAGGCCGTGGAGACCACCCCGCGACCGCCGAGCCCGCCGACGATCACCGGCTTGCCGCGCAGGCTCGGCTTGGCCGCCTGCTCCACCGCCGCGAAGAAGGCGTCCATGTCGAGGTGGATGATGCTCGGCAGGGATCGCACCCGCCGATCATCGCGTACGGGTCCGACAGTGCGTACGACCCGGGCCGGACGGCCCACGACGGGCCACCGGCCGCACGGGACGGGCGCTACCTCCCCGCCGCCTCCGCCAGCGCCTTCGGAATGCCGTCCTCCTCGGGCCCGAGGAACAGCGGGTCCGGCCGCAGCCAGGCATTGGCCGCCGCCTTGCCCGCCCCGGCGACCTCCCGCAGCCCTCCGTACAGCCAGGTCGCGTCGTGCCACTCCGGCACCCCGACCGCGTACGAGCGGATGCCCGCCGCCTCGCACAGCGCCAGCGCCCGGCGGACGTGGAAGTCCTGGCTGACCAGCACCGCGTGGTCCACCCCGAAGATCCGGCGCGCCCGGGTGCAGGAGTCCCAGGTGTCGAAGCCGGCGTAGTCCCGGACCACCCGGTCCTCGGGCACCCCGTGCTCGGTCAGGTACGTGTACATCGCGTCGGGCTCGTCGTACTCGACCCGCCCGTTGTCCCCGGTCACCAGGATCGCCTGCACCTTCCCCTCCCGGTACAGGTCCAGCGCCGCGACCAGCCGGTGCTCCAGGTACGGCGAGGGCTTCCCCTGGTCCAGCCCGGCGCCGAAGACCACCGCGACCGGCGCCGCGGGCGCGCTCTCCACCGTGCCCACCCGGTCGCCCGCGGAGAACCACACCCAGGCACTCGGCGCCAGCGCCAGCGAGCAGAGCACCGTCCCGAGCTGGAACACCCTGCGCTGCGTCCGCCGCTGCCGCAGCCGCGCCCCCAGCAGCCCCGCCCTGCGCCGCAGCAGCCCCGATATCCCGGTGCCGTCTCCCACGTGCCCTCCCTCGATCACGCCGATTCAGGGAACACGACGGGGCCGCGGGTCCGAACGGTTCCCCGTCCGGGCCCGCGGCCCCGTCGAACTCCTGCTCAGACCGCCCGGTTGCGCCGCTGCGCCAGCTCGTCGGCCGGGTCGTGCCCGACCAGCGTCTCACCGGTGTCGGTGCGCTCCGCGTGCAGCCTCCCGAGGGTGAGCTCCAGCTCCTGCCAGACCGCTCCGACCGCGATGCCGAAGACCCCCTGACCGCCCTTCAGCAGGTCCACCACCTGCTGCGGCGTGGTGCACTCGTACACCGTCGCGCCGTCGCACATCAGCGTCATCCCGGCCAGGGCGGCCTGGTCGGCGGCCTGCAGGTGGGCGACCGCCACCCGGATGTTCTGCAGCGAGACACCCGCGTCGAGCAGCCGCTTCACGATCTTCAGCAGCAGGATGTCGCGGAAGCTGTAGAGCCGCTGGCTGGTCGACGGGTACGCGGTGCGGACGCTGGGCTCCAGCAGTCCGGTGCGGGCCCAGTAGTCCAACTGGCGGTAGGTGATGCCGGCCGCCGCGCAGGCCGTCGGGCCGCGGAAGCCGAGCAGCTCCGACGTCGGCGCCAGCCGTTCGATGCTCGGCTGGCCCGGTTGTACGGCCGGGAACCTGCCCATCCGGGGGAGATCCGTGACGGTGCGGCCGGTGCGCGGCATGTGCACGGCGCACCGGCCTCCCACGGCCGCGTCATCGCCGGTGCTGCTCATGCCTGCCTCCGTCCACTTGTGCTGCGGGCAACCCGAATGCGGGCATCGGCCACCCGGACAGCCACTCCTGACGGTAGGCAGTCCCCTATGACCCGTCAACGATCGCCACGCCGGACCGGACAAACCACATCACTCAGGAGAGTGGTTTTTCGTGCCCCTAGTGTGGGTAGATGGACGGTTTTTGGCAAAACGGTAGGCCAAACGGCCGCGCGCCCGGCCCCCGCTACTGCGGGCCGCTGCCCCCGAAGTCCTCGGGCGAGACCTGGTCGAGGAACTCGCGGAACTTCTCGACCTCGTCCTCCTGCTCGTCCGGGATCGCGATGCCCGCCTCGGCGAGCACCTCCTCGCTCCCGTAGATCGGGGTGCCGGTGCGCAGCGCCAGCGCTATGGCGTCGGACGGCCGGGCACTCACCTCGACCCCGCCGGCGAACACCAGCTCGGCGTAGAACACGCCCTCCCGCAGGTCGGTGATCCGGACCTCGGTGAGCTGCTGGCCGAGCGCCTCCAGGACGTCCTTGAACAGGTCGTGCGTCAGCGGGCGCACCGGGGTCATGCCCTGCTGGGCGAAGGCGATCGCGGTCGCCTCGCCGGGGCCGATCCAGATCGGCAGGTAGCGATCTCCCCCGACCTCCCGCAGCAGCACGATCGGCTGGTTGGAAGGCATCTCCACTCGGACACCCACGACGTCGAGCTCATTCACACAGGCAACCCTATGGCTCCGCTCCCGGATATGAAAGCGCAGAGCCGACGCCGCTGGTCAGCGAGGTGCAGCCGGTGCCGCAGGGCGTGTCGGACGCGCCACGCCGCGTAGGGAGCCGCTATCCGCGGGCCCGCAGGCCGGCCTGGACCATCGCCGCGTGCAGCCGTACGGACAGCGTCGCGAGCTCCCGGGCGGTGGCCTCCGCGTGCGCCCTGGTCTGTGGGTTCCGGTGCCGGCGCAGTGGCGCCACCACCTGCTCCACCAGCGCGATCTCGCGGTCCGCCGCGGCCTTCATGGCCCGCAGGTGGCGCGGCTCCAGCCCGTACCGGCCGAGCTCCGCGACCAGCCGGGCCACCTGGAGCGCCTCGCCGTCGTAGCCGCCGTCCGGGCCAGGGGCGACCAGCCCGTAGGACTCCCACTCGGCCAGCTCCTGCTCCCCGGCCTCGGCCGCCGCGAGCAGCTCGGCGCGGCCCAGCCGGACACCTGAGGGCACCTCGCCGGCGGCCACCAGCTCCCGGTCCGCCTCCTCCAGCGGCCCGGGCCGGGTGTCGGCGGAGGGCAGCGCGGGCGGGTTCTCGCCGCGCTCGATGGCGTCCAGGTGCTCCCGGATCACCCGCAACGGCAGGTAGTGGTCCCGCTGCATGCGCAGGACGTAGGCCAGCCGCTCGACGTCGGCCGGGCTGAACTTGCGGTACCCCGAGGGCGTGCGCTGAGGCTCGACCAGTCCCTCCGCCTCCAGGAAGCGGATCTTGGAGATGGTGACCTCGGGGAAGTCGTCGCGCAGGAAGGCCAGCACCGCGCCGATGCTCAGCAGTTCGTCACCGCCGCGCCGGCGGCCGACGGGCCGTTCGGCCCGGACCGGCTGCCGCGGGCCCGCGACCACCCCGCGCCCGCCGCGGTCCGCCAGCGGACCGGACGGGGTTGGGGTGGCCGCCCCGAGAGAAGAGGAAGGGGTATTCGTATTCACTCGGGCTCCCACCGACGTCGTTTTCAGTACCCCCGGTTGTGACCGGCGAAGAACACCAGCCGGTACTTCCCGATCTGCACCTCGTCGCCGTTGTTCAGCGACACCTCGTCGATCCGCTCCCGGTTCACGTAGGTGCCGTTGAGGCTGCCCACGTCCGCGACGCTGAAGCCGGCCGGGGTGCGACGGAACTCCACGTGCCGGCGCGAGACCGTGACGTCGTCCAGGAAGATGTCACCCTGCGGGTGACGACCCGCCGTGGTGATGTCCGAGTCCAGCAGGAAGCGGCTGCCGGAGTTCGGGCCGCGCTGCACGATCAGCAGGGCCGAGCCCGGCGGCAGCGCGTCGATCGCCGACAGGACCTCGGCCGACAGGGCCGGCGTGGCGCCGGTGCCGGTCGTGGCGCTGGGGTCGTACGACTCCAGGCCGGAGATGGAGATGGTCGACGTGGTCTCCGCCGCCCCCTCCGGGAGCAGGCCGCCGCGCAGCGCCGTGCCGCAGTTGGAACAGAACCGGGCCGAAGCCGGGTTCTGGTTGCCGCACCTGGGGCACGGAGTGGGGCCAGCCATGTTCACAGCCTCCTGGCGGGGCACACCCGACGGGTTGTGCCCGGCGTACGGATCCGGGGCAAACCCTCCACCGGAGGTTGAGGGTCCTGACGGGAAACCTATGCGCGGCTCGCCGGAGGGGTCAACCGACGCGCCGTGGCCCGCCGGATTGCCCGCGAACTGGGCGGCGCCGCCGTCCCGGTAGAGCTGCTGGCCGTACGGTGCGGCCTCGGGGGCCGGACGCATGCCCGGCACCGCGGGCTCGTCCTCCGGCCGGCGGTGACGCGCGGTGGGCGCCTCGACGGCGGCCGCGTCACGGCCCTTGTTGCGACCGAACAACTTCGAGAAGAAACTCACGGGCGAATCCCCTTGCGTGTGACAGACCCGCCCGCGGGGCAGGGTGAGAACCTCGGACATGCTGCGAGCCCGATCCTTGCGGCTCGCCGAAGTGGTACTTCGTCGGTTGGTGCTGCGGTTGTTGCTCCGGAGCGTACTGGTGCGAACCAGTCTCGCCCATGTGACGGCGACACCCCGCAGCGGGTGCCGCCCGCCCTTGACGGGCCGTTCGTCGGGCGCCCCGTCACTTCGAGGCCGGCTTGGCGTACTGCGGCGACTTCGGGTCCACGAGGGCGTCGACGACCACCTTCTGCTGCTGGGCGATCGTCGCCCGTGCCTGGTGGCTCTCCAGCGTGCGGACGACACCTCCCGGGATGTTCAGCGCGGGTGTCAGATCCTGCGGGTTCCCCACGACCGTGAAGCGGTAGGGCTGCGAGACCTTCTTCCCGTCGATCTGCACCCCACCGCCCGACAGGTCGGTGAAGTAGGTGTTGACCACCACGCGCACATCGTTGATCTGAATCGCCTCCGCCCCCGCCGCTCGAAGTTCTTGCAGGGTGTCCAGCAGCATATCTGCCTTCACCTGCCCTTGGGGATCATCGACCGTGAGTACGATGCCAGGACCTGTGGCTTTGGCCGTGCCGGCGAGCACGCCGAGCTCCGTCATCTTCTTCCTGGTCTGCTCCTGGGCCTCCTTGGCCTGGTTGGAGCTGTTCTCCAACTTCGCCAGGGACTGCTCCAGCTCCGCCTTCTCCTGCTGGAGACGCTGCTGCCGGCTGTCCAGTTCGTCGAGGATCCGCACCAGGTCCTCCTGGCGAGCCCCACGCAGCTGACTGTGGTGGTCGTTGGTCGACCGCACCTGGATCGCCAGCCCCAGACCGAGCGAGAACAGCAGCAGCGCCACCACCAGCTGCCCGCGCGACAGCCGCGGCGGCCAGACCGCCGCCTTCAGCCGCCGCCGGCCGGCGTTCCGGTCCGCGGCGGGGTCGGGCTCGACTGCCGCTTCCGGCTCCGGCTCTGCTTCCGGCTCGGGCCCGGGCTGGTGCTCGGGCTCGGGCCCAGGCCCGGCGACAGGCACGGGTGCCGGCGCGGACTTCGCCTCGTGCTCGGCCACGGACTCGGCCTCCGGCTCGGTCTTGGGCGCCGGTTCGGTGGGCTTCGTGAGCCGCAGCGTCGGCTCCGGCCCCGCACCGCCGTCAAGCTCGGCCTCGGCGTCGGACTTCCCCTCCGACGCCGCCCCGGACTCCTCGGACTCGGCGGCCGCCCCGGCCGCCCCGGACCGCGCGTCCGGCTCCGGCTCGGGTCCGTTCGCGGCCTTCTCGACAGGCTTCTCGACAGGCTTCTCGCCCGACTCCTCGCGCGGCTTCCCGTCGCTCGGCTCCGCCGCCACCGCCTCCCGCTTCTCCGCCGCCGCCCCGCGGCCCGGCTCAGGCGCGGAAGACATGGCGCCGGATCGCGGCCGCGTTGGAGAAGATGCGGATGCCGAGGACGACGACCACGCCGGTGGACAGCTGCGAGCCGACCCCCAGCTGGTCACCGAGGAAGACGATCAGTGCCGCGACCACCACGTTCGACAGGAACGAGACGATGAACACCTTGTCGTTGAAGATCCCGTCGAGCATCGCCCGGACGCCGCCGAACACGGCGTCCAGCGCCGCCACCACCGCGATCGGCAGGTAGGGCACCACGGCGTCCGGCACCTCGGGTTGGACGAAGAGGCCGACGACCACCCCGATCACAAGACCCAGTACGGCAATCACGGTCTGGCTGCTCCTGTCCCTGTCGTGGTCTTGGTGGCTCCGGTCGTCGGACGCCGCTTGGCGGTGGGGGTACCGCCGGACGCGGCCGGCGACGCGGACGCGGAAGGCGAGGCCGACGGTGAGACGGACGCGCCGGGACTCTCCTGGGTTCCGGCCCCGGCCGAGGGCGTGCCGACCGGGGCCGCCGGGGGCGAGGCCTCGGGCGTCACCGGCTGCGCGGTCCGCAGCGTGAGCCCGACCGCGGCCGGCAGCGTCAGGTTCTTCTGGACGGAGAGCGTCGACTTGATGCCGTACTGCTCCTGGAGCAGCCGCAGGTACTGCCCGGCCATGTCCTTCTCGAAGGCCGTGAGGAGCTTCGAGCCGTCCCCGATCGCCTGGATGTTGTACGGCGGCACCAGCGGCCGGTTGTCCACCAGCACCGCCTCGCCCGCGGCCCGGATCGCGGACAGCGCGGTCAGCCGCTGGCCGTTGATCGCGATCGCCTCGGCCCCGGATCCCCAGAGGCCGTTCACCACCAGCTGGAGGTCACGGTCCCGCAGCCGGCCGCTGTTGGAGAAGCCCTGCCCGGCCCGCGGGTCGACGTTGCCGCCGAGGCCCGTACCGGCGGCGTCCTCCAGGACGAGCTTCACGCCCGGCCCGGTGACCTGGCCCAGGCCCACCGCCTCGGCCGTCCCCCCGGTGTCGCCCGCCCCCGAGGCCAGCGCCTGCTGCTGCGTGGTGTCGACCTTGAGCCGCAGCTCCTGCACCTGCTTCTGCAGCCGGTCGGCCGAGGTGTTGCTGTCGTTGATCCGGTGGATCAACGCGTCCCGCTCCTTGGCCAGCGAGGGCTCGGCCTTGTGCGCGTTCACCGCGCCCACCGTCACCACCGCGCCGACCAGCGACAGCCCGGCGCCCAGCGTGAGCAGCCCCTGCCAGGTGCCGGGTATCCGGCTGTCGCGGGCACCGCCGCGGGCGGCGGCCGCCTCCGCGTAGCCCTCGTCCAGGCTGTGGTCCATCACGTTGGTCAGCAAGGACATCGAGGCATCCGGACGGTTGTACCGTCCGTTCGGGGCACTCGGTGTCGGCGTCGCTGGCATGGAGACCATCGTCCCACGTCGCCGAGAGGGCCATTGCACGGCCCCTGAGCTGCACACACGCTGCACACATGACGGAAAGTGACGGATTGTTCCGAATGATGTGAAAACGGACGGCGGGGCGCACGGATCACACCGTGCGCCCCGCCGTCCGAGGCGGTTCCGAGCCCGGTTCCCGACCGTGCCCGGCTCAGGGTCCCGTCTCAGGGCCTCCGCTCAGCCGGGGCCGTTCACCGCCCCGCCCCGTCGACCACGGCCGCCCACTCGTCCAGCAGCGCCTCGGTGGCCTCGTCGTCGGGGCCCTCCGCCCACAGGTGGGTGACCGCCTCGGCCGGGTCCGGCAGCACCAGCGTCCAGCGCCCGTCCGCCTCGACCACCCGGACGCCGTCGGTGGTGTCCAGCCGACGGCTTCCGGCCGCCTCCACCACCGAGCGCATGACCATGCCCTTGGCCGCCCACGGCGTCGCGATGTCCCGGCGGCGGATGTGCGCCTGCGGGATCCGCGCGTCGATCTGGCTCAGCGTGAGCTGGGTCCGCGCCACCAGGCCGACCAGCCGGACGAACGCCGCGGCGCCGTCCAGCACCCCGCTGAACTCGGGCACCACGAAGCCGCCGCGCCCGTCCCCGCCGAACACCGTGCCCTCGGCGGAGGCCGCCTTCGCGAGGTCGTCCGGCGTCGTCGTGGTCCAGATGACCTGGGTCCCGTGGTACGCGGCGACCTGCTCGGCGATCCGGGTGGTGGTCACCGGCAGTGCCACCTGCCCGCTGCGCCGCTCGGCCGCGACCAGGTCCAGCAGCACCAGCAGCGCCCGGTCGTCGTCGATCACCCGGCCGAGCTCGTCCACGAACGCGACGCGCTCGCCCACCGGGTCGAACCGCACCCCGAAGGCCGCCCGCGAGGAGGCGACCAGCTCGCCGAGCCTGGCCAGGCCGGCCCGGCGCTCCTCGGCGTCCTCGGTCGGCCGCGCCTCGTCCAGCCCCGTGGAGACGGTGAGCGCCTCGACCCCGAGCCGGCCGAGGATGCTCGGCAGAACGAGGCCCGCGCTGCCGTGCGCGGTGTCCACGACCACCTTCAGCCCGGCTTCCCGGACCCCTGTGGTGTCCACCGTCCGCAGCAGGTTGCCGGCGTAGGAGTCGAAGACGCTGGACGGGAAGGTGAGGTCCCCGATCTCACCGGGGAAGGCCCGCCGGAACTCCTGGCGCGCGTAGACCCGGTCGAGCTTCCGCTGGCCGGCCTGTGAGAGGTCCGCCCCGCGCTCGTCGAAGAAGAGGATGTCCAGCGAGTCCGGCACGCCGGGCGTGGTCCGCAGGAAGATCCCGCCCGCGCTCCCCCGTGCCGTGTGCTGCCGGGCCACCGGCATGGGCACGTTCTCGAGGTCACGGACGTCGATCGCGGAGGTCTGGAGCGCCGAGATCATCGCCCGTTTGAGCGCACGCGCGCCACGCGAGTGGTCACGCGCGATGGTGACGGTGGCGCCCTTCTTGAGCGTCGTCGCGTACGCCCCGGCCAGCCGCACGGCCAGCTCCGGGGTGATCTCGACGTTCAGGACGCCCGAGACGCCGCGGACCCCGAAGAGGTGCTCCTGGCCGCGCGACTCCCAGATCACCGAGGTGTTGACGACGGCGCCGGCCTCGATGGTCTTGAACGGGTAGACCCGGACGTTCGCCCCGATGATCGACTCCTCGCCGACCAGGCACTCGTCCCCGATCACCGCGCCGTCCTCGATCCGCGCGGCCCGCATCACGTCGGTGTTCTTGCCGACCACGCAGCCCCGCAGATTGCTCTGCGGCCCGACGTACACGTTGTCGTGCACCACCGCCTTGTGCAGGAACGCGCCGCGCTTGACGACCACGTTGCTGCCCAGCACGGTGTGCTCGCGGATCTCCACGCCGGCCTCGACCTTGGCGTAGTCCCCGATGTACAGCGGCCCGCGCAGCACCGCCTCCGGGTCCACCTCGGCGCCCTCGGCGACCCAGACGCCCGGGGAGATCTCGAACCCGTCGAGCTCGACGTCGACCTTGCCCTCCAGGACGTCCGCCTGGGCCTTGCCGTAGCTCTCGTGGGTGCCCACGTCCTCCCAGTAACCCTCGGCGACGTAGCCGTAGACCCGCTTGCCCTCCTTCAAGAGCTGTGGGAAGACATCGCTCGACCAGTCGACGGACTCACCCGCCGCGACGTAGTCGAAGACCTCGGGCTCCATCACGTAGATACCGGTGTTCACGGTGTCGGAGAAGACCTGCCCCCAGGTCGGCTTCTCCAGGAAACGCTCGACCCTGCCCTCGTCGTCCGTGATCGTGATGCCGAACTCCAGTGGATTCGGCACCCTCGTGAGACAGACGGTGACCAGAGCGTTCTTGCTGCGGTGAAAGTCGATCAATTCCGAGAGGTCGAAGTCGGTCAGCGCGTCACCGGAGATCACCAGAAAGGAATCGTCCTTGAGCGCGTCCTCTGCGTTCTTGACACTCCCCGCAGTGCCCAGTGGCGTCTCCTCGTGGGCATAGGTCAGATGCATGCCCAGCTCTTCGCCGTCGCCGAAATAGTTCTTGACCAGCGACGCCAGGAACTGCACGGTGACGACGGTGTCGGAGAGGCCGTGCCGCTTCAGCAGCCGAAGCACGTGCTCCATGATCGGCCTATTGGCGACCGGAAGCAGCGGCTTCGGCATGCTGGAGGTCATCGGGCGGAGTCGGGTGCCCTCGCCCCCTGCCATTACAACGGCTTTCATTACGGGTGCGTCCTCCTTCGCGGTGGTGGACCAGCAGGTCCATCAAAGCGTTCCAGAAGGTTCTCTACCCGGAAGATATCGTCCGACGCACCGATGAGGCGTGGGGCTTCTCTCAGATCACGTCTCAGACTGTGGACGCAGAGGCCGCCGCGCTCGCCCGGACGATCCGCCTCGCCTGAACCGCGTAAAGAATCGCGGCCCACCAGTACAGCGTCGTCCCCCACCAGATGAACGCCCAGCTCACCACCTCGGCCGGCCGCGCGATCCAACTGTCCACGCTGCCGAGCAGCAGAAGCGGAAACGCGTACATCAGATTGAACGTCGCCGCCTTCCCCAGGAAACTCACCTGGAGCGGGCCGTAGCCGTGCCGGTTCAGAATCGGCAGCAGCGCGGCGATGAACACCTCACGGGCCAACAGGATCGCGGTGAGCCACCACGGCAGAATCTCACGCCAGGTCAGTCCGACCAGCGTGGAGAGCACATAGAGCCGGTCGGCCAGCGGATCGAGCAGCTGCCCCACCCGGCTGATCTGCCCCCACCGCCTGGCGAGCTTTCCGTCCAGGTAGTCGCTGACCCCGCTCAACGCCAGGATCAGCAGCGCCCAACCATCGTTGTTGGGCCCGTCGAAGACCGGCCACAGGATGAGCCAGAGAAACAGCGGAACACCGACCAGCCGGCCCATGCTCAGCATGTTGGGGATGGTGAGGACGCGATCGGTCTGGACCCGCGTCTCCTGGACCTCCACCCGGGGGCCTCCTGTCCCGTGTGATGACAATTGCATGTTGACCCTACAACAGAGAAGCCCCCGACCGGTTCGCCCGGCGGGGGCTTCTCTAGAAGAATTGTTCGGCGGCGTCCTACTCTCCCACAGGGTCCCCCCTGCAGTACCATCGGCGCTGTGAGGCTTAGCTTCCGGGTTCGGAATGTAAC
>NZ_JBIWFT010000034.1:0-69619 GCF_044763205.1 Kitasatospora sp. NPDC096204
CGGACAGAACAACCGGAGGACAGCCCAGCAGGGCGTCAGTCAGTGGCAGAGCCACGACCACCGGGGACCGGTTAGCAGTATCAGTGTCAGTGGCGCGTGCAAGGCTTCGTGCACGGTCGGGTGGTGCCCGGCCGCCACGGTCGGCGCGCCCGTCGGCCGGGGAGACGACCGACGAGGGGAGCGTGCCATGGGTGCCACGGCGAGCGGGTCGTTCGAGCTGACCGCGTTCGAGCCGGTGGAGACGGAGGAGCGGGAGGGCGCGTCCTTCGGGCGGGTCGGCATCGCCAAGACCTTCACCGGCGGGCTGAGCGGGGCGAGCGAGGTGCGGATGCTCTCGGTCGCGGGCCCCACCGGCAGCCCGGCCTCGTACGTCGCGGTGGAGCACGTGACGGGTGAACTGGGCGGACGCAAGGGCTCGTTCGTGCTCCAGCACGCGGCCTGGGACACGACCGGCACGACGATACGCGTGGTGCCGGGCACGGGCACGGGCGAGCTGACCGGGATCACCGGGGAGTTCCTGCTCACCGTCGACGAGTCCGGCACCCACACCTACGTCCTGGAGTACGAGCTGGGCTGACGCCGGCTGCGGCGCGCGCAGCCGGCTGCCCGAGCCGTCAGAGGACGGGCTGGCCCGCCTCCAGCCGCTGGACCGCTGTCCGGACGGCGTTCGTGAAGCTCCAGAACAGCGGCAGCGTGTTGGCCGCCCGCTCGGCGCGGGTGTTCTTGCCCGGCGCGAACATCGCGGCCCGCAGGTCGGTGGTCATCTCCAGCTGGGCGCCCATCCCGAGCAGGCTGCGGTTGCAGATGTTGTCCGGGGAGATGCCCGCGATCTCCTCCTCGCCGGAGGCGGTCACGGCCCGGATGCCCGCCGCCGCGAACTCCTCCATCAGGTACTGCCGGAGGGTGGAGTTCAGGCCGCCGACGAGCACGGCCTGGGCGCCGGCCTCCAGGCCGGCCTGGGCGGCGGTGCAGCCGTGCAGCGACACCACGTTGCGGCTGCCGGCGCACATCGCGCGGGCCACCGCGTCGTCGCAGTGGGTCGAGGTGACGTGCAGTTCGCTGTTGTTGGAGGAGCGCAGGCCCTCGAACATCCAGAAGTCGTGCACCGGCCCGGCGGCCGGGGTCGGGGTGAGGTCGGCCGGGTGGTAGCCGGCGATGGCCAGGCACAGTTCGGAGGTGCCGACCTCGATGCCGCCGCCGTGCGGGGCGATGACGGTGGTCCGGACGAACGGCGCACGGCTCTGCAGGCTCTGGTCGTCGATCAGGTGCCTGCGGTAGCGGCGGCCGTAGTCCACGCCCTCGACCACGGTCGAGCTGGCGTAGAGGGCCGTGTTGGAGGGGTAGAGGTCGGTGGCGGCGCTCGCGGGGGTGCTTCCCACGGCGGCGCCGAGGGTGCTGAGGGCCGGGGCCGCGGCGAGCGCGGCGATCAGGGTTCGACGATTGATCACGGTCAGGGATCATGACAGGAGGTGGGCGATAGGCAAAGACCCCGTAACGCCGTCACCAAGTCGACGCCATGTCACGGCGGGATCGGCCCGACGGTGCGACACCGGCTCGACGGACGCGGGCCGCGTCCACTGGAGCGCCGGCCCACGCTGTCACGATGATGCGATCAGTGCACGATCGACATCGGAGGGTGGCACATGCCCGGCACGGCGGTGGATCGTACGACGGCGGTGAACGCGGAGGCGGAGACGGTCGAGCAGGTGATCGGCCGGCTGCGGGAGATCGGGGCGGGGCTGCCCCCGGCCGACGGAGTGGCGGTCTTCGACCGGCTCTACCTCACCGTGACGGAGGCGGTCCTCGAACGGCTGGGCGCCGGGTACTTCGCCGACCCGTCGGCGGTGGCCGAGCTGGACGTGGCGTTCGCCGGGCGGTACCTGCGGGCCGTGGCCGCCGACGCGGCCGGGCAGGAGCCGCCCGCCTGCTGGCGGCCGCTGTTCGCGCTGCGCGCCCACCCGGGCGTGCACCCGCTGCAGTTCGCGCTGGCCGGGATGACCGCCCACATCCAGCACGACCTGCCGCTGGCCGTCGTGGACACCTGCCGCCGTCGGGGCTGCGGGCCGGCCGACGTCGAGGAGGACTACCGCCGGATCAACCGGGTGCTGGCCGAGGCGGAGACGGCCGTCCGGGAGCAGCTGATGCCCGGGCCCGACCTGCTGGAGCTCGCCGAGCCGCTCACCCACCTGCTCGGCGCCTGGTCGGTCGGGGCCGCCCGCGAGAGCGCCTGGGGCGCCGTCGAGGCCCTGTGGGGCCTGCGGCACCTGCCGGGCGCCGCCCGGGCCTTCGCCGCCGCGCTGAACGGTTCGGTCGGGCTGCTCGGCCGAGCCCTGCTGCTCCCGCTCGGGGCCCTGTTCCCGCCCGAGCCGGACACCGGGGACACCAGGGACAACGGGGACACCAGGGGCAACGGGGGCAACGGGCCGGAGGACGGCCCGCACGACGGCCCGGACACCGGGTGCCCCTCCCCCGCACCGACCGCAGTCGCAGTCGCAGCCGCAGCCGTCCGGCTCCCCGAGGCGAGGAACCGGACGGCCCACGGCGATCAGGCCCAGCTGGAGTGCAGCGGCTTGCCCTCGGCGTAGCCCGCCGCGCTCTGGATGCCCACGATGGCCTTCTCGTGGAACTCCTCCAGGCTGCCGGCGCCCGCATAGGTGCAGGAGCTGCGGACGCCCGCGATGATCGAGTCGATCAGGTCCTCGACGCCCGGCCGGGTCGGGTCGAGGAACATCCGGGAGTGCGAGATGCCCTCCTCGAACAGCGCCTTGCGGGCCCGGTCGTACGAGGAGTCCTGGGCGGTGCGGTTGCTCACCGCGCGGGCCGAGGCCATGCCGAAGCTCTCCTTGTACTGGCGGCCGTCGGCGGCGGTCTGGAGGTCGCCCGGGGACTCGTAGGTCCCGGCGAACCAGGAGCCGATCATCACGTTGGAGGCGCCGGCGGCCAGCGCCATCGCGACGTCGCGCGGGTGGCGCACGCCGCCGTCGGCCCAGACGTGCTTGCCGAGCCGTCGGGCCTCGGCGGCGCACTCCAGGACGGCGGAGAACTGCGGCCGGCCGACGCCGGTCATCATCCGGGTGGTGCACATGGCGCCGGGGCCGACGCCGACCTTGAGGATGTCGGCACCCGCCTCGACCAGGTCGCGGACGCCGGCGGCGGAGACCACGTTGCCGGCCACGATCGGGATCTGCGGGTCCAGACCGCGCACCGCGCGCAGCGCGCTGATCATGGACTCCTGGTGGCCGTGCGCGGTGTCGACGACCAGCACGTCGGCACCCGCGTCGATCAGCGCCTTGGCCTTGCCCGCGACATCGCCGTTGATGCCGACGGTGGCGGCGATCCGCAGCTTGCCGGCCGCGTCCACGGCCGGGGTGTACAGGGTGGCGCGCAGCGCGCCCTTGCGGGTGAGGATGCCGACCAGCCGGCCCTCGCCGTCCACGACGGGGGCGAGCTTGCGGTGCGCCTCGGTGAGCTTGTCGAAGGCGGTCCGCGGGTCGATGCCCTCGTCCAGCACCAGCAGCTCGCGGGACATGATGTCGGCCAGGCTGGTGAAGCGGTCCACGCCCTGGCAGTCGGAGTCGGTGACCACGCCGACCGGCCTGCCGTCCTCGACCACCACGAGGGCGCCGTGCGCGCGCTTGGGCAGCAGCGACAGCGCCTCGGCCACGGTGGCGCCGGGGGCGAGCGTGAGGGGGGTGTCGAAGACGAGGTGGCGCTGCTTGACCCAGGAGACGACCTCGGCGATGACCTCGGTGGGGATGTCCTGCGGGATGGCGACCAGGCCGCCGCGGCGGGCCACGGTCTCGGCCATCCTGCGGCCGGCGATGGCGGTCATGTTGGCCACGACGAGCGGGATGGTGGTGCCGGTGCCGTCGTTGGAGGAGAGGTCGACGCCCTGCCGGGAGCCCACGGCGGAACGGCTGGGGACCATGAAGACGTCGTCGTACGTGAGGTCGTACGAGGGCTTGAGGTCGTTCAGGAAGCGCATGAAGAAGGGCTCTCTGGCTGGGGGGATACACCTCGGGTGCGGTTGCGGCGATGCCGCCGGAGCGCACTCGGGCGCCCGGCACCCAGCGTTCGATTCTCCGCGAGGGTGGGGGCAAAAGCCAGTTCGAGCGGCATTGCTGGGGCTGTCCACAAACCGTGATCAATGCTCCGCGCGTAGACATGGAGGATCATCCAAAGACCCCCTCCGACGTCCGGTTTTCGCCCCGGTCCGGAGCGCTCCCGTAGCATTCACGCGGTAACGGGCATGGCTTCACGCGTGTGGGCGTGGCGAACGGGAAAGCGACAGCAAGCGTGGGCATCGGGCAGACGGACATCGAGCAGGACCAGGTCGAGGGCACCGAGGAGGAGGTCGACTTCGGTCCCGGCCTCGACCCCGAGCGGCTGAAGCTCTGCCTGGAGGTGCTCGCGGAACTCGACGAGCTGCACGTGGACCACCCGGACGCGATCACCGTCCGCCAGGCCGTCGGCGGCATATTCCGCACCCTCAAGCAGCGCCGCCGCCAGGAGACCCGGGCCCGCAAGTCCGCCAACGACCGCGAGGTCACCGCCCGCACCGCCACCGGCGCGCCGACCCGGATCGACGACGAGACGGCCGGCGCCTTCGGCCTGACCACCGTCACCACCACCGAGATCGCCGGCATCCTGGAGCGCCCGCGCTCCTGCTACACCTGCAAGCAGCGGTACGTCGAGGTCGACGCCTTCTACCACAACCTCTGCCAGGACTGCGCGGTCAAGAACCGCTCCCGCCGGGACGCCCGCGCCGACCTCACCGGCAAGCGCGCGCTGCTCACCGGCGGCCGCGCCAAGATCGGGATGTACATCGCGCTGATGCTGCTGCGCGACGGCGCCCACACCACCATCACCACCCGCTTCCCCAACGACGCGATCCGCCGCTTCAAGGCGATGCCGGACAGCGCCGAGTGGATCCACCGCCTCAAGATCGTCGGCATCGACCTGCGCGACCCGGCCCAGGTGATGGCGCTGGCCGACGAGGTCGCCGCCGACGGCCCGCTGGACATCCTGATCAACAACGCCGCGCAGACCGTGCGCCGCCCGCCGGAGTCCTACCGCGAGCTGGTCAACGCCGAGTCCGCGCCGCTGCCGGCCGGCGAGCTGCCGCAGGCCACCACGATCGGCCGCTTCGGCAGCGGCAGCGTCGACCTGCCCGCCCTCCCCCACCAGGCGAGCGGCGACCCGCAGCGGATGGCCGCCGAGGACGTCACCTCGCTCGCCCTGGTCACCGGCTCCGCCACGCCCGCCCGGATCGCGGCCGGCACCGCGATCGACGCCGGCGGCCTGGTGCCCGACCTCGCCGACACCAACAGCTGGGTGCAGACCGTCTCGGAGGTCGGCCCGATGGAGCTGCTGGAGGTCCAGCTCTGCAACTCCACCGCGCCGTTCATCCTGATCAGCAGGCTGCGTCCGGCGATGGCCGCCTCCCGCTCCCGCCGCAAGTACGTCGTCAACGTCTCCGCCATGGAGGGCGTGTTCTCCCGCGGCTACAAGGGCGCCGGCCACCCGCACACCAACATGGCCAAGGCCGCGCTCAACATGCTCACCCGCACCAGCGCGCAGGAGATGTTCCAGAACGACGGCATCCTGATGACCGCCGTCGACACCGGCTGGATCACCGACGAGCGCCCGCACCCGGACAAGATGCGCCTCGCCGACGAGGGCTTCCACGCCCCGCTCGACCTGGTCGACGGCGCGGCCCGGGTGTACGACCCGATCGTGCGCGGCGAGGCGGGCGAGGACCTGTACGGCTGCTTCCTCAAGGACTACGAGCGCGCCAACTGGTAACCGACTGAAGGAGACGGCGAGTTGAGCACAGCACCGACCGTACCCACCGCACCGTCCCCGCTGACCGCGCCGCTGCTCGGCGCCGGGATCGTCGTGCCCACCGGGGACGGCCGGGTGCTGCTCGGCCGCCGGATCACCGCCGGCGAACCGCCCACCTGGAGCCTGCCCGGCGGCAAGGTCGACCTCGGCGAGTCCTTCGAGCAGACCGCGGCCCGCGAACTCGCCGAGGAGACCGGCATCGTGCTGCCCGCCGCGGCGATGCGGGTGCTCGCCGTCCACCTCGACCACGAGCTCGGCCGGCCCCGGCTGACCGCCGCCGTGCTGGCGCCGCCCAGCCTGGCCGAGGCGGTGGTCACCGAGCCGCACGCCTGCGCCGGCTGGGAGCGCTTCCCGGTGGACACGCTGCCGGAGCCGATGTTCTACCCGTCCGCGCTGGTCCTCGGCAGCTGGCTGCCCGGGCTGGACGTGGCGCGGGCGGACGGGACGCACGGCTACCCCGTCGCCCGCTGACGGCGGGCGACGGGCGACGGGCGACGGGTCGGCGCAGGGTAACGGGCAGCGGGCAGCGGGCAGAGGGCAGCGGGCCGGCCGGAGCCGGGATCAGCCGTTGCGGGCCGCCTCCGGCCCGGTGATCCGCTTCAGCAGCGGCAGCGTCGAGGCGATGATCCCGAGCGAGGCGACCAGCCCGAAACCGGTCAACCCGTAGTACACCGCGCCCGGGGACACCAGGTCGTACTGCATCTGCGACTTGAGGAACATCGCCGCCGCCGCGAAGCCGGTGCCGATCGCGATCGCCGACACCACCAGCAGCGGCAGTGCGCTCTCCAGCCCGATCACCCGCCGGAGCAGCCGCAGCGGTGCCCCGGTGAGCCGCAGCATCGCGAACGGGCGGCGGCGGTCCGAGAGTCCGGCCACCACGCTCACCGCGAGGCTGCACCCGGCGATCGGCACGGTGGTCAGCAGCACCACGTGCGCCAGCTGGCGCCAGGCCTGAAGCCGCTTCTGGGCCTCGGTGCCCCAGTCCTCGGCCATCCTGGCCTCGTACCTCGGGTAGGCCTCGGCGAACAGGGTCCGCAGCCGCTCCTTGGCCGAGGAGGAGCCGTCGGTGGTCGCGTAGAGCAGCTTCACCGGAAGGGCGGCGGCCTCCGTGGCCGGGAGCGGCGCGGCCGGCCACTCCTGGTTCGCGCCCTCCTGGAGGTCGAGGAACTGCCGGACGGGGACGGTCGCCACCGCCGCTCCAGGCGCGCAGTGCCCCAGCACCGGCGCCTGTGCCAGATCCGAGCAGAGCACCAACGCGGGTGCGGGGAAACGGGGTCGGGCCGGGTCGGCACCGATCCGCGCCGGGTTGTCGTGCGCCGGCACCAGCCCGCGGAAGCCCGGGACGGCCCGGGCGGAGGCCACCAGTGAGTCCGGTACGGCGCCGAGCGTCTCCGCGGAGTCCAGCCGGTGCGGGAGGTCGACGACCGACTTGCGGACCTCCGGGTCGCCACTCAGCTGGGCTCCCCGGTTGGCGTCGATGGTCCCGATGATGCCGATGGTCGCACTGGTCACGAACAGGGCCACCACCAGGCCCGCCACCGCGCGGAAGCCCGCCCTCGGGTCGTCGGCCAGTCGGCGGACCGCGATCAGCGCGGCCGGCCGGCTGGTGCGCCGGGCCACCGCCCGGGCCGCCGCCATGGTCAGCCAGGGCCCGGCGATCACCAGGCCGAGCATCACCAGTACGAACCCGGTGAGGTAGGCAGCGGCCTGCCCGTCGGAGGTCGGCGGCCGGTTGTCGACGAAGTAGCCGAGCTCGGCGAGGCCGAGCAGCAGCGGGACCAGCCGCCAGGCCCGCGGCGGCTTCGGGGTGACCCTCCGGCTGACCCCGAGCGGGGAGATGGTGACCCGGCGCAGCGCGAACCGCGCGGCCAGCGCCGCCGCCACCGGCACGCCCAGCGCGACCACGAGCGCCTGGTCCAGGTGCAGGCCCAGGTCCGCGAGGTAGAACCGTTCCCCGGTGAGCCGCATGTCGGCGACCAGCGGGCGCAGCGCGAGGTGGACGCCGAAGCCCGCGACCGTACCGATCACCGAGGCGACCGTGGACTCGACCGCCGAGATCACCGACACCTGCCGGGGCGTCGCCCCCACCAGCCGCATCGCGGCGAAGCGCTGCTCCCGGGTGGCGGCGGAGAGCCGGGTCGCGGTGCCGATGAAGACCAGCACCGGGAAGATCAGCGCACCGATCACCACGCTGAGGACGAGGGTCACGGCGTCGCCGTGGACGCCGAAGCCGAAGCAGTCGGCCTCGCACTCGGTCGGCATCGCGGTCGCGATCGCGGTGACCGGCCTGGCCTCCGGGATGCCCTTGAGCTCGTCCACGGTACGGCCGGCCACCATGGCCAGGGTGTCCGGGGAGGTCAGCGCCTCGGGCCCGATGGTGCCGACCTGTCGGCCCTCGAAGCGGTCGCCCAGTTCGACGGCCGGGGCCCTGCGCAGCAGCTCCGCCAGGGCGGGCGAGGCGTAGTACTCGCCGGGGGCCGGCAGCCCGGTCAGGCCCGGCGGCAGCGGCGAGGTGGGGCCGGTCGGGGCGACGTCGAACTCGACGATCCGCTTGCCCTGGTAGTAGTGGTCGTGGCCGTACCACCAGAGCGGGTCCGTCCGGGCCGTCCCGGTCCAGCCCTTGGAGCCGGTGTTCATCCAGAGCAGCCGCCCGTTGGAGTGGTCGACCGCGTTGAGGCTGGCGAGGCTCGACAGCAGCAGCCCGACCCCGATCGCGACCGCCGCCGCGATCATCAGCAGCCGGGCCACCGCCTCCCGGCCGCCGCTGACGGCCAGTCGGAGCGAGAAGGGGATCACGAGGCCACCGTTCCGGCGGAGAGGGTGCGGGCCCGGCCGTCGCGGACGACCGCCTCGCGGTCGGCGTAGGCGGCGACCCTGGCCTCGTGGGTGACCACGATGACGGTGGTGCCCTGCTCCCTGGCCGAACCGACCATCAGCTCCATCACCTGTTCGCCGGTCAGCGAGTCCAGCGAGCCGGTCGGCTCGTCGGCGAACAGCACCTGCGGACGGGCCACCAGGCCGCGGGCCAGGGCGACCCGCTGGGCCTGACCGCCCGACAGCTCGCCGGAGCGGCGCCTCTCCAGGCCGTCCAGGCCGAGCCTGGCGAACCACGGACGGGCCTCGGCCAGCGCGGCGGCACGGCGTACGCCGTTCAGCAGCAGCGGCAGGGCGACGTTCTCCTCGGCCGTCAACTCCGGCACCAGCTGGCCGAACTGGAAGACGAAGCCGAACTGGTCCCGGCGCAGAGCGCTGCGCCGGGCCTCCGGCATGGTGTCCAGGCGCCGGCCCTTGAACAGCACCTCTCCCTCGTCGGGCACCAGGATGCCGGCCAGGCAGTGGAGTAACGTCGACTTGCCCGAGCCGCTGGGGCCCATGACGGCGAGCACCTCGCCGGCCTCCACGGACAGGTCGGCCCCGCGCAGGGCGGGGGTCTCGCCGAAGGAGAGGGCGACGCCGCGGGCCTCCAGGATCGTGGTCATGCCTTCACCTCCGCGGCGAGCGCGTCCAGCCGGGCGGCGGTGAGGTCGATCCAGCGCAGGTCGGCCTCCAGGTGGAACAGGCCGTGGTCGGCGAGCAGGGCGTCCACCAGCGCGCCGGTGCGGCGCAGTTCGGTGAGTTCGCGCATCCGGCGCAGGTGGGCGGCGCGCTGGGTGTCCAGATAGTGCTCGGCGTCGCGGCCCAGCATCAGGGCCAGCACCACCTTGGTGAACAGCACGGACTGGAGGTTGGGCTCGGGTGCGACGGGCTCCTGGAGCCAGGTCTCGAACTCGGTAGCCCCGGTCTCGGTGATGACGTAGCGCTTGCGCTCGGGCCCGTCGCCGGGCTCCGCCTCGCCGGCCATCACCTTGCCGTCGCGGGCGAGTCGGCCGAGGGTCGCGTAGACCTGGCCGTACGGAAGGGGCTTGCCGCGGCCGAAGAGGGCGTCGTAGTCGCGCTTGAGGTCGTAGCCGTGGCTCGGCTCACGCTCCAGCAGCCCCAGGAGGGTCAAGGGAACACTCATGGGGGGAACATACACCCGGCGTATACTCCGAGTGTATAGCTGGGCAGAAAGCGGCCGCCTGGGATTCCGTCAGCTCCACCACAGGGAACGGGCGCAGAGCGGACAGCGGCCCGAGACGGAACAGGCAGGGGGTGACCCCACGACCACCCCCTGCCCCATACCTCGACCCGGCGCCCCCACGGCCGAACCGGGCCACGGCCGCGCCCAAGCACCGGGAGGACGCCGCCGATCTCCAGCCTGCCCGGTCCGCGCCACCGGTGCCGAGGGCCGAACGTCCCGGTGGCGGGGCCGAGCGGCCCTGGCGGTCCTACGGGCGCGCACGAGTCTTGTGCACGAGGGCTCGCCGGGTGGACATTGGGCGTAACCGCCTCGTGACCCCGCGCCCCTGAGGAGCCCTCACCGTGTCCAGCACCCCCCGTCCGGCCCGGCCCGCGTCGCTCCCCCGACGCATCGGCCGACAGCTGCGGCGGGCCGTCGGCACCCGGCACGAGCCGCTCGCCCGCCCCCTCGACCGCTCCCGGGCCCGCGCCTGGCTCTCCGTCATCCTCGGCGCGGTGCTCGCGCTCGCCCTGTCCGCGGGCGGCTCCCTGCTCCTCTACCGCGGCACCGAGCACCGGGCCGGCGCGGACCGCGGACGGCTGCAGCAGGTCGACGCCGTCGTCCGCGGCCTGCCCGACCGCGCCGCCGCCACCGCAGCCGGCAGCCGCTTCTCCGGCGGCTACAGCAGCCGGGTGGACGTCGACGCGACGTGGACCGCCCCCGACGGCACCCAGCACCTCGGCACCGTTCAGGTCCCGCGCTCCGCCACCCCCGGCAGCCACGTCGCCGTCTGGGTCGACCCGGCCGGCGCCTCCTCCGCTCCCCCGGCCGACCGCCTGGCCCTCGCCGTCTCCGCCGCCTGCACCGGCGCCGGCGCCCTCCTCGCCCTGCTGGCCCTGCTCGCCCTCATCCTCCGCCTGCGCCTCCACGCCCTCGACCGCCGCGGCGAGGCCGCCTGGACCGCCGCCTGGGCGCGCCTCGAACCCCGCTGGAGCGGCCGCGCCGGCCACCGCCAGGAGGACTGACGGGGCCCGGCCCTGACCCTCAGTCGCCGGTGACGCCCCAGAAGTAGAGGCCGTCAGGAGCGCCGTCCGGTCCGTAGGTGATCGTGCAGCAGCCCGAACCCCGGAAGGAGGGCGGGAAGTCGATGTCGCCCCCGCCCTTCTCCTCGGCGGCGCGGACGGTGTCCAGTGACGGCCGGTCGGTGCCGAACAGTTCCACGACCTCGGCCCCCTCCACCACCCGGACGTCGCCGTAGTCCTCCTCGTCGACGGCGCAGTGCACCACGGTGACCACGTCGAGCACGGAGTGCGCGCCGCCCTCCTCATCGAGGAAGCCGGAGTCCATGAGCTCCGCGAGCGACTCGACCCCCTCCTCCCGGTAGTACTCGTCCTCCTCGAAGACCTTCTCCCTCAGCGCGTCCAGGGCGGCCTGGAGATCCTCCTGGTAGGGAACCGCGTACGACCAGGCGCCGGCGCCCATACAACTCACCTGTCCTTTCAAGACGATCCGCAGGCCGCGGGGACGATAGCGCACCGGCGAGGCGGCTCAGCGGGGGTGCGTCCAGGTGGGGGCGGGGGTGGCTCGGGCGGCGTGGTGGGTGAGGGCGGCGACGGCGAGGAGGAGGGCCAGGGCCAGGGCCAGGGCGAGGGGGACGCCGGCGCGCAGGACGAGGAGGGCGCCGAGGAGGGCCCCGGCGAACATCCAGACGGCGGAGGCGAGACGGCGGGGGCCGGTGCGGTCGGCGGCGAGGGCCGTGATGGTCATGGTGAGCACGGTGGTGGTGAGGTCGGGCACCTTCAGGGCGCGGACCACCGCGTTCTGGCCGCCCATGGCGAAGCCGAGCAGCCCGATCAGGGTGTAGCGGGCCGGGTCGGAGGTGTGGCCGGCCACGGCCGCCAGCACGGTGGCCGCCGCGACCAGCGCCGACTGGGCGGCGACGGCGACGGTCAACAGGTGCCCGCGGTGGCCGGGCAGCCGGCGGGCGAGGTGGCCGCCGGCCAGGGCGCCGAGCAGGAAGGCGACGAGGGCGGCCAGCGAGGCGGTGGCGGAGAGGTTGGCCGCACCGGCCAGGGCGAAGCCGAGGAACACCACGTTGCCGGTCATGTTGGCGACGAAGACGTGGCCGAGTTCGAGGTAACTGACCGCGTCCACCACTCCGGTGACCACGGTCAGCGCCAGCAGCATCGGCACCAGCGGCCCGTGTTCGGGGTCGGGGGTCGGCATCGGGCCTCCGGAAGGGATCGGACGGGGGTTCGGACGACGGGCGCGCACGACGGCCGCGGCCGGTGACGGCCCTCGCGCTCAGGCGAGCGCCGGGTTGCCGGGTTCCTCCGGCTCGTCGTCCAGGTGCCAGTGCAGATCGCGCACGCCGGGCTCCAACGACAGCCGGGTGACGACCTGTTCGAGCGCCGGGGTCACCCGGCCGGTGATCGCGACGGTGGCCCGCAGGCTGGTGGCGCCCCCGCTGTCGGTGCGGCGGGCGCGCAGGCCGGTCGGGGCGAGGCCGGAGGCGGCGAGGGCCTGGAGCAGCAGGGCCCGGCTGTGGGTCTCGGACTTGCGGTCGCACTCCAGGTGGACGGTGGCGCGGCTGGTGGAGTCCGGGTCGCTGCCGGACTGCGGGGCCCGGTCGAGGAGCCGGCCGGCCGGGCGCAGCACCAGGTGGACGCCGAGCACGGCGAGCGTGCCGAGGACGGCGAACTCCAGGTTGCCGGAGGCGGCCAGCACCCCGACGGCGGCCGAACACCACAGCGTGGCCGCGGTGTTGAGACCGCGCACGCCGGCGCCGTCGCGCAGGATGACGCCACCGCCGAGGAAGCCGATGCCGGAGACGACGTACGAGGCGACCCGGGTGGGGCTGCCGGTGTCGCCGACGGCCTCGCTGTACAGCACGAACAGGGTGGCGCCGGCGGCGACCAGCGCGTTGGTGCGCAGGCCGGCCATCCTGGCCCGCCACTGGCGTTCGACGCCGATCAGTGCGCCGCAGGCGACGCCGGTGGCGAGTCGGACCAGGAACTCGACGGTGGTCAGGGTGTGCACGACGGCACCTCCTTCGCGGGAGGAGGGTACGAACAGGTGGCGGTCGGTCTGACGACCTCGATGATGGCCATCGCCGCCGCGACTGACGGGTAGGCGCGCGCGACGGCCGCACGGGCCCCGAGGCCTGCCGCGCTCCGGATCTGACCGCACGTCGGGTGCCGGGCCTTCCGGCACGGTGGGAGGCCAGCCCCCGGGGCCGTGAACCTTCCCGAGCATAGACCGCCCCCGAACGATCCGGCCCGGGTTTCCGCCCACATCCTCGACAGCTTTGTAGAAGTTTGACCGAATCCGACCGCCCAGCCCCGCGAACACCCGTGAGCACCTGAGGACACCCGCGGGCACCCGGGAACCATCCCGCCTTGCGTCACGCCCTCCGGCATATATAGTTCACCGACATATGCAGTTGAGCAGCTCACGAGGGGGAAGTGTGTCCCACACCGATCCGACCCGGCCCGCACCCGTCCTGCGCCTGACCGACGTCACCCGGGTGCACGGGCGGGGCGCCGCCGAGGTGCACGCCCTGCGCGGCGTCGACCTGGCCGTCCACCCCGGCGAGTTCGTCGCCGTCATGGGCCCGTCCGGCTCCGGGAAGTCCACCCTGCTGACCCTGGCCGGCGGGCTGGACCAGCCCAGCGACGGCGAGGTGCTGGTGGAAGGGGTCGCGCTCGGCGGTCTCGGCCGCGGAAAGCTCGCCGACCTGCGGCGGCGCTCGATCGGGTACGTCTTCCAGGACTACAACCTGATCCCGGCCCTCACCGCCGCCGAGAACATCGCCCTGCCGCGCGAACTCGACGGCGTCCCGGGGCGCCGGGCCCGCCGGGAGGCGCTGGCCGCACTGGAGGAGCTGGGCATCGGCGAGCTCGCCGACCGCTTCCCCGACGACATGTCCGGCGGCCAGCAGCAGCGCGTCGCCATCGCCCGCGCCCTGATCGGCGACCGCCGCCTCGTCCTCGCCGACGAACCCACCGGCGCCCTCGACTCCACCACCGGCGAAGCCGTCCTCGCCGTCCTGCGCGCCCGCTGCGACGCCGGCGCCGCCGCCATGATGGTCACCCACGAGGCGGCCCACGCCAGTTGGGCGGACCGGGTGGTCCACCTGCGGGACGGTGCGATCGCCTCGGAGACCCCCGGCCGCCGCACCTCCGCCCGCCTCGCGGCCGTGCAGCCGAACGCCGCGCCGCACAGGTCCGGCGCGGCGTTCCCGTCGGGCCCGGCCGGCGAGGTGGCGCGGTGAGGCTCGGAGCCTGGCGGGTCGCCCTGCGCATCGCCCGCCGTGACGCACTGCGCGCCAAGGGCCGCAGCGCGCTGATCGCCGCCATGATCGCGCTGCCCGTCCTCGGCGTCACCGGCGCCGACGTGGTCCACCGTAGCGGCCAACTGACCCCGGCCGAACGGGTCGAGCGGGTGGTCGGCGGCGCGGACGCCCTGGTCACCTCGCTCGATCCGGGCCGGCCGGTCGAACAGGCCCCGATCGCCGAGGACGGCGCCTTCTCCGTCCAGCCCCGCCCCGGGGACCAGCCCACCGCCGAACAGCAGAAGGGCGCGAGCACCGATCCGGCCATCCTGGTCGCCTCGCTGCTGCCGCCCGGCAGCTCGCTCACCCCGGCCCGGCCCGGGCCGGAGGCCGGCGCGACCTCGCCCGAGGGCCTGGTCCGCACCCTCACCACCGAGGCCGACCTCGCCGACCCGGTCTGGCGCGGCCGGCTCGACCTGGTCGAGGGCCGCGCCCCGGCCGCCCCGCACGAAGTCGCCGTCACCCGGGCCTTCCTGGACCGCTCCGGACTCGCGCCCGGCGCCACCACGACCCTCCAGGGCCTGGAGCAGACCACCTACACCATCACCGGCATGGTGGAGCGCCCGGGCGAGCTGGGCAGGGTCGAACTCGTCGCCCGGCCGGGCGAGTTGATCGACCCGCTGAGCACCGCCCTGGCGGCCGGCGGGCCGGCGGCGGCGAAGCCCGCGGCCGTCCGGTCCGCCTGGCTGGTCCGGCTGCCGTCCGGGGCCGCCCTCGACTGGGCCGCGGTCCAGCGGTTCAACGCCCACGGCTACACCCTGACCGCACGTTCGGTGGCGCTCGCCCCGCCGCCCGAGCAGGCCGTCCCCTACTACCGCGACGCGTACCGCTACAGCGACCCGACGGCCGCCAACAACACCAGGATGGTCGTCGCGACCGTCAGCGGCATGGCACTGCTGGAGGTCGCCCTGCTCGCCGGGCCCGCCTTCGCGGTCGGCGCCCGCCGCTCGCGCCGCCAGCTCGCCCTGCTCGGCGCGGCCGGCGGCAGCCGTGCCCACGTCGGCGCGGTGGTGCTCGGCGGCGGCGTGGTCCTCGGCGCGACCGGGGCGGTGGTCGGCGTGGTGCTCGGCACCGCGGCGGTCGCGGTGCTGCGGCCGTGGATCGAGCAGTTCGGCGGGGCGCGCTTCGGCCACTTCGCCGTGCCGCCACTGGACCTGCTCGCGATCGCCGGGATCGGCCTGCTCACCGCGCTGCTCGCGGCCGCGCTGCCCGCGCTGCAGGCCGCCCGGCGCAGCGTCACCGCCGGGCTCACCGGCCGGGACACCGTCCGCGGGCCCAGCCGCTGGGTTACCGTCGCCGGCGTGGCGCTGCTCGCCCTCGGCGCCGTGCTCGCGATGTACGGGGCGGGCGCGGTGCGGCGCGACCAGCCGGGCGTGGGCGGCTACGACACCCGAACGCTGACCGTGCTCGGCGGCTCGGTGGTCGCCGAACTCGGCCTGCTGCTGTGCACCCCGATGCTGGTCGCCCTGATCGGCCGGGCCGCCGGCCGGCTGCCGCTCGGGCCCCGGCTCGCCCTGCGCGACTCCGCCCGGCACCGCTCGCGCACCGCCCCGGCGGTGGCCGCGGTGATGGCCGCGGTGGCCGGCGCCGTCGCCATCGGCGTCTACACCACCAGCACCGACGCCGAGAACCGGCGCGACTACCGGCCGCAGGCCCCGTACGGCGCCGTCCAGTTGATCAGCCACATCGACGGGCCCCGGCTCGCCGACGAACGCACCGAGCTGGAGGGGCAGCTGAGCGGGCTCGGTCCGCGCGGCGACCTCGGCCAGGTGGAGTACCGCTGGTGCGAGAACTGCTCCAGCACCGTCCAGCTCAAGGGCCCGGTCGAGCGGCGCGGCCTCGGTGCGCCGCCGCGGGTGGCCGCCGGTGACGTGACCGTGCTGCACAACCTGTTCGCGGTCCACGACCAGGGCGCGGAGCAAGCGCTGGCCGCCGGGAAGCTGCTGGTCTTCGACCGGACCCTGGTGGGCGCCGACGGCAAGGCCGTGCTGCTGCTGCGCGGCGGGGGCGGCGCGCCGCTGGAGCCGGGCCAGGTGCCCAAGCCGGAGCTCCAGGAGGTCCCGGTCGACGCGGTGCTGGTGGACGACCCGGCCGCCGCCGACTTCGCCCAGGGCCTGGTGCTTCCCTCCGCGCTGCCCGGACTCGGGCTCGCCGCCCGGCCGACCGGCTCGGTCTGGCTGCCCGCCACCCCGCCCGACCGCAAGGCGCAGCAGCGCGCCGAGGCGGCCGCCATCCGGCTGGACCGCCTCGCCCAGCTCACCGTGGAGCGCGGCTACCAGCCGAAGGGCGACGCGCTCACCCTGGCGCTCACCGGCTTCGCCGGGCTGGTCGTGCTCGGCGCGGCCGGCATCGCCACCGGCCTGGCGGCCGCCGACTCCCGGCAGGACCAGGCCACCCTGGCCGCCGTCGGCGCACCGCCGCGGATCCGGCGGACCATGGCGGGCCTCCAGTGCACGCTGATCGCCCTGCTGGGCGCGCTGCTCGGGGCGGTCAACGGGTTCGTACCGGCGGTGGGGCTGCTGAAGTCCCGGGCCGGCGGGTTCGGGGCCGAGCCGGCGCTGATCACCGCACCGTGGGGCGAGCTGCTGCTGATCGTGCTGGTGCTGCCGCTGGTCGCGGGGCTGCTCGCGGCGCTGCTCACCCGCTCCCGCGTCCCGCTCGGGCGGCGGCTGTCCTGAGCGCGGCGCGCGCCCCGGCCACCGGCAGCGCGTGCCCCGGGCACCGGCGGCACCTGCCCCCGAGCAGTGGCGACACCTGCCCCGGGCACCGGTGGCCGGCGTCCGACACGGCTTGGACACCGGCCGACCACCACCCGGGCACCAGCCGGAACCCGCCGGGCGTCCGCCCCCCTTCACCCGGGGGCGGGCGCCCGGCGCTCGCCGTACCATGGGCCGCGCTCCGGCGGGCGAACGACGCCGGCGGTCGGCTCGGCGAGGGAGAAGAGGGCGGTGCTACGGGGGTTCGGCGATCTGGAGGCCGAGATCATGGACCGCTTCTGGTCCTGGGGCCGGCCCGCCACGGTGCGCGAGGTGGTGGACGACCTCCAGCGGGAGCGGGCGGTCGCGTACACCACCGTCACCACGGTCGCGGACATCCTGCACACCAAGGGCTGGCTGCGCCGCGACAAGGTCGGCCGCGCCTGGGTGTACGAGCCGACCTGCACCCGCGAGGAGTACACCGCCCAGCTGATGCACCAGGCGCTGGAGACCACCCCCGACCGGGCGGGCGCGCTGCTCCACTTCGTCGACCGGATCAGCGGGGACGAGGCATCGGCCCTGCTCAGGGCCCTGGAGCAGGTGAAGTCCCGGGGCGCCGAGTGACCCTCGCGCTGCTCTGCCTCCACCTGGTGGTGACCGGCGTCCTGCTGCCCCGCCGACTGGCCGGCTCCACCCGGCTCCAGGCGCGCCCGCTGGCGGGCGCGGCGCTGTGGCTCGCGTTGATGGCCTCGTTCACGGTGGGCCTGCTGCTCACCGCCCACCACGCGGTCGAACCCTTCGCCCACCGCCCCGCCGGGCTGCTCGGCCTGCTCGACCTGTCCGGTCTGCTCGGCCGCTCCGGTCTCCTCCCGGGCGCCGGACCGGCGGGCCCGGTGCCGCCGCACACCCACGACTGGTGGCTGCTCACCGCCGGCGGGGCGCTGCTCGGCGCCCTGGTGACGGCCGTCGGCCTGCGCGCCGGGCGGGCCAGGCGGCGGCACCGGGCGGTGCTGGACGTGGTCGCCGTACGGGACCGGCGCTGGGACGCGCTGGTGCTGGAGCACGCGCATCCGACCGTCTACTGCCTGCCCGGGCGCCGGTCCCGGGTGGTGCTGTCGCGCGGGGCGCTGCGGCTGCTGGACGAGCGGCAGCTCGCCGCGGCCGTCGCGCACGAGCACGGCCACATCCGCGGCCGCCACCACCTGTTCCGGCTGCCGGCCGACACCTTCGCGCTGCTGCTCGGGCCGCTGCCGCTGGCCCGGCTGGGGCGCTCCGAGGTGGGGCTGCTGCTGGAGATGGCGGCCGACGACTCGGCGCTGGAGCAGGTGTCGCGGGGTGAACTGGCCTCCGCGCTCTGCGCGTTGGCGACCGGCGGCGCTACCGGCCGGAGAACCCCGGCGGACGGCGCCGGGCTGGGGGCGACGTCCACCGGGGTGCTCGCCCGGGTGCGGCGGCTGGCTCGCCCGGCGAGCGGACGGCTCCGGCCGGCCTGGCGCTTCGGGGTGTCGGTGCTGCCGCTGCTCCCCTACCTGCTGGTCTGCGCGCCGCACCCGTGAGGCGCCCGGCGGGACACCACGCCCGGACACCTGCCGGGACGCCCACCGGGACGCCCGCGGGCCCGTCGGCGTGGGGGTGCCGACGGGCCCGCCGTGGGGGTGGGGTGGGGGTCTGTGAGATTTGCCGGAGCCTTGACCCGTGCGCCTGAACGAGCGGGCCCGGGGCCGCGTTGTCACCGGCGTCGCGTGGTCACCAGTCGCGTGGTCACCAGTCGCGTGGTCACCGGCGTCGCGTGGCCACCAGTCGCGTGGTCACCGGGGGCCCGCGGTGTCACCGGTGCCGCAGGTACGCCCCGGCGGTCTCGCGCAGCCGGTCGTGCAGCCCGTCGTAGGCGCGGGCCCGGCCCAGCAGGCTCTTCGGCAGCTTGGCGACCATCGTGTAGTTGGTGTCGCAGACGTTCGCCGCCGGCGCCAACCCGGCCTGGCTGACCAGCTGGTAGGCGTCGAGCTGGTCCAGGCCGAGCAGTCCGCCGGTCCAGCCGACCAGGTCGTGCTGGCTGATCCGGAACGCGTCCTCCAGCGGACGGGCGGAGCCGGTGCTGATCAGGAAGTCGTCGTTCTCCAGCCGGGGCCAGGCCGGGCCGCCGCCCTTGACCAGGTCGACGATCACGGTGGTGCGCATCGCCGCCTCCACCGCCGTGCCGCACACCTCGCCCTCGCCCTGGCGGGCGTGGCCGTCACCGATGGCGACCAGGCCGCCCTCGACGTTGACCCCGAAGTAGGCGGTCGTGCCGGCCCGCATCTCGGGGGTGTCCAGGTTGCCGCCGTGCGCGCCCGGGGTGATCGAGGCCAGCACCTCGCCGGCCGCCGGGGCGACGCCGACCGTGCCGTGCATCGGGTCCAGCGGCAGCTCCGCCGTGAACTCGCTGTTGCGGGCCCGGAACCGGCAGACGCCCGCCTTGACGTCCAGGTCGTAGACCCAGACCCGCTCCTCCAGCGCCGGGTGCAGCATCGCGGTGGTGTGGGTCGCGGTCAGCGCGCCGAAGTGCGGGAAGGTGCTGGAGATCCCGTACTCCCGGGCCGGGGTGATCTCCACGAAGTGCACCGCGAGGACGTCCCCCGGCTCGGCGCCCGCCACCGCGATCGGGCCGGTGACCGGGTTGAGGTAGGGGAAGACGCACACCTGGCTGGGCAGGTCACCGGTACCGCGCACCTTGCCGCCGAAGCAGTCCTCGGTGGTCAGCTCGATGACGGTGCCGGGCTGGACGGTGACGAGCGGGGCGCGGCCGCCGAAGGTGTAGGCGTAGTCCTCCGGGGTCGGGCTCAGCTTGACGATCTCGGGCAGGCTCACTGGTTCTCCTCGGAGGGGGTGGTGGCGGCGTTGGCGGTGTTCGCGGTGGAGGCTTCGGGGCCCGACTCGGCCTCGGCGACGGCCAGTCGGGGCTTGCGCCCGGTCGCCATCAGCCCGGCGAGCACGATCCCGCCGACGAGCAGCCAGACGAAGCCGAGCCGCTGGGCCGCGATGTTGGCGTTGACCACCACGTACGCGAGGATCGCGAAGCCGAGCGCCGGGGCGATCAGGTGCCGCCAGTAGTCCTTGCTGCGCTTGCGGACCAGGTAGTGGACGACCACGGCGACGTGCAGGACCAGGAAGGTGGTCAGCGCACCGAAGTTGACCAGGGTGCTCAGCAGGGTGATGCCGTCCTCGCGCGAGGCCGTGTAGAGGCCGAGCACCAGCGAGATCCCGGCGGTCAGCAGGGTCGCGTTGACCGGCACCCGGCGGGTGGGGTGGATCCGGGACAGGAAGGCGGGCAGCTGGCGGTCGCGGGCCATCGCGTACAGCAGCCGGGAGGTGGCCGCCTGGGCGACCAGCGAGTTGGCGAAGCCCCAGGCCACGGCGGTGGAGGCGGCGGTCAGCGTGGCGAGCCAGCCGCCGGCGGCGGTGCGGGCCGCGTCGTAGAAGGCGGTGCCGTTCGGGTCACCGTCCCGGATCAGCGCGTCGGGGTCGGCGACCAGCAGCGAGGCGACCCAGGTCTGCACGATGAACAGTGTGCCCGCGAGCAGCAGCGCGGCCACCATGGACCGGCCGATGGCCTTGGCGGAGTCCCGGTTCTCCTCCGAGAGGGTGGAGATGCCGTCGAAGCCCAGGAAGCTGAGCACCGCGATCGAGACCGCCCCGAAGGCCAGGCTCCACGAGAAGGTGTGCGAGTCGTACAGCGGGGTGAAGTCGAAGCCCCGGCCCTTGCCGTTGGCCAGGGCGATCACGCCGACCACCACGAACAGGGCCAGCACGACGAGTTCGCCGATCAGCATCGCCTTGTTGACCCGGTTGGTGGTCTCGATGCCGAGGTAGTTGACCACGGTGTTGAGCAGCACGAAGCCGATCAGCCAGAGCCAGACCGGGACGGACGGCACCAGCGAGTTCATCGCGACGCCGGCGATCAGGTACAGCAGTCCGGGCACCAGCACGTAGTCGAGCAGGATCATCCAGCCGGACAGGAAGCCGACCGGGGCGGCGATGCCGCGGCCGGCGTAGGTGTAGACCGAGCCGGCCATCGGGAAGGCCCGGGACATCTGGGCGTACGACAGGGCGGTGAACATCATCGCGACCATGCCGAGGACGTAGGCCAGGGCGACCATGCCGCCGGAGCCCTGGAAGACGCCGCCGAAGATGCCGAAGGGTGCGATCGGCACCATGAACACCAGCCCGTAGACGAGCAGGTCGGTGAAGCCGAGCGAACGGCGCAGTTCCTGCTGGTAGCCGTAGCTCTCGATGCCCTGGGGTGCGGGTGTGTCGGCCATGGTGCTCTCTCTCCGTGACGACCCTGCGGGGGTGTGTGGAGAGACTGTAGGGGCAAGTATTTCCAGATGGAAGGGTTTTGTCGCGCCATTCCGACTGGCGAGAAGGAGCGGCCCGGGTCACCGCGACAGGACGGCCGCAGTCGCCGCGGCGAGCGGCCTGGCGACTACCGCGACAGGACGGCGAAGCCGAGGCCCTCGGCCCGGGCGAGGTGGACCGGCGTCCGGCCCGCACCTTCACGGCGCAGCAACCGGCCCGCGGCCGCCCGCAGGCCGTCCGGGGCCAGGGCCCGACGGGCCGCCAGGTCGGCGAGCAGGCGCAGGCCCTCGTACAGCCCCACCGCGTAGGCGTCCAGGACGGGCGCCCACGGGCCGCACAGCGCCCGGTGCCGCTCGGCGAGGCTCTGCCGGCGCTCCTCGGGCAGCGTCGCGAAGGAGGGCATCGCGGCGTACAGCGTCCCGGTGTCGTCGCCGCCGAGCGCGAGCAGGCCGTTCTCCTCCAGGGCGCCGGAGAGCCGCACCAGCCCGCGGTCCAGCCCGCTGCGCCGCAGGGCCCGGTTGAAGTGCACCTGGTCCCGCCCGATCAGACTGAGCAGCAGGGCGTCCGCGCGGGCGGCGCGCAGCGCGTCCAGCAGCGGTTCGAGCGCCTCCTCGACCGCCCCGAAGGCGATCCGCCGCTCCAGCACCACCCGGGCGCCGGCCCGTGCCGCCAGCCCCTCGGCGGCCCGGTGGACGGAGCGCGGCCAGATGTAGTCGTTGCCGATCAGCGCCCAGCGGGAGATGCGATGACGTTCCGTCAGTTCGGCAATGGCGGGACCGAGTTGACGGGACGGGTCGGTGCCGGTGCAGAGCACCCCGGGCAGTCGGGAGCCACCCTCGTGCGGCGGGGTGAAGACGTACGCGACGCGGCCCGCGGCGACGGTCTCGACCGCCCGGTGCACATCGCTGGTGTGGCACCCGGCGAGCGCGTCCAGCGCCCCGGCGTCCAGCAGGCGCCGCACCTCGCCGGCGACCGGGCCCGGCGCACCACCGCCGTCCACCAGCACCAGCTCCAGGGCGCGGCCGAGGACCCCGCCACCCGCGTTGACCTCGTGCGCGGCGAGCAGTGCGCCGTCCAGTGCGGACGGGCCGGTGAGCCCGAGCGGGCCGGACTGGGGCACGACGAGGCCCACCCGAAACGCCGACTCCTCCCGCACGGAGTGCAGCGCGTCGAGCGGATCGATCAACCTCACCTCGGCGCTCACAGTGCGAGTATCGTCGTACTGCCGATATCGGGAAAGGCCGGAAACGGGAGGGTCCGATGACCGCAGTTGGTGCCGCACCGCAGATCGAGGGCCGCTCCCCCGACACCGCCGGAGCATCGGCCACCGCGGAGCCGCTGCTGGTCGAGCTGGTCACCCTGGCCCACCGCAGGCTCTCCGGCGGCCTCGCCGCCGCCCTGGCCGAGGAGGACTGCACCGTCGACCAGTGGCGGCTGCTGCGCGTCCTCGCGGACGGCCGGGGGCACGCGATGGGCGAGCTGGCCCAGGCGCTGCTGATCCCGCAGGCGAGCCTGAGCCGGCTGGTGGACTCGCTGGCCGACTCCGGCTGGGTCTACCGGCGCCAGGACGAGCAGGACCGCCGCCGGATCACCGCCCACCTCTCCCGCCAGGGCCGCACCCGGCTGACCCGCCTCGACGCCCTCGCCGCCGCCCACGACGCCGCCGTCCGCCGCGCCTGCGGCCTCACCGACCCCGCGCACCTGCTGCAACGGCTCGCCGCGCTCTGATCCGTCGGCCGCCGCGGGCGGGGGCAGGACCGCCGCCGCGCGCAAGCGACCCACCGCCGCGGGCGGGCAGGCCCTTCGCCGGGTGCGGGCGGGCCGGGCGCCACCCCCGAGGAGCGACGCCCGGCCCGCCGCCGGTCGGACCCGCCCGTCGGTCAGGCGAGCTTCTGGCAGAGCAGCGCGTACGGCCGCGCCGCCCACAGCTGCCACCAGGGCTGGCTGTAGGCCACGCCGGCGACGAACTCGTCGTTCGCGCACTGGCCCTTGGCGAAGCCGTACGCGAAGTCGCCGCCCGAGGCCACGGCGGGCCGGTTGTCACCCTTGTCGAACCAGAGCGTGCGGGCCGAAGTCCCCAGTGGGGAGGCCGACTTGGCGCACAGCACGCTCATCGTCCGGCCGTTGCGGCCGTATCCGGAGACGAAGGAGCCGGCGGGGCACTGGGCCTTGGCGTAGCCCGGCGCCCAGTCGGTGGTCACATAGGTGCCGCCGTGGTCGACGACGTACCCACGGCCGGCGTCCCACAGGTCCGCCTTGGTGACGTCCGTGCACAGGCCGTCGTCACCGCCGTGGCTGAGCCCGATCAGTCGGCTGCCGTCCGGGCAGGACGCCTTGAGGGCCGACGGGTCCCAGTCCGGCCGGGTCTTCAGGTAGGCGGAGTGGGCGTCGTCGGACAGGCCGGAGCTGAGCGAGGTCCAGTCCACCAGGCGCGGCGGGTTCGGGCCGGTGCTCACCGAGGCGAGCAGCCATTCGCGGTGGAACGCGAGGAAGGGCAGGTCGGCCGAGAGGATCGGGGTGCCGAGGATGGCGAGCTGCGCCATCAGCGCCCCGTTGATGTCGAGTCCACCGTAGAGTGCGGCCGTGCCGTTGATGTCCGGCGTGCTGCTCGCGCCGTCGAGCACGATCGAGCCGTTGACGGCGGCCCGCAGGTACGGCTCGATCGACGCCTTCACGCCGACCGTGTCGTACAGGGCGATCGAGCCTTCGGCGAGCAGGCCGGCCTTCGCCGAGGCGGAACCCTTGAGGTTGAGGCGCAGCGGGGCGACGGTGGAGGTCCCGGGCTCGGTCGTGGTGGTCCAGCCCGGACCCTTGACGTAGTCGGAGTGGACGCCCCACTGGCCGTCGTACGACTGCTCGGCGTCGAGCGTGACGGTGCCGTCGGCGCCGATGTCGGCGGAGAGGGTGAAGTTCAGGTTGATGACGACGGGCAGGGGGCCCACCATCACCACGGGGTTGGCGCTGTACTTGGCCAGCGGTATCCGGACGGACCCGGTGCTCGCGGTGAGGTCCGCGCTGACGTGCCAGTCGGCGTGCGCACCCAGGGTGAAGCCGATCCGGGCCTGCTGGGGGTCGAGCAGGCCGAGGGCGCCCTGGTAGGAGAAGTCCACGGACGGGGTGAGCGAGACCGAGCCGGAGAGCGTCGCCGAGGAGCCGTTCGGCAGCGGGACGGTGGCGTGGGCGCTGAGCCCCAGGCTCCCGGAGACGGAGCCCTGGCCCGAGGTCGCGCCGAGGTCGGTGGTGACCTCGATGCCGCCGATCTGGGGCTGGACCTCGAACGCGCTCGGGCTGACGGCGCTGCGCAGGCTGGTGCTGGTCGCGCCGAGCAGCTCGGGGAGGGTGGCCGGGCGGGTGGTGACGGCGACCTTTCCGTCGGCGGTCGGCTGCACGCCGGTGACGGCGACCAGCGCGCCGTGCGGGGCGGCCGGGGTGGGCGGGCTGTCGATCAGCTGCCCGGGCCGGACGGCGGCCGCGGCGTCGTCGGGGGCCGCGGCCCGGGCGGACGGCGTCTGCGGACCGGTGGTGGCCGGCGCGAGCACGGCGGTGCCGGTGGCCGCGTCGTAGGAGGAGAGCGCGAGGCCGGGGGCGGCGGCGGTGGCCGGCGCGCTGCCCTGCGCCGGTGTCGCCACGACGGCCGCGGCCGTGCCGGACGCCGGGGGCGCCAGCGTTGCCGGGGCGCTGGGGCCGGTGGCCGACACGGCCGCCGTGGTGGTCGTGGTGGTCGTGGTCGCAGCGGCCGGTAACGCCGCTCCGTTCAGGATGGCGCCGCAGAGGAGGAGCACGGTCGTTGTCGCGGCGGCTGACGACGTCAGCTTGCGCACGGTCACGTGGAGGGTCCCTTCGGGTCAACGATGCGGGAGCGATGGTGACTTGTGGCTGGGCCCATTGCCCGGAGAGCAGTCGCACTGGCCCTGACCGACGGGTAACTTAGCAGTGACCGGCAGTACTTCTGAATGGTTCGCGCAGTACCGGAACCGGATCACCGCGACTTCACGAGCGCGGAACCGGGCTGTCCCCCACGGTTCACACGGCGCTCGACGATCCGGACCCGGGAGGGCTCGACGAGCGCTCGGCCGCCGGGTGCCCGGACAGCAGTGGACCCGAGGGCTGATGCCCTCGGGTCCACTGCTGTCGGTCTTCTGCTGTCGGTCCTCTGCCGTCGGTCCTCTGCCGTGGGCCCTCAGCCGGGCGGTCAGGCCGGGCGGACGGCGCCCATGTAGGGCATCGCGGAGATCGGCAGGACCTCGATGTTCTTGCCCGTGCGCGGGGCGTGGATCATCTTGCCGTCGCCGATGTACAGGCCGACGTGGTGCAGGTCGTTGTAGAAGAAGACCAGGTCACCGGGCTGGAGGTTGGCGCGGTCGACGTGCGGGCCGTCCTTCCACTGCTCCTCGGACGTCCGGGAGATCGTGACGCCCGCGGCGCGGTAGGCCTGGCTGGTGAGGCCCGAGCAGTCGAAGCTGGCGGGGCCGTTCTTGCCCCAGCCGTAGGGCTTGCCGAGCTGGGCCTGGGCGAAGCCGATGATGGCGCCGGCCCGGCCGCTGGCCGACGGAACCGGGGCGTTCATGTCCGGGCGGTCGGCGGAGCGGGAGGCCCGGTCCTTGGCGGCGGCAGCGGCGGCAGCCGCCGCCTGCTGGGCCTCGGCCTTGGCCTTCTCGGCGCTCTGCTGGGCGTTGATCTTGGCGCGGTCCTCGGCACTGAGCTTGTTCAGCGTCTCCTGGGCCTGGGCCAGCTTGGTCTGGATGTCCTTCTTCTGCTCCGCCAGCTGGGTGCCCACCGAGTCGAGGGCGGCCAGGGTGGCGGTGGCCTCGGCGCGGTCCTGGTCGAGCTTTCGCTGCTCGTCCTGGGCCTGCTTGAGCAGGTTCGCCTGGGAGTCGGAGACCTGGTTCTGCACCGCGGCGCGCTCCAGGTAGGCGGACGGGTCGGAGTCGAGCATCAGCTGGACCGACGGGTCTATGCCGTTGGTGCGGTACTGGTCGGCGGCGACCGCGCCGAGCCGGGTCCGCAGCTCGTTCATCGCCTCCTGGCCGCGGGCGACCTTCTCCTGGATCACGTTGGCGTCGGCCTGGAGCTGCTGCTGCTTCGCCTGGAAGCCGTTGTGCTTCTCGATCGCCTGTTCGGCCGCCTCGTTGAGCTGGTCGACCTGCTCCTTGACGGAGGCCAGGCTCGGGGTCGGCTCGGCGTGGGCGGTACCGGAGGCGAGGACCGCGCCGCCGGCCGCCATGGCCGTGGTGACGACCGCCATGCGGGCCCGGCTCGGCGGGCTGGGCTTGCGACGCTTTCCCATGGCGGTCGCTCTCCTTCGGGGGAATCTGGGGAGGGTCCGGACGGAGCCGGGGGACGGCTCGGCCGGGGCCGGGGACGACGAAGGCAGGCAGGGCGAGCAACGGGGGGGTGCCGCCCCGCCCACCTTCTTCGAAGTAACTTAATAGATGAGGGCCCGGGTTCCGCAATCCCCCTGATCATGACGTTTTGGCAGCATGACGGGACATCGATCACGTTCCCTGCCATCGGTGTTGACCCCGGACATCGCGCCCGCCGCCGCCGCCCCCGCCCACCCGCACCCGCCCCTCACCCGCTCCCTCGGCTTCCCCCGGCCCCCGTCCACTCCCCTCGGCTCCCCCGTACGGCACCCTTTCCCACCCCTGGTGCCCGCCGCCCCGGGCAGCCGTGGCACTCCCCACCTGGGAGAGTGCTCGGATCCCGGCGCGATCGAGGGCAAGGTCACACGGAATCCCCCTCCTGCGGCCCCGCGAACGGACGCTAACCTGCGCACATGAAGGTCCCGCCCGAAGGGCTCCCCCTTGCCTCCGAGTTCCCGGCCGCGCACCGCGAGCAGTGGCAGCAGCTCGTCCAGGGCGTGCTGCGCAAGTCCGGTGCCCAGCCCGAGGACGGCGCCGCCGCCGAGCAGGCGCTCACCACGCGGCTCCAGGACGGGCTGAGCGCCCGCCCGCTGTACACCGCCGAGGACACCGACGCGGACCCGGGCTACCCCGGCTTCCCGCCGTTCGTGCGCGGCGGCCGGGCACAGGGCTCCGCCGTGGCCGGGTGGGACGTCCGCCAGCGGCACGCCGACCCGGACCGCCGGCGCACCAACGAGGCCGTCCTGGCCGACCTGGAGCACGGCGTGAGCTCGCTCTGGCTGGAGCTGGGCGGTGCGGGCCTGCCGGTGGCGGCCCTGCCCGAGGCACTGGCCGGGGTGTACCTGGACCTGGCCGCCGTGGCACTCGACGCCGGGCCGGAATTCACCGACGCCGCCGAGCAGTTGTTCAAGCTGTACGAGGAGCGCGAGGTCTCCCCCGGCTCCGCCGCCGGCAACCTCGGCGCCGACCCGCTCGGCCTCCAGGCCCGCACCGGCGACGGCGCCCGCACCGACGCGCTGCTCGCCGAGGCCACCGCGCTGGCCGCCCGCTGCGTCGCCGGGTACCCGGGCCTGCGGGCGCTCACGGTGGACGCCCTGCCGTACCACGAGGCCGGCGCCTCCCCCGCCCAGGAGCTGGGCTGCTCGCTGGCCACCGGCGTCGCCTACCTGCGCGCGCTGACCGCCGCCGGACTGTCGGTGGACGACGCGCTCGGCCAGCTGGAGTTCCGCTACGCCGCGGACGCCGACCAGTTCCTCACCATCGCCAAGTTCCGTGCCGCGCGCCGACTCTGGGCCCGGGTCGCCGAGGTCTCGGGGGCCGGCGCGGCCGCCCCGGCGCAGCGCCAGCACGCCGTCACCTCGCGGGTGATGATGACCGCCCGCGACCCGTGGGTGAACATGCTGCGCACCACCGTCGCCTGCCTGGCCGCCGGCGTCGGCGGCGCCGACTCCGTCACCGTGCTGCCCTTCGACACCGCGCTCGGCCTGCCGGACGCCTTCGCCCGCCGGATCGCCCGCAACACCCAGGCGATCCTGCTGGAGGAGTCCCACCTGGCCCGGGTGATCGACCCGGCCGGCGGCTCCTGGTACGTCGAGCAGCTGAGCGAGGAGCTGGCCCGGGCCGCCTGGGCCTGGTTCCAGGAGATCGAGCGGGCCGGCGGCCTGGGCACCGCCCTCGCCTCCGGACTGGTCGAGGAACGGATCGCCGCGACCTGGGCGGAGCGGTCCGTTCGGCTCGCCAAGCGGCGCGAACCCGTCACCGGCGTCAGCGAGTTCCCGCACCTGGACGAGCAGCCGCTGGTCCGCGAACCGGCCCCGGCCGGGTTCGGCGGCGGGCTGCCGCAGGTCCGCCGCGCCGAGGCCTTCGAGGCGCTGCGGGACCGCTCGGACGCCCACGCCGCCGCGCACGGCGCCCGACCGAGCCTGTTCCTCGCCTCGATCGGCACCGCCTCCGCGCACACCGCGCGCACCACCTTCGCCGCCAACCTCTTCCAGGCCGGCGGCATCGCGACGGTCTCGGCCGAGTCCGTCGACCCAGTGGCCTTCGCCGAGGCGTTCCGCGCCTCCGGCGCGACCGTCGCCTGCCTCTGCTCCAGCGACGCCCTGTACGCCGAGCACGCCTCGCCCGTCGCCGAGGCCCTGAAGGCGGCCGGCGCCACCAGGGTGCTGCTGGCCGGACGGCTCGGCGAAGTACCCGCCGGAGTGGACGAGTTCATCTTCGCGGGAGGCGACGCCGTCGCCGTCCTGACCTCCCTGCTGGACCAGATCGGAGCCGCTCGATGATCCCCGACTTCACCGGAATCGGGCTGGACGGCGGCGCCGCCGGCGCCACCGGCAACGCAGGCGCCACCGGCAACGCGGGCGTCACCGAGGACCAGTGGCGGGCCGCCTGGCGCCGGTCCACCGGCAAGGACGTCGAGGAACTGCTCTGGGACACCCCCGAGGGCATCGGCGTCAAGCCGCTGTACACCGGCGCCGACCTGGCCGGCCTGGACTTCCTGGAGACGTACCCGGGCGTCGCCCCGTACCTGCGCGGGCCGTACCCGACCATGTACGTCAACCAGCCCTGGACCGTCCGCCAGTACGCGGGCTTCTCCACCGCCGAGGAGTCCAACGCCTTCTACCGCCGCAACCTCGCGGCCGGCCAGAAGGGGCTGTCGGTCGCCTTCGACCTGCCGACCCACCGCGGCTACGACAGCGACCACCCGCGGGTCACCGGCGACGTCGGCATGGCGGGTGTCGCCATCGACTCGATCTACGACATGCGCCAGCTGTTCGACGGCATCCCGCTGGACAAGATGTCGGTGTCGATGACCATGAACGGCGCCGTGCTGCCGATCCTCGCGCTGTACATCGTCGCGGCCGAGGAACAGGGCGTACCGCCGGAGAAGCTCGCGGGGACCATCCAGAACGACATCCTCAAGGAGTTCATGGTCCGCAACACCTACATCTACCCACCGCAGCCGTCGATGCGGGTCATCTCGGACATCTTCGCGTACACCTCGCAGAAGATGCCCCGGTACAACTCGATCTCCATCTCCGGCTACCACATCCAGGAGGCGGGTGCGACGGCCGACCTGGAGCTGGCCTACACCCTCGCCGACGGGGTGGAGTACCTGCGCGCGGGCCTGGACGTGGGCCTGGACGTGGACGCCTTCGCGCCGCGGCTGTCGTTCTTCTGGGCGATCGGCATGAACTTCTTCATGGAGGTCGCCAAGCTGCGCGCGGCCCGGCTGCTGTGGGCCAAGCTGGTCAAGCAGTTCGACCCGAAGAACCCCAAGTCCCTGTCGCTGCGCACCCATTCGCAGACCTCGGGCTGGTCGCTCACCGCCCAGGACGTGTTCAACAACGTGACGCGCACCTGCGTGGAGGCGATGGCGGCGACCCAGGGCCACACCCAGTCGCTGCACACCAACGCCCTCGACGAGGCGCTCGCCCTGCCCACCGACTTCTCCGCGCGGATCGCCCGCAACACCCAGCTGCTGCTCCAGCAGGAGTCGGGCACCTGCCGGGTGATCGACCCGTGGGGCGGCTCCGCGTACGTCGAGAAGCTGACGCACGACCTCGCCGCGCGGGCCTGGGAGCACATCCAGGAGGTCGAGGCGGCCGGCGGCATGGCGAAGGCCATCGACGCCGGCATCCCCAAGCTGCGCGTCGAGGAGGCCGCCGCCCGCACCCAGGCCCGGATCGACTCCGGCCGCCAGCCGGTGATCGGCGTCAACAAGTACCGGGTGGACAGCGACGAGCAGATCGACGTGCTCAAGGTCGACAACTCCTCGGTGCGGGCCCGGCAGATCGAGAAGCTGCGCCGGCTGCGCGAGGAGCGCGACGAGGCCGCGTGCCGCGACGCGCTGCACGCCCTCACCCGGGCCGCCGAGGCCGGTTCGCAGCGCGGCGGCTCGCTGGACGGCAACCTGCTGCACCTGGCCGTCAACGCGGCCCGGGCCAAGGCCACCGTCGGCGAGATCTCGGACGCCCTGGAGAAGGTGTACGGCCGCCACTCCGGCCAGATCCGTACCATCTCCGGTGTGTACCGAGACGAAGCGGGCCCGTCGGCCTCCCTCCAGCGCACCCGCGACCTGGTCGAGCGGTTCGAGCAGGCCGAGGGCCGCCGCCCGCGCATCCTGGTCGCCAAGATGGGCCAGGACGGCCACGACCGCGGCCAGAAGGTGATCGCCACCGCCTTCGCCGACCTCGGCTTCACCGTCGACGTCGGCCCGCTGTTCCAGACCCCGGCCGAGGTCGCCCGCCAGGCCGTCGAGGCGGACGTCCACATCGTCGGCGTGTCCTCGCTGGCCGCCGGCCACCTGACGCTGGTGCCCGCGCTGCGCGCCGAACTCGCCGAGGCCGGCCGGGAGGACATCACCATCGTGGTCGGCGGGGTGATCCCGCCGCAGGACTTCGACGCCCTCTACGAGGCGGGCGCCGCCGCGGTCTTCCCCCCGGGCACGGTCATCCCGGACGCGGCGTACGACCTGCTGAAGTCCCTGGCGGCCGACCTCGGCCACGAGCTGTGATCGCCTGATCCCATGCCTCCGCGGACGATCGACCTCGACAGCTACGTGACGGGCGTACTGGACGGCTCGCGCGCCTGGATCGCGCGCGCCGTCACCCTCGTCGAGTCCACCCGGCCCGACCACCGCGCGCTCGCGCAGCAGCTGCTCCAGCGGCTGCTGCCGCACGCGGGCGGCGCGGTCCGGGTGGGCATCACGGGCGTGCCAGGTGTCGGCAAATCGACCTTCATCGACTCCTTCGGGACGATGCTGACCGGCCGGGGCCACCGGGTCGCGGTGCTCGCCGTCGACCCGACCTCCAGCCGGACGGGCGGCTCCATCCTGGGCGACAAGACCCGGATGGAGCGGCTCGCCGTCGACCCCGCCGCCTTCGTCCGGCCCTCGCCGACCTCGGGGACGCTGGGCGGCGTCGCCAAGGCCACCCGGGAGTCCATGGTGGTGATGGAGGCCGCCGGGTACGACGTGGTGCTCATCGAGACGGTGGGCGTCGGGCAGTCCGAGACGGCGGTGGCCGGGATGGTGGACACCTTCCTGCTGCTCAGCCTCGCCCGGACCGGCGACCAGCTGCAGGGCATCAAGAAGGGCGTCCTGGAACTCGCGGACGTCATCGCCGTCAACAAGGCCGACGGACCGCACGAGCGGGACGCGAAGGCGGCGGCGCGCGAACTCGCTGGCGCGCTAAGGCTGTTGCAGGCGCCCGACGCGGCGTGGACGCCGCCGGTGCTGACCTGCAGCGGGCGCGACGGGGCGGGCCTGGACGTACTGTGGGAGCGGCTGCAACAGCACCGCAAGGTGCTGGACGCGACAGGCGCGTTGGCCGCCAAGCGCCGCGAGCAGCAGGTCGAGTGGACGTGGGCGATGGTCCACGACCAGGTGTACGCGCGGCTGCACGAGAACAGTGAAGTGCTGAGGTTGGCGCCCGAGTTGGAGACCCAGGTGCGCGCCGGAACCCTCCCGGCGGGGTTGGCGGCACAGCGTTTGCTGGACGCCTTCTTCGGCACTTCCTGACAGGAGCGAAGGACCATCTCCACCATCGTGCAGGACATCGCGATCGAGGCCGACGCGGACGAAGTGTGGGACGCCGTACGGGATGTGGGCGCCGTCCACCGGCGCCTCATCCCCGGCTACGTCCTCGACACCCGGGTCGACGGGGACGTCCGCCACCTGACCATGCCCGGCGGCGCGGTCATCCGCGAGCTGATCGTCAGCATCGACGACGACCTGCGCCGACTCGCGTACTCGGCCGTCGAGGGCTTCAAGATCCCGCTCACCCATCACCACGCCTCTTTCCAGGTCCTCCCCGAGGGCCTGGGGCGGTGCCGCCTCGTGTGGACGACGGATGTCCTGCCTCACGAGATGGCCGAGCAGGTCCGGCTCCGGGTCGTCAGGGGAGCTCAGGTCATGAAGGAGACGCTGGAACAGCGAACCACCTGACGGTGGCCGCTACGACCGCCGTGCCCCACCCACGCGTGGGGCACGGCGCTTCGGTGGTTTCGGGGTACTCGAACCACACCACCTTGCCCGCCTGGGTCGGATACCACCCCCAGGCCTGTGCGAGCGCCTCCACGAGCAGCAGGCCGCGCCCGCTGGTCGCTTCTTCCTCGCACACCTTGACCCGCGGTTCGGCCCCTTGGTCCGCCACCTCCACCCGCACCCGACCGCTGCACCAGCTGACCGTGACGACACACCGCTCCCCCGTGTGCACCAGCGCATTGGCGATGACTTCGCTCGCACACAACTCCAACTCCTCAAGGGCGGTTTCGGAGAGCGGCACCCCCCACCCCCGCACGATCGCCATCACCACCCGCCGCGCCGCCGGAACGGCGCCGGCTCCCGGTGGCTCCTCCCGTTCCAACGGAACCGGGAACCGGACGTTGCTCAAGGGACTGACGACCATGGACGTCAGGCATCCCGCCTTCCCAGACATCAGACCGCCCTCTCATTCGCACGAAGAGCGGCAGCCCACTCCAGTGCGCTCGTGATGTGCTCCGACTGGATGCCGACACGCGGATCCGGCTGGATCAGCAGGGTCGGATTTCCGAATGCGCTGCGATCGGCGGCCCAGCGGCGGCGGCTCAGCGGCGGGCGGCGACGGCCTGGCGGGTGCGGCGCACGGCGCCGTGGAGGCGCTGGACGGCGACGAAGCCCTGCATGGCGCCGGCCAGGGTGAGGCGGTACTTGAGGCGCAGCTGGGGGCTGAGTCCGGCCACCTGCCCGGGGCCGATGGCCCGCAGGAGGCGGCTGACGTGCCGCTGGTAGGCGGCGCGGTAGGCGTGGTCGCCGTCGGGGACGGTCCAGAAGAACATCGGGATCTCCTCGACCAGGCAGTTGCGGTCGTAGGCGCGAAGGTGGTCGGCGAAGACCGGCTCGGGGCGGGCGAGCAGCCATGCGCGGACGAGTTCCATGGAGCGGACCCGGTCGACCAGGCCGCGCGGGTCGGTCTTCTTCTGGGTGATGGAGAGGTCGCCGTCCTCGCGCACGCGCCAGTGGTAGATCGGGTCGGCGAGCACGTCGACCGTCTCGGCGAGGAAGTGGTGGGGCACGCTGACCGGGGCGTCCTCGTACAGGATGCCCTCGGGGTAGAGCAGGCCCGCGCCGTCGAAGAAGGAGCGCCGGTAGACCTTGTTCCAGGCCGTGCGGTCGGTGACCAGGGCGGGCAGTTCGCTGACATGGGTGCGCAACCGGGTCTCGCGGAACGGGCGGCGGTGGCCGTGCGAGGGGGTGAGGCCGGTGGTGCGCAGCCGCAGGGCGTTGCCGGCGGCGAAGTCGGAGCCGGTCCCGTCCAGGGTGTCGATCATCAGCTGGTAGGCGTGCGGCGGCAGGGTGTCGTCACTGTCGACGAAGGCCAGGTACTCGGTGCCGGGGGTGAGGTGGCGCCAGCCGGTGTTGCGGGCGGCACCCAGGCCCTGGTTCTCCTGGCCGACCAGCCGGAAGCGCGGGTCCCGCCCGGCGTGGGCCTTGGCGATGGCCGGGCCGTCGTCGGTCGAGCCGTCGTCGACCATGACGCACTCGAAGTCCTCGAAGGTCTGCGCCGCGATGGAGTCCAGGCACTCCTGGAGGTAGCGCTCGACGTTGTAGATCGGGACGACGAGGGAGAGACGCGGGGCCATCGGGCGCCCTTTCGCTCGGCGGCGGCAGCGGCTGCGGCGACGGCGGTGGCGGCCTCAGCAGCGGCGACAGCAGCGGACAGGGCCGGGAGGCCGTTGCCGGCCGGTCACCGGCGGTGGTCCGAGCGAGCGTAGGGAGGGCACACGACCGGTGGGCGAACGGTGGGTGGCGTCCGGCCTGCGGAGCGGTGCACCGGCTGTGTCGGGCGTCAACTCCCGTACGGGCCACGCACGACAGGGGACGGCCCCGGACCGCCCGACCGGTCCGGGGCCGACTGTCACCTGGCGCGGATCAGGCGCTCTTGACGGCCGCGAAGCGGTCCGACACGTCCTGCCAGTTGACGACGTCCCACAGGCGGGTGACGTAGTCCGGGCGGACGTTGCGGTACTGCAGGTAGTAGGCGTGCTCCCAGGCGTCGAAGGCCAGCAGCGGGGTGGTGTTCTGGCCGACGTTGCCGTGGTGGTCGTAGACCTGCTCGACGATCAGGCGCTGCCCGAGCGGCTCCCAGGACAGGATGCCCCAGCCGGAGCCCTGGACGCCGGTGGTGGCGTTGGTGAGCTGCTTCTTGAAGGCCTCGAAGCTGCCGAAGTGCTCGGTGATGGCGTCGGCCAGCTCGCCCTCGGGGCGCTCGCCGCCCTCGGGCGAGAGGTTCTGCCAGAACAGCGAGTGCAGCACGTGGCCCGACAGGTGGAAGGCGAAGGTCTTCTGCAGGCCGACCAGACCGCCGAACTGCTCCTTGTCGCGGGCCTCGGCCAGCTGGTCCAGGGTGTCGTTGGCGCCCTTGACGTACGCGGCGTGGTGCTTGGAGTGGTGCAGCTCCAGGATCTCGGCCGACATCGCCCGCTCCAGCGCGGAGTAGTCGTACGGGAGGTCGGGAAGCGTGTAGGTGCCCATCAGGACACGGCCCCTTTCGGCGGGTTGAACCGCGTTGGACGGCGGTGGAGGTGGTGATCGTGCCGGGACAACACTATTGCGTATGAGTTGCAAGAACGAAGCATGGGCTCCTGCTTATTCCTCACATCCCGTCGGGCACAATGGTCGTCGTTCCGCGTAATGACCGACGAGGGTGAGTGACTGTGACAGGGTCGCCGGTGGTACTGGGCATCGAGTCCTCCTGCGACGAGACCGGCGCGGGCCTGGTGCGCGACGGCGTGCTGCTCGGACAGGCGGTGGCCTCGTCGATGGACGAGCACGCCCGCTACGGCGGAGTGGTGCCGGAGATCGCCGCCCGGGCGCACGTGCACGCGATGGCGCCGGTGGTCCGGGAGGCGCTGGACCGGGCCGGGCTCACCCTGGCGGACGTCGGCGCGGTCGCGGTGACCGCCGGCCCCGGACTGGCCGGGGCGCTCCAGGTGGGCGTGGCCGCCGCCAAGGGGTACGCCTTCTCGCTGGGCGTCCCGCTGTACGGCGTGCACCACCTCGCCGGGCACGTCGCCGCCGCCGCCCTGGACGGCGGGCCGCTGCCCGACCCCAGCGTGGTGCTCATCGTCTCGGGCGGCCACACCTCGCTGCTGCTGGTGCGCGACCTGGCCCGGGATCCGATCGTCCACCTCGGCGACACCCTGGACGACGCGGCCGGCGAGTGCTTCGACAAGGTCGCCCGGATCCTCGGACTTCCCTACCCGGGCGGACCGGCGATCGACCGCGTCGCGCGCGAGGGCGATCCGACGGCCGTCCGGCTGCCGCGCCCGCTGACCGGGCCGCATGACGACCCGTACGCGTTCTCCTTCTCCGGACTGAAGACCGCGGCCGCCCGCTGGGTCGAGGCGCAGCGCGAGCCCAGGGTGCCGGACGCGGCGGCCGCGCTGCAGGAGGCGATCGCGGACGTGCTGACCCGCAAGGCGGTGCGGGCCTGCGTGGACCACGGCATCGCCACCCTGGTGGTGGTCGGCGGGGTCGCGGCCAACTCCCGGGTGCGGGAGCTGGCCGAGCGGCGGTGCGCGGCGGCGGGGATCACCCTGCGGGTGCCGCCGCTGCGGCTGTGCACCGACAACGGCGCGATGGTGGCGGCGGTCGGGGACCTGCTGGTCCGCGCGGGCGCGGAGCCGGCCCCGGCGGACCTGTCGGTGGATCCGTCGGCACCGCTGGAGTTCGCGGCGCTCACACCGTCGGCGCGGTCGGCGAACTGACCGTCCGTCCGCCCCGACGACGCGCCCGACGACACGTTCCGGCAACGTTTCGGTCTCGCCGACCGGCAATCCGTTCTTGGGGGCTTCCCTTCGCGTTCAAGCTTGTGCCATTTTACATGTCACACGGCAAGGCTTGTGCGCCCCACGCAGCACGGCCGCCCCCACCCTCAACGGCCCCGGAGGCCCCCACAGATGCGTCCCTCCTCGATGGCGAAGGACGGCGTGCGCAGGCTCCCCGCGCTCGGCACCGCCCTCCTCCTCTCACTCGGCCTGTTCGCACCGGCGGCCCACGCCGCCGGAGCCCCCTCGGCCACCCCGACCGGCAAGCCCGCCACTTCGGCCGGGAAGGCCGCGCCGCGCACGATCCCCGTACCCAAGTCGCCCGACACCCCGCAGGACGACCGTCCGCTCGCCTCGGACCCGCAGGCCAAGGCGACCGCCCCGACGGCGGGCAGCACCGTCGGCGCCGCCAAGTCGGCCCGGTCGTTCTCGGCCGCCGCCGCCTGCGACATCTCCGCCTTCACCGGCAAGTCCGGTGCCGCGCTGGTCCAGCAGGTCAAGGGCTCGGGGCTCGACTGCGTCAACACGCTGTTCCAGCTCACCGGCAACGACGCCAAGGGCGCCTTCAACGAGGCCCAGATGGTCACCGTCGCCAACGCCCTGCGCGACAGCGCCGCCAGCTACCCCGGCGACAACTCCACCTCGGCCGGGCAGTTGGTGCTCTTCCTGCGGGCCGGGTACTACGTCCAGTGGTACAACAAGGACGCCGTGGGCCCGTACGGCGACAGCCTCAAGACCGCCATCCGCGGCGCGCTGGACGCCTTCTACGCCGCCCCGCACAGCAAGGACGTCACCGACGCCAACGGCGCGACCCTCGCCGAGGCCGTCACCCTGATCGACAGCGCCCAGGAGAACGCCCGCTACACCGGCGTCGTCAAGCGGCTGCTGAACGACTACACCGGCAGCTGGCCGGCGGCGATGACCACCGCCGTCGCCAACACCGAGACCGTCATCGAGCGCGGCTTCGACCTGCCGGAGTTCGTCTCCGCCCTCCAGGCCGACCCGTCCTTCGCCACCACCGCGGCGTCCTTCGTCACCCGCAACAGCAGCCTGCTCAACGGTGGCGACCTGGTGACCAAGATCGGCATCCAGCTCGGCAACCTGGTCGCCCACAACGAGCTGCGCGCCCAGGGCCGGCCGATCCTCAAGGACCTGATCAACCGCTACCCGCTGGTCGGCAACACCGGTCCGCTCACCATGAACCTGCTCTGGTTCGCGGAGAAGAAGGACGAGGGCAACTGCTCCCTCTACGGCACCTGTGACGTCCCGGCCAAGCTCGTCCCGCTGGTGCTCACCGTCGACCACACCTGCAACGCCAACCTGCGCATCCGTGCCCAGGAGATGACCGCGCAGCAGCTCGCCGACACCTGCACCAGCCTGGTCAACCAGGACGCGTTCTTCCACAAGATCGCCAAGGACAACGGCCCGGTCGCCAACGACAACAACACCAACCTCGAGGTCGTCGTCTTCGACGACTACTACAACTACAGCCTGTACGCCTGGGAGATGTACAAGATCGACGTCGACAACGGCGGCATGTACGAGGAGGGCAACCCGGCCAAGGCCGGCAACCAGGCCCGCTTCATCGCCCACGAGGCCTCCTGGCTGCGCCCCCAGTTCCAGATCTGGAACCTCAACCACGAGTACACCCACTACCTCGACGGCCGCTACGACATGTACGGCGACTTCGAGGCCGGCATGACCACCCCGACCATCTGGTGGGTCGAGGGCCTCGCCGAGTACGTCTCCTACAGCTACCGCGGCGAGCACTACGACGCCGCGGTCGCCCAGGCCGGCAAGGGCACCTACGCGCTGAGCACCCTGTTCGACACCACCTACGACAACTCGGACTCCACCCGGACCTACAACTGGGGCTACCTGGCCGTCCGTTACATGCTCCAGTCGCACCCGGACGACGTCACCGCGGTGCTCGCCAAGTACCGGGCCGGTGACTGGAACGGCGCCCGCACCATCCTGAAGACCACCATCGGCACCAAGTACGACGCCGACTTCGCCACCTGGCTCAAGGCCTGCGCCGCCGACAACTGCGGCACGCTGCCCACCGAGCAGCCCAAGGCCCCGCTCTGCACCGCCGCCGACACCCGGCAGTTCGACAAGAACTGCCGCCGCGACGGCGTGGCCGCCACCACCGGGAACTACAGCTACAGCTTCCTGTACCTGCCGGCCGGCGTGCAGCAGCTGACCATCACCACCAGCGGCGGCACCGGCAACGCCGACCTGTACTACAACGGCGGCGCCTGGGCCACCACCGGCTCGTACAAGGCCAAGTCCACCAACGGCGACAACGGCGAGACCCTGACCATCGCCAACCCGCCGTCCGGCTGGGTGTACTTCAGCCTCTACGGCCAGCAGGGCTTCGGCGGCGTGACCGTCACCACGACCTACAACTGATCACCGTGCTCGACACCTGACCGACCGCGCCGTACCCGTCGTACGCGCAGCAGGGCCCCGCGGCTTCGCGGGGCCCTTTCGCGTTCCCGCTCCGCGCCCCACCTTGATTTCCACGGGTTATAACGATTCGACCATCGAATAGACCGCTAACAAGGCGCAGAGATCGCATAATCCTCTGCCGAAGGGGTGTCCGAGCGGCGATCTTTCGGTTAGGGTCCATGACAGATCAACCAGTTCGGCACCCGGCAACGGAATGCCGAATAACTCGGACGGCCCGGGTGCGGCATTCTCGCCGCACCCGCAATCACCGGAATGGAGACAGCCATGAAGATGATCATGACGCTCGTCAAGAAGTTCAAGAAGAACGAGGACCTCGCGAACCACGCGTGGGTGCTGCACGTCATCTGACGTGGTCGGCCGTCGGCGGGAGCGAGGGTCGGCCACGTCTCCCGCCGGCGCCGCGGCGCGTCCGGAATTCACCGCGCGCCGCACCGAACGCACGTCCCAGAAATTACCCGGACATTTCGCATTGGAGGCCGAATTCCCATGGAAGAAATGGCGACGGCCACCACGCGCAGCCGTACCGTCGTGTTCGCCCCGACGATTCGGGACCTGCTGGCCAGGGACGAGAAGGTCTTCCGGATCGACCCGGCCAAGGTGGGCGTCTCGGACTCCCGACTGATGGCCGAAATCGTCGCGGCCCGCCCCGTGCTTTCCACCGAGCGATCGGTCTACAAGCCCGCCGCGGGCGCCGAGATCCCCCACGACAGCGCGACCCGGACGATCCGGGCGCTCGGGCAGGACGCCGTCGCGGGCAGCCGCAAGCCGCCGCCCCCGGCCCGCGGGATGGCCGGCGCCTGGCCCTACGCGGGCACCTCCTACCTGCGCCGCTGGCTGTTCTCCGGCGACCCGCTGCCCGTCTCGCTGCTGTCGAAGCGCGGCGTGACCCGCTCCGACACCCTCTCCCGGCTCGTCGACCGCGCCGCCACCCGCTGGCCCGGCTCCGCCGACCAGGACGGGCGCACCGCACTGGCCGGGCTGATCCGCGACGCCGACGACCCGCTGGACCGCCGCCAGGCCGTCGCGATGTACCGGCGGGCGACGGCCACCCTGTGCGACGGCGTGGCCGCGCTGACCGGCAACGCCCTGTGGCTGATGGGCCCGGAACGGGACCGGCCGGAGCAGCGCGCCGACCTCACCGCCATCCTCTGGGAGACGCTGCGGCTGCTCCCGCCGGCGTGGATGCTGTACCGCAACGGCGGCGCGGCGTACACCGCCCTGCACCCCGAGATCCGCCCCGAGGACGACGTCGCGCTCTTCCCGCTGCTGATGCACCGCCACCCCGACTACTGGTCCGACCCGCTGGAGTTCCGCCCCGAGCGCTGGGACGGCGTCACGGACCCGGAGAAGGCGCCCGCGTTCATGCCGTTCGGCTTCGACGGCGCCCGCTGCTGGGCCAAGCACCTGATCGTGCCGCTGGCCGAGCGGCTGCTGACCGTCGCCCTGGACAGCCGGCTCACCGTCCGCGGCCCGCAGCAGGAGGCGCAGGTGCCGCTGCGCTCCCTGCTCTCCGTACGGTTCGAGGCGCAGGTCGGGGCCTGACGCCCTGCTCGTAGAGGACCCCTGGGGCCCCGCGCTCCCGCGCCCCGGAACACCCCTGACACCACGGGACACACCATGGAATCGCCCACGCTGGCCGACTGGGTCGGCGACGTCCGGAGCTTCGCCGAGCGCCGGTGGCAGCGCGAGCCCGCGCTCTTCCCCCGGGAGAACCCCGCGGCCACGAAGGCCCCGAAGGCCCCGAAGGACCCGGCGGCCCCGGCGGCCCCCGCCTCGCCGTTCGACCTCGACGAACTGGACGCCGCCTTCGACGGCGGGCTGCTGCGCACGCCCTACCTGGAGATGGTCCGCTCCGACAAGGTCACCATCCCGCCCGAGGCCTTCACCACCTCCCGCGTGGTCAACGGCGTCACCCACCACGGCTTCGCCGACCGGGCGCGGGTCCTCGCCCAGCTGCGCCGCGGGGCGACCCTGCTGCTGCGCTGCGTCGACCAGTGGCACGGCCCGACCGGCGACCTGGTGGCCCGGCTCTCCGAGGAACTCGACCGGCGGATAGAGGCCTTCTTCTTCGTCACCCCGGCCGGCGGCCAGGGCCTCGCGGTGCACCGCGACGACGCCGACGTGTTCGTCCTCCAGGCCGCCGGCCGCAAGACCTGGTACGTCCACGACGCACCGACGGCGGCCGACTGGCAGCTCGGCGAACTCCCGGACGACGAGCGCTCCCCGCTGCGACTGCACGGCGTCCTCGAACCCGGCGACGTGCTCTACATCCCGCGCGGCTTCGCCCACCGGGCGGTCGGCGCCGGCGGCCTCTCCGCCCACCTGTCGCTGACCGTCCGCGACCTCTCCGTCCAGGACCTGCGCGCCGCCCTGGAAAGGGTGTTGGCCGAGGGCCTCGACCTCCCGGCCCGCCCGCTCGGCGAGGCCGCGATCACCGACGCCTGCGCCACCCTGCTCGACCACGCCCGGGCCCGGCTCGCCGCGCTCGGCCCCGAGGACCTCCTGCGCGCCGCCCGCGCCGCCCGGTCGGTCCGGTCCGACCAGCCGGCCACCCCGCCGTCCGCGGAGACCCTCACCGAGGCGGCCCGGTCCTGGGAGTCCGGTGCGCCCGCTGCCGGACGCACCGGGCCGTCCCCCCTCGGCCGCACCTGGCGCAAGCTGCGCGACGCGGCCCGCACGGGGGCCTGACGGGCCGTCGCACCCGGCGTCGTCGCGCCCGGTCTCCGGTACGGCAGACTGCCCGACATGCGATCCGACGATCAGCTGGACATGCCGCCCACACCCGTCCGCCCGGACATCGCCGCCGCCCGGGCGATCGGGCCCGAGGCCGCGGTGGAGGCCCGCTGGGAGAAGATCGTCCGGAACTGGGAAAGAATCGAGCGGGAGTGCGATCTCGGCCCGGGCAGCTACACCGACGGCCTGGTCCGCCTGCTCAGGGCCGCCCGCTCCGAGCCCCGGCTGCGCCGGCTGTTCCCCTGGACCAGCCACCACGACCTGCACTTCAGCCGGTCGACCACGCAACCCTGGGCCGACTGGGGCCTGCCGAACGCCCGTCCACAGGAGGGCGGCGGCCACCTCGTCAACCGGTGGGACGAAACCGGCGAGCGCGTCACCGCCAGCACCCCGGAGGAGGCCGTCGCCCTGCTGGTCGAACGCCTCCCGGCGGACCTCGGGCCGCTGTTCGACCGCTCCGCCGACGAGCGGCGCTGAGTCGACCGGGGTGGCAGCGCCCCGCACCCCGGGCCACGATGGAGGCCCGGCCTCCGCCGGCCCCGGCCCCGATCGGAGCGCGATGAGCGAGCAGCACAACGTCGTCCTGCTGACCTTCCCGGACGCCGGTGCCTGGCGCCCCGCCTTCGACGAGGCGCAGCGCCTGCCGGGCCTGCGGATGGTGGCCGCGATGGAGCGCAGCGCCGACGGCCTGCTGGAGGTCAAGGACACCTTCACCCGGGGCGCCGGCCTGACCACCGTCGGCTCCGGCGCGCTGGGCGGCCTGATCGGACTGCTCGGCGGGCCGGTCGGCGTGCTGCTGGGCTTCGCGGCGGGTGCGGTGATCGGCAACGCGGCCGAGGAACACCAGGCGAGCGAGGGCGGCGCCGGGCTGATCCTGCTCTCGCCCCGGGTGCCGGACGGCGGCGCGCTGCTCGCCCTGGAGGTCAGGGAGTCCGCGCCGGGCCCGGCCGACGAGCTGGCCGCCCGGCACGGGGCCTCGGTCGAGCGGATCGACGCCCACGACTTCACCGAGCAGGTCCGGGCCGCCGAGAAGCGGGCGGAGCAGCAGAGCGCGGACGAGGACACCTCCTGAGCCCACCAGGAACGGGCAGGACCGCGCGACACGGGCGGCACCGGGGTCATGCCGAGCGCCTTGGTGCGCGTACGAGACCGGGCTGGTGAGCGTGGGCTCGTCAGAGGCCTGATGAGGAGTCCTCATAGCGACGGCGAGTCCCCGTGACGACGGCGGGAACCCGGGGATGGCATCCCCGGGTTCCCGCCGTCGCCGTCAGCCGACCGGCATCACGCGAGGTCGAAGCGGTCCGCGTTCATGACCTTGACCCAGGCCGCGACGAAGTCCTCGACGAACTTCTCCTTGGCGTCGTCGGCCGCGTACACCTCGGCGACGGCCCGCAGTTCGGCGTTGGAGCCGAACACCAGGTCGGCGCGGGTGCCGGTCCACCGCACCCGGCCCGAGTCGTCCCGGCCCTCGAAGGTGTGCGCGTCCTCCGAGGTGGCCTTCCAACTGATGCCCAGGTCCAGCAGGTTGACGAAGAAGTCGTTCGTCAGCACGCCCGGGGTGGAGGTGAGCACGCCGTGCGCGGACTTGCCGTGGTTGGCGCCCAGCACGCGCAGGCCGCCGACCAGCACGGTCAGTTCGGGCGCGCTGACGCCCAGCAGGTTGGCCTTGTCGAGCAGCAGGTACTCGGCCGGCAGCCGGTTGCCCTTGCCGACCCAGTTGCGGAAGCCGTCCGCCTTGGGCTCCAGCGCGGCGAAGGACTCGGTGTCGGTGAGTTCCTGCGTCGCGTCCACCCGGCCGGGCGCGAACGGCACCTCGACGGCCAGGCCGGCCGCCTTGGCGGCCTGCTCGACGCCGACGCCGCCGGCCAGCACCACCAGGTCCGCGAACGAGACCTGCTTGGCGCCGGCCTGCGCGTTGAACTCCTGCCGGACGCCTTCCAGGGCGCGCAGCACGGTGGCGAGCCGGTCGGGCTCGTTGACCTCCCAGCCGACCTGCGGCTGGAGCCGGATGCGGCCGCCGTTGGCGCCGCCGCGCTTGTCGCTGGAACGGAAGGAGGAGGCGGCGGCCCAGGCGGTGGAGACCAGCTCGGACACCGACAGGCCGGTGGCGGCGATCCGCCGCTTGAGGTCGGCGACGTCGGCCGCGCCGACCTGCTGGTGGATGGCCTCCGGCAGCGGGTCCTGCCAGAGCAGGTGCTCGGCGGGGACCTCCGGGCCGAGGTAGCGGACCACCGGGCCCATGTCGCGGTGGGTCAGCTTGAACCAGGCGCGGGCGAAGGCGTCGGCGAACTCCTCCGGGTTCTCCAGGAAGCGCCGGGAGATCGGCTCGTAGACCGGGTCGAAGCGCAGCGAGAGGTCGGTGGTGAGCATGATCGGCACGTGCCGCTTGCTCGGGTCGTGGGCGTCGGGGACGGTGCCCTCGCCGCCGCCGTCCTTGGGCTTCCACTGGTGCGCGCCGGCGGGGCTCTTGGTGAGCTCCCACTCGTAGCCGAACAGCGTCTCGAAGAAGCTGTTGTCCCAGGTGACCGGGGTGGGCGTCCAGGTGCCCTCCAGGCCGCTGGTGATGGCGTCGCCGCCGACGCCGGTGCCGAAGGTGCTCCTCCAGCCGAGGCCCTGCTGCTCGATCGGGGCGTCCTCCGGGGCCGGGCCCACGTTGTCGGCCGGGCCGGCGCCGTGGGTCTTGCCGAAGGTGTGGCCGCCGGCGATCAGCGCGACGGTCTCCTCGTCGTTCATCGCCATCCGGTAGAAGGTCTCGCGGATGTCGCGGGCGGCGGCGATCGGGTCCGGGTTGCCGTTGGGACCCTCGGGGTTGACGTAGATCAGGCCCATCTGGACGGCGGCCAGCGGGTTCTCCAGCTCGCGGTCGCCGGTGTAGCGCTCGTCACCGAGCCAGGTGGTCTCGGGGCCCCAGTAGACGTCCTCGTCCGGCTCCCACTCGTCGACCCGGCCGCCGCCGAAGCCGAAGGTCCGGAAGCCCATGCCCTCCAGGGCCACGTTGCCGGACAGGATGATCAGGTCGGCCCAGGACAGGGCGCGTCCGTACTTCTTCTTGACCGGCCACAGCAGCCGGCGGGCCTTGTCCAGGCTGGCGTTGTCCGGCCAGCTGTTCAGCGGGGCGAAGCGCTGCTGGCCGCCGCCGGCGCCGCCGCGGCCGTCACTGATCCGGTAGGTGCCGGCGCTGTGCCAGGCCATCCGGATGATGAAGGGGCCGTAGTAGCCGAAGTCGGCCGGCCACCACTCCCGCGAGGTGGTGAGGGCCTCCTGGATGTCCCGCTTGACGGCCGGGAGGTCGAGGGTCTTGAAGGCCTCGGCGTAGTCGAAGTCCGCACCGAGCGGATTGGCCACGGCGGGGTTCTTCGCGAGGATCTTCAGATTGAGCCGTTCCGGCCACCACTGGCGGTTCCCGCCGCCCTGGGTGGGGTGCGACGCCCGCCCGTGGTTCACCGGGCAGCCCTCCGCGTTCGCCTCTACGCCGGTTGCATCGTGGTTGTCAGACATGGGAATCCTTCCCTCACAAGGCGGATCACGGTGTCTTCTCTGCTACCTACGGCACCTACTGCTGCTGTCTGGTCCTGGCGCGTCACGTGGTGCCACTGCTCGCCGTTGCGCACGGCAGTGACGGTGGTCACGTGCTGCTGCTACCCAGGCTAGCGCCGGAGCCGATCCTACGATGGACGGAATCCAAGTCAAGAAAGACACCAAAGCCAAATCCGATCGGGATCCGGAAGGCACCGGATGTGAATTGGTAAACTCCGGTCCTCCCCTTGACCTGAATAGGTGAACCGATATGAGTGACCTGCTGGAGCGGCTGCGCGGGCGCGGCTGGCGCCTCACCTCCCAGCGGCGTGTCGTGGCCGAGGTCCTGGACGGCGAGCACGTGCACCTGACCGCCGACGAGGTGCACGCCCGGGCGGCGGAGCGCCTCCCCGAGATCTCCCGGGCGACGGTCTACAACACGCTCGGCGAACTGGTCACCCTGGGCGAGGTCGTCGAGGTGGCCACCGACGGGCGGGCCAAGCGGTACGACCCGAACGCGCACCGCCCGCACCAGCACCTGATCTGCACCGGTTGCGGCGCCATCCGCGACGTCCAGCCACGGGGCAATCCGCTGGCCGACCTGCCGGCCGAGCAGCGCTTCGGCTTCGCCGTGTCGCAGGCGGAGGTCACCTACCGGGGGCTGTGCCCGAACTGCGCGGGCTGATCGCCGGGTACGCCGCGACGGCGGCGGCGCTCATGGCACCGGCCTGGCCGGCGGCTGCACACACCGGGACCGCTCCGCCGATCGAAAGGCGGGATCCCTTAGGGTCGCCCAATGGCGAAGTACTTCGACGTGCATCCAGAATCCCCCCAGCCCCGCACCATCAGTACGGTGGCCGCCGGCCTCCGGTCCGGGGACCTCATCGCGTACCCGACCGACTCCTGTTTCGCCCTGGGCTGCCGGTTGGACAACCGCGACGGCCTCGACCGGATCCGGTCGATCCGGCGGCTCGACGACCGCCACCACTTCACCCTGATGTGCATGGACTTCGCCCAGTTGGGCCAGTTCGTCCACATCGACAACAACGTCTTCCGCGCCGTCAAGGCCGCGACCCCGGGCAGCTACACCTTCATCCTCCCCGCCACCAAGGAGGTGCCGCGCCGTCTGCTGCACCCGAAGAAGAAGACCGTCGGGGTCAGGATCCCGGACCACGTCGTCACCCGGGCCCTGCTCGCCGAACTCGGCGAGCCCCTGGTCTCCAGCACGCTGTTCCTCCCCGGTGACGAGGAACCGATGACCCAGGGGTGGGAGATCAAGGAACGGCTCGACCACGTCCTGGACACCGTGCTGGACTCGGGCGACTGCGGCACGGTGCCGACGACGGTCGTGGACTTCTCCAGCGGCGAGGCGGAGGTCGTCCGGCACGGGGCGGGCGACCCGGCGCGCTTCGAGTGACGCACCGGGCCGCGCCGAGAGCGGTGCGGCGGTCCCCGGTGTCCGAGTTCCCGCCGCCGCTCCTCCGTGGTCACTCGTGTTGCAGGGACAACAGGTGCGCGAACACGACCACGTTGCCGGTGTAGTCATTGTGTTCCCGGTCGTAGGAACCCCCGCAGGTGATCAGACGCAGCCGTGCGTCGGCGGTCTGCCCGTAGACCAGCTCGTCCGGGAAGTCCTTCTTGGTGAAGACCTCGACGGAGTCGACGGAGAACTGGGCCACCATGTGGTCGTCACGGGTGACGGAGACCGTGTTGCCCGGTTTGAGGGCTCCCAGGCCCCAGAACACGGCAGTGGTCTTCTTGGTGTCGACGTGTCCCAGCACGATGGCTGCGCCGCGGTCACCGGGGACCGGGCCGTCCTTGTACCAGCCGGCCAGGTTCGGGTCGTCCGCCGGGGGAACATCGAGTTCTCCCGACGGCGTCAGCGACACCTCCGTGAAGGGCGCGTCGACGCTGATCTCCGGGATCGCGATGCGGGTGGGATGCGGAGCGGAGGCGGGCTGTTCCTCCACCGGGAACGCCGCGGCGGTCGCCGGCTTGGCCGCGGCAGCGGCCGGCTTGGGTGGTGGGCCGGTCGGCGCCGTGATCGTCTGCTGCAGCAGTGTGTCGAGGCCGAGTGCGGCCACGCCGATCGCGACGCCGACCGCGATGAAGCGGCCGGCCTTCATCCGCCTGCGCGGCAGCGTTGAGGATACCGAGTCGGGTGATGCGTGACTCCCCATGGGCGGATGCCTTTCGCGCGGGACAGAGGACCGGGGTCCGGGATGTTGCGTCGGTTGTACTGGTGAGACGCGCCCCGCCGCAGCCATGTCGGTCGGTCGACTGCGGCGGGGCGAAGTGTGGGCCAGGCGTCAGGACCTTCCGGCGCCCTTGCGGCGGCGGGTCAGGACGACGGTCGCACCCAGGCCGGCGGCGAGGAGGGCGGCGCCGGTCGCGAGGTTCTCCGTCTCATGGGTCCAGGCACCGCCACCGGTGTGGGGCCCACCGTGCGGCCCCTTGCCGTTCTCGCGGCCCTCGCCCTTCTCGCGACCCTCGCCCTTCTCGTGGCCCCTTCCCTTCTCGTGGCCCTCGCGACCCTCGCGGCCCTCGTGGCCCTCACGACCCTCACGGCCCTCGCGACCCTCGTGGCCCCCACGGCCCTCGCGGCCCTCGTGGCCCTCGTGGCCCTCACGGCCCTCACGGCCCTCGTGGCCCTCGCGACCCTCGTGGCCCTCACGGCCCTCGCGACCCTCGTGGCCCTCGCGACCCTCGTGGCCCTCGCGGCCCTCGCGGCCCTCGCCCTTCTCGTGGCCCTCCCGGCCCTCACCCTTCTCCCGGCCCTCACCCTGGTCGTGGTTTCCGGCCGGCGCCTGGTCCGGGACCGGCTGGGGCGCCTGGACGGCCTGCTGCGCGGCGGCGGGGTTCGGCTGCTGGCCATCGGCGGCATAAGCCACCTGACCTCCGACGGCCAGCGCCCCAGCGGCGACGAGGGTGGCTCCTGCAACGAAGTTGCGTACACGAGGCATGATTTCATTTTCCTTTCGGCATCCGCGATGTCTTTGCCGGTTTGGCTATTTGATGTGACTTCAGGGAATTCGGATGCCCATCAACACCGTGAGCCACGACGCCGGGGCTCGCCACACGAAGTTGCCCCGAACCAGTCGAGAATTGGCCTCTTCAGGTGAGATCAGGGCCATACTCACCCGTGCTCACCGCCAAGTGGACGAGCCACCCGATTCACGGCTGCCGCAGCTCACCGCGTGAAGCGCCGGACGCGTGAGCCGAATCGGGACCGGAACGGCACGCACCCGGGCGACAGGCCTCCTCGACGGCCCACCCCCACTCACCCGCCGTAAGGCGAACGGTAGTCAGGACGTGGCCGGGGAAGGAGGTCGAGGGCCCGGAGCCGGCCCGAACCGCGCGCAGGGTTCGGGCGAAGGCCTCGGCGGTCGGGGCACGGGCGCGGGCCCGGGGCCGCAACCCCCAGGCCGAAATGATCGGGCAAACCCGATCGTGCTTCATTCGAGGGATTTCCCTGGTTCTCTGGCGTGGCCGATTGAGTGTGGGCACACGGCGCTCGCAAATCGGGGGGAAAGCCGCCCGGCGAGGAGCCGGACCGACAAAGACGCTCCGCGATCGCCGGCCGTTCACCCGACCGCTGAACGCCCAGTACTGTCAGCACCGACCTCATGGGGAGCCAGGCCGTGAGCCGAGCCAACCGAGAAGGCAAGAAACACGCCAGGGAGCGCACCCGGCACGACCGGGTGCTGGCCGCCGAACTCTCCCGACGACGACGCCGGCTCCTCGCCTACGGAGCGGTGCCCCTGGTACTCGCCACCACCGGCATCGTCGGAGCGCTCGTCCAGAACCACCGTTCGTCCGGCCCCGTACTCGCCCCGCTCGGCGCATCGGCCGACGGCAGGTCCATCTCCGTGGGGGCCGCGACGGCCCCCGCGACGCTGGACGTCTTCGAGGACTTCCGCTGCCCCGCGTGCAAGGGCGCGGAGGCCCGGCTCGGCGAAGCCTTCCAGAAGCTCGTCCAGGGCGGCCTGCTGCGGATCCAGTACCACACCGCGGCCCTCATCGACGCCGGACGAGGCGGCAACGGGTCCAAACGGGCCGCCAACGCCGCCGCCTGCGCCCAGGACCAGAACAAGTTCGGCCAGTACCACGCCGTCCTGTTCTCCAATCAGCCCGAAGAGACCATCGACGGGTTCGGCAACCGGGAGGCCCTGTTCAAACTGGCCGAACAGGTCGATGGGCTGCGTACGCCCGCCTTCGAGGAGTGCGTGAGGAACGGGGTCCACGACGGCTGGGTGCGCGAGGTCACCCAGGAGTTCCACGACCGCAAGTTCGTCGGCACTCCGACGATGCTCCTCAACGGGAACAGACTCGACCCCTCGCTCCCCGACAGTCCGCTCTCCTCGGCGGAGGCCTTTGTGAAGGCAGTCGCCGACACCGCTCCCAAGACCGCACCGTCCGCCCAGGGATCGCCCAGCGGCACCGGGACCGCAGCCCCCTGACCGAACGCGAGGTGACGACAGTCCGGTGGCCCGGGAGAACTCCTCCCCCGGGCCACCGGCCCGTTCACCGGACGCCCTGACCAGGTGGACTGCTCAACGCCAGCGGATCCTCAGGCTCTTCAGCCCGTTCTGGAAGTTGGAGACCAGCCTCGCCGGCCGTTCACCCGGAACGATCTCCAGGTCGGGCAGCTCGGCGACGACCCGCCGGAGCAGCGCCGACATCTGGATCTTGGCGAGCTGCGCTCCCACGCAGAAGTGCGGGCCGAAGCCGAAGCTGACGTGGTCGTTCGGCGTACGGGTGATGTCCGGACGGTCCGGGTCGGCGAAGACCGACGCGTCGCGATTGGCAGAGGCGTGGTACACCACCACCTTGTCCCCGCCGCGGATCGACTGCCCGGCCAGGACGACGTCCCGCGTGGCGGTGCGCCGGAACTCCAGCACGGGCGGCCAGAACCGGAGCAGCTCGTCGACCGCCGAAGCGGTCAGGCCCGGCCGCCTGCGCAGCAGGCGGTACTGATCGGCGTGGGTGAGCAGGGAGTACAGCCCACCGGGCAGACCGTTGCGCAGCGTCTCGTTGCCGGCGACCGCGAAGAGGAAGAACATCGTCTCGAACTCGGCGGCGCCCAGTCCGGCTTCCCTCATCCGGGCCACGACGCTGCCGGGCGGCGGCTGCTCGGCGAGGGCGTGCGCGTAGGCGAACATGTCCGCGAGTGCGGCCCGCGAGCGCGGGTTCACGGGACGCCCGTCAGGGGTCACGAGAACCTCGGGGCGGCGAGCCAGTGCGGCGCGCCCCAGGTCGGTGAGCCCGGACGGGTCCGCGGTGCTGGACCGCGCGTAGTCGGGGTCCTGGTAGCCGATCACGCGGTTCGACCAGTCGACCAGCAACTGTCGGTCCTGCTCCGGGACGCCCAGGATCCGGGCCAGTGTCCACACGGGCAGTTCGGCGGCCAGCGGCACGAAGTCGGCCTCACCCAGCGGGCGGACCGCGGCGACGAGTTCGGCCGCCCGGGCCCCGATGGCGACCGAGAGTTCGCGCAGCACGGCCGGGGTGAAGGCGGCCGCGACCGCGCGCCGCAGCCGGGAGTGGTCGGGCGGGTCCTGGTTGAGCATCATCGCCCGGGCGAACTCGAGGTCGGCCGCGGAGTCGGGGTCGCGGATCTGGGTCGCACCCAGGTGCGAGGAGAACAGCTCCGGCGTGCGCAGCACGTACTTGACGTCGGCATGCCGCAGCACCGCCCAGTAGCCGGGGCCGGCCGGCCACTCCCCCACCGCCGGCTCCTCGACCCAGCACACCGGCGCGGACTCGCGAAGCTCCCGCAGGAGCCCGTACGGAACGCCGTGGGCGTAGGTCTCCGGGAGGAAGAGCTGGTTCACGTACGCCTGGTCGAGGGTCATGTGGAGGGACGGTACGGCAGGGCTGTCGCGCTGTCATGGACGGCGAAAGATCCGGCAGGGCTTCGCCTTCCATAATGGTGTCCGTTGAACACGCGGGGCAGTGGGGGCGAGCGGGTGCAGGGCTGGCAGGTCAGGAACGGGATCGACGGCAGTGCCACCGTGCACGGCGGCGCCTTCCAGGCCGGGGAGATGACCGTCCACCAGTACGCGGCGCCGGCCGGTGCGGGGGTGGGGTGGCCGGTGGTGGTCGGGCGGATCCCGCCGAAGGCGACCGCCTTCCAGCCGCGGGCGGAGCTGCGGCAGGCGATCGACGAGGCGCGCGGGGAGTACGGGACGGTCGTGCTCAGCCAGGTGCTGGCGGGCGGTGGCGGCGTCGGGAAGTCGCAGCTCGCGGCGCACTACGCGCGGGAGGCCGTCGAGGCGGGCACCGATCTGGTGCTGTGGGCCGACGCCGCGGAGCCGTCCGCCGTGACCGACCTGTACGCGCGGGCCGCCGTGGCGGTTCAGGCTCCCGGGGCGAGTGGGGAGGCGGCGGAGCAGGACGCGGAGCGCTTCCTGGCCTGGCTCGCGGCCACCGAGCGGGGCTGGCTGGTCGTCCTCGACAACACCACGGAGCACACGCCCGAGGAGCTGTGGCCCGTCACCAGCCGGGGCGGGCGCGGACGGGTCATCGCGACCACCCGGCACCGGGGCGCCGCCAGTACCGGCGGTGACCGTCGGCTCGTCGACGTCAGCACGTACTCCGAAGCCGAGTCCCTCGCCTACCTGAGCGAGCGGCTGGAGCGCGCGAAGTGCGCCCGGTTCCTGGACGAGCACACGGGCGAGCTCGCCGAGGAGCTGGGCCACCTGCCGCTGGCGCTGGCCCACGCGGCCGCCTACATGGTCAACACCCGGCGCAGCTGCGGCCGTTACCTGGAGCTGTTCCGCGACCGCTCGCGCAGCCTGGACGCCGTCCTCCCTGCCCGGGCCGGCGCGGACGGCTACCGGGGCCCGGTGACGGCGGCGCTGCTGCTGGCCCTCGACGCGGCGCGGCAGGAGGAGCCGGTCGGGCTCGCGGGGCCGGTCCTCGGGTTGGCGGCGCTGCTCGACCCGGCCGGGCATCCACAGGAACTGTGGGGCACGGAGGCGGTGCTGGAGCACCTCGGCAGGGTTCGCGGCGGGCCGGTCACGGCCGACGACGCGCTGGACGCGCTCGCCGTGCTGCACAACTACAGCCTCGTCACGCTCACGGAGACGGCCGACCGGGAGGTGACACTGCACGCGCTCACGGCGCGTGCCGCTCTGGACATCAGTCCTGATACGCCGGAAGCCGGCCTCGCGGCTGCCGACGCCCTCGTCGAACTGTGGCCGAGTGCGGATTACACTGCGCCGGACTTGGCCGCGACGCTCCGGGCCAACACCGACGTCCTCGCCGGGCACGGTACCGCCGACCTGGTCCGGCCGTTGACGGGACTTCACCAGGTCCTGTTCAGCTGCGGAATCAGCCTGATCGAGGCGGGCCTGTACACCACCGGCATTCAGTACTGGAGCAGTCTCGCCGCCGCGAGCGAGCGGGTCCTCGGCAGCGACCACCCGGACACCCTCACCTCCCGTAACAACCTCGCCGCCACCTACTCGAACGCCGGCTACACCGACGACGCCTTGCGACTCCAGGAGGAGGTCCTCGCGGACCGCCAACGCGTCCTCGGCCGCGACCACTCCGCCACGCTCACCGCCCGCAACAACCTTGCCTCTACCTACCGGGATGCCGGACGTACCGACGACGCCGTCAACCTCATGGAGCAGGTCCTCGCGGACCGCCGGCGCGTCCTCGATGACGACCATCCCGACACCCTCACCGCCCGCCACAACCTCGCCGTCGCCATGTCGGAGACCAAACGCATCAACGAGGCCGTCAACCTCATGGAACAGGTCGTCGCAGACCGCCGACGCGTCCTCGACGTGGACGACCCCGACACGCTCATGTCCCGCAACAACCTCGCCGTCATGTACTGGGAGGTCGGACTCCGGGACCAGGCGCTGGATATGCTCCTTCAGGCGGCGAAGGATCTGGCCCGGGTCCTCGGACCGGACCATCCGGACACCGTACTGGCCATGGGCAACCTGCGTGATCTGATCCATTGCCCTCAGTCCGACGCCGCCCAGGACAGCAGCAGCCGCAGCCCGTCGTCCGAGGCCGCGCCCGGGTCGGCCGTGTAGGTGACCAGGGCCTGGCCCGGGTCGTCGGCCGGCCGGAGGGTGTCGTAGGCGAGGTCCAGGGTCCCCGCGAACGGGTGGCGGAAGGACTTGCGGCCCGAGGTCTTGTCGGCGACCGGGTGTTCGGCCCACATCCGCTGGAACTCCTCGCTGCCCAGGCAGAGTCGGCCGACCAGTTCGGCGAGCAGCGGGTCGTCGGGGCGGCGGCCGGCCTCCAGGTGGAGGAAGGCGACGTTCTCGCGGGCGCAGGCGGCCCAGTCGGCGTAGAGCTCGCGGGAGGCCGGGTCGAGGAAGGTGATGCGGGCGATGTTGCGGTCCTCGACGGGCAGGGCGCCGTAGTCGCCGAACAGGGCGACGGCGGCGGGGTTCCAGGCCAGGACGTCCATCCGGTGGCCCATCACCACGGCCGGGGTGTCGTGGAGCTGCCGCAGCAGGTTCAGCAGTGAGGGGCGCGGCTGCTGGCGGACGACGGGGCGGCGGGGCCGGGCCGTGGGGCGGGCGAGGCGGTGGAGGTGGCCGGACTCGTCGGGGGCCAGGCGCAGGGCGCGGGCGACGGCGTCGAGGACGGCGTCGGACGGGTTGCCGACGCGGCCCTGTTCGAGGCGGGTGTAGTAGTCGACGCTGACTCCGGCGAGGTGGGCGAGTTCCTCGCGGCGCAGTCCGGCGACGCGGCGGCGGCCGCCGTAGTCGGGGAGGTCGACGTCCTCGGGCCGCAGGCCGGCCCGGCGGGTGCGGAGGAATTCGCTCAGGGCGCTGCTCGGGTTCACGTCATGGATTCTCACCCGGACGGGTGCCGCCGTGCCTGGCCCTGTCAGGACCAGGCACGGCGGATCCGGGGCAGTCAGCCGGTCAGCCGGTCAGCGACGGGAAGGCCGGGACGAGGCCGCCGTCGATCACGATGTCCTGCCCGGTGATGTACGAGGAGCGGTCGGAGAGCAGGAAGGCGACGGTCTCGACGATGTCCTCGGCGGTGCCCAGCCGCCCGAGCGGGACCTGGCCGCGGATCGGCTCGTGGTCGGCCGGGTCCGGGACGGCGGCGTGGAACATCTCGGTGACGATGAAGCCGGGGCTGACCGAGTTGACCCGGATGCCGCGCCCGGCGAGTTCGCTGCCGAGGGTGCGGGCGAGGCTGAGGACGGCGGCCTTGGTGGCGGCGTAGACGGCGGCGCCGGGCAGGCCTCGGTGCGGGGTCCAGGAGGCGTTCAGGACGACGGATCCGCCGCCGGCGGCGTCCAGCAGCGGCAGGGCGTGCTGGACGGTGAAGAAGACGCCCTTGAGGTTGGTGGCGACCATCCGGTCGAACTCGGCCTCCGTCACCTCGCCGGCCGGCTGGAAGCCGGCCACGCCGGCGTTGGCGAACACGCCGTCGAGCCGGCCGTAGCGCTCCCGCACGGTGTCGGCCAGCCGGGCGAGGTCCGCGGGGACGGAGGCGTCGGCGCGGACGGTGAGCAGGCGGTCGCCGGCGTCGAGCCGCGCCGCGGCGCGGGCGAGCCGGGTGTCGTCACGGCCGGTGATGACGACCCGGGCGCCGGCGGCGAGGAGGTGGCGGGCGGTGGCGAAGCCCATGCCGCTGGTGCCGCCGGTGACGAGGACGGTGCTGTCGGAGGAGACGGTGGTGTCGGAGGAAGTGTGGTTCATGCCGTCCACCCTCGCGACGGGCGCCGGGGCGGCACCAGGCCCGCCTCTACCGTGGGTCCGGGAAAACCACCCTGCCGATCGGGAATCCGGGGCGGTCTCCGGGTGGTTGGGCCAAGGCGACGGTCCCCAACAGCACTCGCGAAGAAGGACTTCCCATGAAGATCGGCATTATCGGCGCGGGCAACATCGGCGGCAACCTGACGCGGCGGCTGACGACGCTGGGGCACGAGGTCTCGGTGGCCAACTCGCGCGGCCCGGAGACGCTCAAGGCGCTGGTCGAGGAGACCGGGGCGAAGGCGGTGACGGTCTCCGAGGCCGCGCGGGGCGCCCAGGTCGTGGTGGTGACGGTGCCGCTGAAGAGCGTGCCGGACCTGCCCGCCGGGCTGCTGGACGGCGCTGCCGAGGGCGTCGCGGTGATCGACACCGGCAACTACTACCCGAAGGAGCGCGACGGCCGGATCGACGCGATCGAGGACGGCGGGCTGACCGAGAGCCGCTGGACGGAGCAGCACCTCGGGCACCGGGTGGTGAAGGTGTTCAACGGCACCTACGCCCAGGACCTGCTGGAGCGCCCGCGCCCGGCGGGCGACCCCGAGCGGCTCGCCGTGCCGGTCGCGTCGGACGACGAGGCGGCCAAGCGGGTGGTCCGGGCGCTGGTCGACGAGTTGGGCTTCGACACCGTGGACGCGGGCGGGATCGACGAGTCCTGGCGGCAGCAGCCGGCCACCCCGGTGTACGGGCTGCGCGCGGGCGTCGACGCCGTCACCCGGGCGCTCGCGGAGGCCTCCCCGGAGCGCCCGGCCGCCCACCGGGCCTGACCCGGCCGAACCGTCGCGCCCACCGGGCCTGATTCAGCCGAGCCCGCCCGCCCACCGGGCCTGGCTCAGCCGAGCCGGCGTGCCCCCTCCGCCGGGACGGCGGTGAGGGTGCGCGGCTCGGCGTACCCGGCGTCGCGGAACGCGGCGGTGACCTCGGCGGCGACGCGCTCCGCCGCGGCGGCGTCCACCAGGGCGATGACCGAGCCGCCGAAGCCGCCGCCGGTCATCCGCGCGCCGTGGGCTCCGGCGGCCAGGGCGGCCTCGACGGCGAGGTCGGTCTCCGGACAGGAGACCCGGTAGTCGTCGCGCAGCGAGGCGTGCCCGGCGGTGAGGATCGGGCCGAGCGCGGCGAGGTCGCCGGCGTCCATCCGGGCGACGGCTGCCTCCACCCGGGTGTTCTCGGTGACCACGTGCCGTACCAGCGGAACCAGCTCCGAGGGCAGTCGGGTGAGCGCGTCGGCCAGTGCGGACGGCTGGAGCGAGCGCAGCGCGGGCAGCCCGAGCAGGGCGGCCGCCCGTTCGCAGCCGGCCCGCAGCGCGGCGTAGGCGCCGTCGCCGAGGTCGTGCTTCACCCGGGTGTCCAGGACCAGCAGGGCGAGGCCGGCGTCCGCGAGGTCGACCGGCACCTGACGCATCGTCAGATCGCGGCTGTCCAGGAACAGCGCGGCCCCGGGGCGGCAGCACATCGAGGCCATCTGGTCCATGATCCCGCAGGGCACGCCGACGAAGGCGTTCTCGGCGCGCTGGGCCAGCACCGCCAGCTCCGCGGCCGGGAGCCCCAGCCCGTACAGGTCGTTGTAGGCGGCGGCGACGACGCACTCCAGTGCGGCCGAGGAGGAGAGCCCGGCGCCGCTGGGCACGTCGCTGTCCAGCCGGAGGTCGGCCCCGCCGACCGGGTGCCCGGCCTCGCGCAGCGCCCACACCACCCCGGCCGGGTAGCCGGCCCAGCCGGGCACCGAGCCGGGGGCGAGCCCGTCGACCGGGAGCGTGACGAGTTCACCGCCCTGGGCGGACCAGAGTCGCAGCAGCCCGTCCTCCCGGCGGGCGGCCTGGGCGCGGACGGTCTGCGGCAGGGCGATCGGGAGGACGAACCCCAGGTTGTAGTCGGTGTGTTCGCCGATCAGGTTGACCCGGCCGGGGGCGGCCCACTCCCCCTCGGCGGGTCGGCCGTACAGCTCCGTGAAGGTACTCATGCTCCAGCGACCTCCCGCAGCCGGCGGGCCGCGTCCTCGGGGGTGACGTCGTTGACGAAGGCGTCCATGCCGGACTCCACTCCGGCCAGGTACTTGAGCTTGTCGGCGGTGCGGCGGATGGTGAACAGCTCCAGGTGCAGGGCGAGTTCATCCCGCTGCCCGGCGGGGGCCTGGTGCCAGGCGGAGATGTACGGGGTGCGACCGGTGCCGAAGAGCCGGTCGAAGCGGCGCAGCAACTCCAGGTAGAGGGAAGGGAATTCGTCCCGCTGGTCGGCGTCCAGGGCGGTCAGGTCGGGCACCCTGCGGTGCGGGTACAGGTGGACCTCGTACGGCCAGCGGGCGGCGAAGGGGACGAAGGCCGTCCAGTGTGTCCCGGCGAGCACGACGCGCTCGCCGTGGGCGCGTTCGGCGGAGAGCAGGTCCTCGAAGAGGTTGCGGCCGGTTCCGGCGCGGTGTTCGGCGGCGCGGGCGGCCATCCGGGCGGTGCGCGGGGTGGTGAAGGGCAGGGCGTAGATCTGGCCGTGCGGGTGGGCGAGGGTGACGCCGATCTCGGCGCCCCGGTTCTCGAAGCAGTAGACCTGCCGCACGCCGGGCAGGGCGGAGAGTTCGGCGGTGCGGTCGGTCCAGGCGTCCAGGACCAACCGGGCGCGTTCGGGGGTGAGGTCGGCGAAGGAGGCGTCGTGGTCGGCGGTGAAGCAGACCACCTCGCAGCGGCCGGCGCCCGGACCGCCGGCCCACAGGCCCTCGGCCGCCCGGACGGGCTCCGTGGGCTCGCCGGCCAGCGAGGGGAAGCGGTTCTCGAAGACGGCCACCTGGTAGTCCCCGGCCGGGATCTCGCTGAGCCGCCCGTCCCGGGACGGGCAGAGCGGGCACTCCTCGGCCGGCGGCCGGTAGGTGCGCGCCTGGCGGTGGGCCGCGATGGTGACCCAGTCGCCGGTGGCCGGGTCCAGCCGGACCTCGGAGCCGGGGACCTGCGGGTCGAGCGGCCGTTCGTCCACCGCGCCCCGGGGGTCGGCGGCGCCGCTGTCGTAGTAGATCAGCTGCCGACCGTCCGCGAGGGTGGTCACGGTCCTGACGGTGGTGGGCTGGGTCAGGGACGTCCCGGGCATGGCCCTTCTTCCTCCGAGTGAAGTGGGTGAAGCGAGTGAAGCCATTGGAATCGAGGGGATCGATGTGGATCGCTGAGGTTCGGGGATCGATGGGAATCAACAGAAAGCTACAATCTCAAACATTATCCACCAGCACCACTCACCAGCAGTGGACGAAGGGGGCCTCCCGATGGCTGACAGCGCCCAACCGCTCGCCGGACAGCGCCGCGTGCTGATCCTGGAGCAGATCCGCGCGCGCGGCGGGGTCCGGGTCACCGAACTGGTCCGCGACCTCGGGGTCTCCGACATGACCGTGCGCCGCGACCTCGACGCGCTGGCCCGCCGCGGCCTGGTGCACAAGGTGCACGGCGGCGCCGTCCGGGTCGAGGCGCCGGCCACCGGCGAACCCGGGTTCGAGACCAAGGCGAACTGGGAGCTGCCCGCCAAGGACGCGATCGCCCGGGCCGCCGCCGCACTCGTCCCACCGGGTTCGGCGGTCGGGCTCGCCGGTGGGACGACCACGTACGCGGTCGCCCGGCACCTGCGCGCCGTCGAGGGCCTCACCGTGGTGACCAACTCGCTGCGGATCGCCGAGCTGCTGGAGCAGCCCGCCGAGGACGGCACCCCGGCCACCGCCACGGTGATCCGCACCGGCGGGGTGCGGACCCCCTCGGACGCCCTGGTCGGGCCGGTGGCCGACCAGGCGATCCGCTCCCTGCACGTCAACCTGCTGATCCTGGGCTGCCACGGCCTCTCCCCCGAGGCCGGGCTGACCACCCCGAACCTGGCAGAGGCGGAGACCAACCGCGCCTTCCTGCGCTCGGCCCGCCGGGTGGTCGTGGTGGCCGACCACACCAAGTGGAACGCGGTCGGCCTGGCCTCCTTCGCCGACCTGGACCAGCTGGACGTCCTGGTGACCGACGACGCCCTGCCCGCCGAGCAGCGGGCGGCCGCCGCCGGGCTGGTCGGCGAGCTGATCGTGGCGGCGACGGCCGACCGCACGGACCGGCCCAGCTGACCGAACCGCACCAGCCCGGCCAACCGAACCAGCCCGGCCCGGCCGGGCTAACAGAACCAGCCCGACCAGCCGGACGGCTCCGCCCCGCCGGACCGGCCCGAACTGCCCCGCACCACCAGCTCGGTGGGCAGCTCCAGCCCCTCGGCCGGCGCCGCCTCCCCGCGCACCCGGTCCAGCAGCCGGCCGACCATCGCCGTGGCGATCGCCCGCAGCGGCAGCCGGACCGAGGTCAGCGCCGGGTGGAGGTGCCGGCAGAGCGGCGTGTCGTGGAAGCCGGTGACCGCCACCCCGCCGGGCCCGACCACCAGTCCCTCCGCCCGGACGGCCTCGTAGACGTCCAGCGCCAGCAGGTCGTCACCGGCCGCGAAGGCGGTGGGCCGGTCGGGCCCGCGCAGCAGCGCCCGTACGGAGGCCACCGCCGAGCCCGCGGCCGTCCCGGAGACCCCCGCCTCGGCGGCACCCGTCGCCACCGCGGACAGGCCCAACCGGTGTGCCTCGGCCAGGAAACCGGCCCGCCGCGCCGCCATCCAGGGCAGTTCCTCGGCGGCCCCGAGGTAGCCGATCCGACGGTGGCCGAGCGCCGCGAGGTGCCGCACCACGTCGGCCATCGCCGCCTCGTTGTCGATGTCCACCCAGCACTGCGGCGCCGCCGGCCCGGTCCGTCCGAAGCTGACGAACGGGACGCCGAGCCGGGCCACATGGGCGATCCGGACGTCCTCGCGCAGCACGTCGGCCAGCACCAGCCCGTCCACCTGGCGGGCCGCGACCAGTTCGTCGATCGCGGCCACCGGGTCGGCCGTGCCCTGCCCGGGACGGAACAGCAGCACCCGCTGCCCGGCCGCCCCGGCCGCGTCGACCAGGGCCTCCAGGAAGCCGGCCATCAGCGGGTTGGGGTCGAGCGGGTCGTCCACCGGGGCGAGGTAGCCGATGGTGCGCCGGGCACCGCTGCGCAGCGAGCGCGCCGACTGGTCGGGCTGGTAGCCGAGTTCGCGGATCGCCGTGTTCACCCGCTCCAGCGTCTCCGGGCGGACCCGGTGCGGCGCGTTGAGCGTGTTGGAGACGGTCTGCCGGGAGACCCCGGCCGCCCGGGCCACCTCCTCGATCGTGGTGGCGCCGCGGCGCGGCCGGTGCGGTCCGTCGGGCATGCGGTTCTCCAGGGGTGGTCGGGGGCTCGGGACGGAGTCGGACCCGGCACACGGTCGAGCCCGACTCGAAGGCGGGCCCGACACGGAGTCAGGCCCGGCGCGGACTCAGGCCCGGCGCGGACTCAGGCCCGGCGCGGGTCAGGCCCGGCGCAGGATCAGCAGCCCGCCGCGCGGCACGGGGATCGTGTCCGCCCGGTCCAGCTCGACCTCGCCCTGCCGGACGATACGCCCCCGGGCGTCCCGCACCGTCACCGCCACCTGCCCGCGGCCGCCGGTGAGCCGGACGTCCGGGTCGGCGTCGGCGTTGGCCACCAGCAGGGTCCGCCAGTCCTCGCCGGAGGCGTCCACCGGCAGCGCGGCGTACCGGGCCACGGCCACGGTGTCGGTGCCGCGCGCGGTGACCATCGGGTAGCCGAGGTCCGGGCGGGCCGGGAGCAGTTCGCCGAGCTGGAGGGTGGCGGTGTGCTCGCGGAAGACGCCCAGCCAGAAGGCGATCGCCTCGCGCTGGCCCTCGCTCTGCGCGGCGAGGTCGACGGAGACCTGGGGCACCGAGAACAGCACGTTGATCAGGTGGCAGGCGACCTGCTCGGCCGGCTCGCCGGGGTGCCACATCAGCATGTCCGCGTGGACCGGGACGGGCCCGGCGGCCAGCCGCACGTCGATGGTCCGCTGCCGGTTCTCCTGCGGGCTGAGCGGGCAGTCGGTGGCGCGGATCATGGTGGCGTACGGCCACAGGCCGGGGCTGACGTACGGCTGGCGGTGCTCGATCATCGCCTCCGGGTTCGCGGCGGTGATCCGGCCGCGGATCGCGGCGAGCAGCCGTTCCACGCCCTCCTCGACGCTCGCGCAGTCCGCACCGGGGCGGGCCGGCGGGGCGTCGGCACTCTCGGCGGCCCGGGCGAACCAGTCGACGAAGTCCACCTTGAGGCCGTCCATGCCCCACTCCTCGACGGCCCGGGCGAGCCGGTCGGTGAGGAAGGCCCGGACCTCGGGGTGGCGCGGGTCGGCGACGATCGCGCCCATGTGGGCGACGTCGGCCAGCGCGAGGTGGCCGATCTCCCGGTACGCGGCGCTGTCCTTGCCGATGAACGGCAGCGCGTACCAGAGCATGTAGCGCACGCCGAGGTCGTGCACCCGCCGGACGTGGTCGGCGGTGTCGGGCAGCGAGACCGGCTCCCAGTCGCCGCAGTGGGCGTAGCCGCGGGTGCGGTCGGCGGTCATCCAGCCGTCGTCCACGATGATCACGTCCAGGCCCAGTTCCTTGCCGAGCGCGGCCTGGGTCTCGACGCCCTCGGGCGTGATGTCCTGGTGCATCGAGTACCAGGTGGAGTACGCGGGACGGCGGGCGGCCTCCGGGATGTCGGCGGTGCGGCCCTCGCCCCACCAGGCGGCGAGGTCGGCCAGGGCGCGGCCGAAGTGGCGGCGCGAGGTGTCGATCCGGACGGTGAGCCGGTCGGCCGCCTGGGCCCAGAACCGGAACTCCCCGGTCTCCTCGACCACACCGGCCCCGGCCAGCACGTCCGGGCGCCAGGCCGCGAAGGCGCACAGGGCGACGTCCCCGGTGCCGACCAGCGCGGCGATCGGCGCGCCGTTGGCCAGCGAGGTGCGGCGCGGGGCGCTCCAGGCGGCGGGCAGCCAGCCGGTGCCGCGCGGCTCGGGGGTCCAGAGGGCGGTGGCGTCGACGCAGGGCACCCGCCACTCGATCCGCACCTCGCCCTTGCCCTCGGCGCTGACCTCCACCACCCCGTCGGCGATCCTGCGCACCGTGCCCGTACCGCTCACCCGCAGGTCCAGCCCGTCGGCGTCCAGCGGTCGCGGGGTCCCGGCGGCGGTGGGGGCGTGCGGCTCCCAGACCTCGGCCGCGGCGTCGTTCGTCTCGGTCATGCTCAGCCCTTCGTGGCGCCGGCCAGCAGGCCGGAGATGAACTGCCGCTGGAGGACCAGGAAGAGGACCATCATCGGCAGGGTGGACAGCGCGGTGCCGGAGAGGATCGCGCCGTAGTCGGTGTTGGACTTGTTGCCGTGCAGCGTCGCCAGGGCGACCGGCAGGGTGTGCATCTCGGGGCTGCGCAGGGCGATCAGAGGCCAGACGAACTGGTTCCAGGAGCCCAGGAAGAGGAAGATCGACAGGGCCGCCAGCACCGGCCGCATGACCGGCACCACCACGCTGAACAGCACCCGCAGCTCGCCCGCGCCGTCCACCCGGGCGGCGTCCAGGAGTTCGTCCGGAAGGCTGCTCAGCGACTGCCGCATCAGGAAGATGGCGAACGGCACGCACAGGCCCGGCAGGATCAGCGCCTGGTAGGTGTCCAGCAGGCCGAAGTTCATCATCATCTTGAACAGCGGTACCAGCAGGACCTGTTCGGGCACCACGAGGGTGGAGAGCAGCAGCGCGAACAGCAGGGTGCGGCCGCGAAAGCGGAACTTGGCGAAGGCGTAGCCCGCGAGCAGCGCCACGACCAGCGCGCCGAGCGTCTGGACTCCCGCCACCAGCAGGGAGTTCCCGACCACCCGGAGCAGGCCGATCTTCTGCTCCAGGTGGCTCAGGTTCTCGCCGAGGCTCCCGCCGGGCAGCAGCTTGGGCGGCCAGTCGAAGACCTCGGTGTCCCTGCGGGTGGAGGAGACCACCAGCCAGTAGAAGGGGGCGATCGACAGCCCGGTGACGCCGGCGAGGAGGAACGTCAGCGGCCAACCGCGGAGCTTCTTGAGGGGGTTCGGGTTCCGGGGGGCCGCTCTCCGGGGGGCCGAGCTCCCGGAGCTCGTGCCGTCGGGGTTCGTGCTCTCGGGGGTGGTACCGGTGGGGGTAACGGTCTTGGGGGTCACTTCTCGCGCTCTCCCATCAGGCGCATCTGGACGGCACCGAGCACCGACACCAGCAGGGTGAGCGCGTACGCGATGGCGGAGGCGTAGCCGAAGTCGAAGAACCGGAAGCCGTTCTGGTACAGGTACATGGCGACGGTCAGGGTGGCGTTGTCAGGCCCGCCGCCGGTCAGCACGTACGGCTCGTCGAAGAGCTGGAGCGTGCCGATGGTGGAGAGCACGACGGTGAACAGCAGCACCGGGCGCAGCGCGGGAACGGTGATCGAGGTGAACCGGCGGATCGGTCCGGCCCCGTCGACCATCGCGGCCTCGTACAACTCCCGCGGGATGGACTGGAGTCCGGCGAGGTAGATGACGGCGTTGTAGCCGGTGTAGTGCCAGGTGAGCACGACGACGACGGCCATCCGGGCCCAGACGGGCTGGCCCAGCCAGTCGACGGAGGGCAGGCCGACGGCGTTCAGGACCCAGTTGACCGCGCCGTCGTCGGCCTTGAGCAGGTAGGCGAATATCACGCCGGTGGCGACCAGGCCGGTGACCGAGGGCATGAAGACGCCGAGCCGCCACACCGTACGCCAGCGCACCATGGCGGAGTTGATGCCGACGGCCATCAGCAGGGCCAGTCCGAGCATCAGCGGGACCTGCACGACGAGGATCTCGCCGGTGTTGCGCAGGGCCGTCCAGAACAGCGGATCATCCAGCAAACGCTGGTAGTTGGCGAGGCCGGCGTTGCGGGTGGCGCTGCCGGCGCCGGTGGTGAAGGACAGCAGCAGCGAGTCGACGATCGGGTAGACCTTGAACACGGCGAAGGTGAGCAGCGCCGGGGCGAGCAGCAGGTAGGGCACCGCGCCGCGGCGCCAACGACTCGGCCTGGACTTTCCGTCGAGGCCGGAGGCGGTCGGCCTGGACTTTCCGTCGAGGCCGGAGGCGGTCGGGCTGGCGGCACTCATACGATACCGCGCCCCGTCTGCTGGGCGAGCTGCTTGGCGGCGTCCTGGAGGACGGCGGCCGGGTCGGCGCCCTTGAGCAGGACCTTGGTCTGGGCGTCGCTGACGAGCTTGAGGGCGCGGGCGTAGTCGCCGGAGTAGTTGGTGGGGTCGCCGCCCTCGGTGGCGAGGTCGGCGAAGGTCCTGAGCACCGGCTGGCCGCCGTAGAAGGCGCTCGGCGCCGCGTACAGCGGGTCGGTGTAGGCCTCGGTGAGAGCGGGGAAGACGCCGCCCGCGTTGAACATGGCGTTCACCGAGGCGGGGCGGGTGACGGCGTACTCGACGAACTTCCAGGCGGCCCGGCGGCGCGGGCTGGAGGCGGCGACGGCCAGGTGGGTGGAGTTGACCAGGGCGGTGCGCCTGCCGCCGGGGGTGACCGCCGGGGGCTTGGTGAGGCGCCAGTTGCCGCTCTGGTCGGGGAACTTCTTCTCCAGGTAGTGCGCGACCCAGGCGGGCATCGCGGCCACCGCGAGCTTGCCGGTCTTCATCACCGGCGGCCAGCTCTGGACGCCGGGGGTGTCGCCGATCAGCCCGGCCTCCTCCAGCCGCTTGATGATGGTCATCGCACGCACGGCCGGCTCGGAGCCGACGGTGATCTTCCCCTGGAGGTCGAAGTAGAAGGCCCCCTGGAGCTGCATCAGCGCCTGGAGGAAGTCCAGGTCGGGGGTGGGGTTGGCGGCCTTGTTCACGCCGATCAGGGCGACGCCCGGGTTGGCGGCCTTGAAGCGGTCCGCGACGGCGATCAGGTCGTCCCAGGTGGCGAGGGTCTCGGGGTCGATGCCCGCCTTGTCGAAGTAGTCCTTGCGGTAGAAGAAGCCGAGCGGGTTGACCTCCCAGGGCAGCGCGTAGGCGTGGCCGTCCTTGCCGCTGACGACCGGCCACAGGCCCTTGGCGAACTTGTCCTTGTGGGCGTCCGCGCCGAGTGCGGAGAGGTCGGCCAGGCCGCCGGGGAACTTCTCCTGGTAGCCGGGCAGGTAGTCACAGCCGATGTGCAGGACGTCGCCGAGGCCCTGGCCGCCGGCCGCCAGGCCGACGGTGATCTTGTCCCAGATGGCGGGCTCGCCGATGTCCTGGACGTCGACCTTGATCCCCGGGTTGTCCTTCTCGAAGGCCGGGACGATCCCGCGCAGGGCGTCGGCGGCGGTGGCCCAGGACCAGACGGTGATCGTGCCGGTGTCGGCGTCCCCGCCGGCGGCGCCTCCCGAGCCGGAGCCGCCGCCGCAGGCCGCGAGGGTGCCGCCGGCGGCGACGGCCAGCAGGCCGGCTCCGGAGGCGCGGAGAAGGTCGCGTCGGGAAAGGTGTGACATTGCATTCCTCTCGGTGGGGTGGCGCCGGAAGGCTGTGGTGCGAAGGGGGTGATGGGGCATGGCGGGGGCAACGGGGGTAGCTCGGCTGTTTTGAACGTTCAAACACACAAAACAAACCAGAACCAAACAGGTTCCAACGAGCGGACACAGCAAACGCCCGCCCTCCCCGTGCCGTCAAGCCCCGGGCACGGGAATGGCGGGCTCCGCAACCGTTCCGTTATCAGCCAGGCCGCCGGGGGCGTCAGCCCCGCGCGGCGTCCGCCGGGCCGAACACCGTCCCCGGGGTGACCGGGATCCCCCGGGACATCGCCTCGAAGTCCAGGATCGGGTGGGTCAGGATCTCCTCCACCTCGTCCGTCAGCAGGTTGCCCAGGATGAACTCCTCCTCCGCCCCCGACCCGAAGGTGACGACCTGCCCGCTCGACTGGATCATCCAGTTCAGCAGCTCCCGCTGACTGCTCTCCGCGAGGTGGATCTCCCGGCCGGGGTGGTCCCGGCGGATCGCCTCCACGACCTCGCGGACCTCCTCGACCGCCACCCCGAGCCGGCGGACCGTGGCCGGCGAGGCCCGTCGGCCCCACCACTGGAAGATCACCCACTGGGCGACCGACGGGTGGGACATCACCTCGGCCGCGAGCTCCGGCAGCTGGTGGAGGTTCTCGGCGCTCGCCACGGTGTGCACCCGCACCCGGTCGAAGCCCTCGGCGTCGCACAGGTCGAGGGAGTCCAGCAGCGCCCGCAGGAGGTTGCCGTCCGGGCTGCGCCGGAAGGCGCGCTGCACGTCCGCGGTGACGGCGTCCAGCGGCAGCCGCAACGAGGACAGCCCGCGCAGCCGGGCGAGCTTCCCGGCGGTGAGGGTGTAGCCGGTGGTGTCGAGACCGACCTTGAGGCCGGCCTCGACGGCGTGGTCGACCACGTCGAAGATCGGCGGCCAGAGCAGCGGGTCCCCGCCGGCCAGGACCAGGTCGGTGGTGCCGTGCGCGGCCAGCTTCCCGATGATCAGGTCCGCCTGGGCCAGGTCGATCTGCTCCGCGGCGAACGGGTTGTAGCAGCCCTGGCAGGACATCGGACAGCGGTTGTTGATCGACCAGTTGACCCGCCGGACCCGACGGCCGGTGCGCGGCTGGTCGGCCCGGCCGCGGATGCCGGCCACCAGGTGGGCGAGGCGGACGGCCTGCGGGAGGGTGGCTCCGGTGAGCAGGGCCTCGGCCCGTTCGACGGCGGCCGCGGTGGCGTCGTTCTGGAGCAGCAGGAACGCCAGGCGCCACCGCATGGTCTCGTCCGCCGGGTCCTCCCCCAGCGCCCGCTCGACCCGCTCGGTCAGGGCGCCGAGGTAGCCGGGGTTGAAGTTGCCCGGCTCCAGGCGCCGTTGGAAGTCGTCGGCGATCGAGCCGCGGGCCAGGGACCGGTCGTAGCCGGCCCGCAGCGGGTGCGGGGGCAGGATCTCCACGTGCTGCCGGGTGGACATGGGCGTTCTCCGGTACGGGTCGGTTCGGGACGGACGGCCTGTTCGGGACGGATGGCCAGTTCGGAGCGGCCGATCAGTTCGGGACGGACGCGGCCAGTTCGGGACGGCCGGTCAGTTCGGAGCGGACGGTCAGTTCGGGACGGCCGGTCAGTTCGGAGCGGACGGCAGCAGGACGACCATCGAGTCGGCGGAGGGCAGGCCCATGCTCTCGACGAAGACCGCGTCGCGGACGAGCTGCGCGATGTCGGGGTGGGTGGGGGCCGCGAGGTAACGGGCCGTGGACTCCAGCGGGGTGACGCCGTGTTCGGCGATCAGGGTGCGCAGTGTGCCCGGGAGGTCGTCGAGTCCGTCGCGCACAGCCGCCAGGTCGAACCGGTCGGCCAGCCGCGTCGCGGCCCTACGGGCCTTGGCGAGGTTGGTCGTCGGGTCCACGGCCGTCGCCTTCGACAGGTAGTAGGGGACGGGCTGCATCATCCAGGCGAGCGCCGTCCGAAGGTCGTCCTCGTCGCGGCCGGGGCCCTCGAAGGCCTCAGGGCCGAGCCCGAGGCCGTCGCAGAACCACTCGCGCCGCATGCTGATCCGGTAGTGGGCGTGGCCCGCCTGCCGGAAGGCCGGCAGCCTGGCGATGACGGAGGTCGTCTCGATCCGGAAGGTGTCGGCGATCCGCCGCATCCTGCGCCCCACCAGGGCGCGGACGTCCGGCACGTCCGCGTCCTCGGCCACGACGTGGACCAGGTCGAGGTTGGAGAGGACCTCGCCGCCCGGTCCGGTGCGGTGGTCGCCGCGGGCCAACGACCCGGTCGCCGCCACCGACATGCCGGTCGCGTCCGCGAACTCGCGGGCCAACTCCTGGAACAGCAGGGGGACGTCTTCGGGTCTCACACGCATCCTCGGGTGTCGGCGGGCGGCAGTGGAGGACGGGAGTCCTTCACCCTCTCTTCCAAGTCCTTTTACATCGTGGAGAGTTCGTATTCAGGCGCGCAGCCTAACAGCGACCCGCCACACACGGTCGGGTTCGCACCACAGATCTCACGCAGACCAGCTGACGATCGGACACAATCGTTCCGATTCGGCTACTTGTGAGCATTCGGGAGCCTGGCGAACCATCCGTCACAGGCTGAGCGATCGGCCTGATCTCGGCCTGGAGCTCCCTCCACGACGGTTCGACGGAGCTGTGCGACTTCGACGCGGTCCGGGGCCTGGTCAAGACCTGGGTGCACCTCGACGGGATCCGGCCCCTGGACGAGGTCCTGGACGCCCCCGGGATCCCGCACGACACGGCGAACCTGTACTTCCGTACCCGGGAAGGCCTCACCCCCGAGGGTGCGCAGCGACTGCTCCCCCTCTCCCGGGCCGAGGTGCCGGACGAGGCGACCTTCCGGGACATGGTGGCCTTCACGGCCCCGGACGGGCACACCTTCTCGGTGACGCTCCGCGTCGCCACCGGAGAGATCGAGCGCGTCGGCATCTACGCCCTCCGGCTGCCCGCCGGGCGGTTGCGCCGGGCCGCCGAGGCCGACGCGCCCCGGGTGCTGCGCGGGACGGTCGCCACCGCGGCCTCCGCCTCCCCCTGTCCGCGGTTCGCCGAACTACTCAAGGCCTGCCGGCAGTTGCCGGCCCGGACCCACGGCACCGACCACTCCTGGGCCCGCCGCATCCCCGCGGCCATGGCCCGTTCCGGCCTCACCGACATCGGCATGACCATCCGCGTCGCCGTGTGCGGCACGGACGAGAAGGCGGACGCGTTCTGGCGCCGGTGCTTCGCCCGGGCCACCCCCGGGCTCATCGCCACCGGACTCATGACCGCCGAGCAGATCACGGCGGCCGTCGCCCACCTGGACGACCCGGCTTTCAGCGACACCGCCTGGATGATGGTCACCTGCTGGGGACGCCGCCCCTCGTAGGCCGCCGGGGCCCGGACACGCCTGCGTGAGACGTCGGCCCGTCCGACTTCTCACGCAGACTGTCGGCCGTCCGCTGCCCGCCGTCCGCCGTCCGCCGTCTCAGGCGTACGGGAACACCGGGCGCAGCACCTCGGCCAGCCGGGTCTTGACCGCGGCGCCGTGAGCCAGCGGGACGGGGTTCCCCCCGCGTTCCGTGGGCACCCCGAGGTCCGCCAGGGCGTACAGGGCGAGCAGGGTGCGGAGTGTGTTGGAGGCCCAGACCGGCATCGGCCCGCGCTCCATCCCGACGAACGCGTCGCCCACCGTCGACAGCCAGGCGGTCGACCGCTCCGGCGTCAGGTCGGGGCGGGTGAGGACGAGGGCGAGGGCCCTGGCGAGCCGGTTGTCCTCCCGTTCGGCGAACAGGTGGTCGGTCGGTGCGAGCAGGCGCTCCGCGGCGAGCCCCAGCAGCGGTGCGGGGTCGACCTCGGACCGCAGACCGCAGACCCCGAGCAGGTCCGCGCCGTGCGCCACGGCGTGCAGCCAGCCGAGCGTCTCGTCACGGCCGCGCAGGTCGGCCTCCGAGCGGTACCAGGCGGCGAACGCGTCGATCCACCCGGGCCTGAGGTGGCCCTGGTTCACGACCATCACCAGGACGAGCGGGGCGAACGTCCGGGCCTCGATCCGCGGATGGGCGAAACGTTCCACCATCAGATCGCCGAGCGCCAGACACCGCTCGGCGTCGATCACCCCGCGCTCGATCCAGGCCGCCAGCACCGCGTACGGGTAACCGTCCCGGATCTCCGGGTCCGGGTCCCCCAGGGCCTCCGCCAGCTCCGCGACCAGCTCGTCCAGCCCGGGCCCCGCGGGCAGCGCGCAGTCGTTCTCGTAGATCTCACGCCAGTTCGTCACCCGCCGGACCCTACCGGGGGCCGCCACCCCCGTTCACCTGCTTTTATGCGCGAACGGCCGGGGGGGGAAGTCGGGCGGGGCGCCGTGTCGCGCCCGCCGGGGGGGTCGGGGGGCGGCGGGGCAAGCGCGGCACGCCCGGCCCGGGTGCGGGGTGA